>NZ_JBTMWV010000003.1:15000-304284 GCF_054489345.1 Devosia sp. A369 | reverse complement strand
AAATGGGCCACCCCACGTGGTGGGTTCGTTACGAGAAATAAGGGCGTGGCCCTTTGCGAGGAACGGGAGAGCAAACAAACAATCGAAGAACAGCTCCCCTTGATGGGCGCTGAGAAATTCGCTGCTCAATACCTACAAGCGCCGGGATTGGGCGTCGTTAACAATCATGGAAACGGAATCGCTTGGTACCGACCACCCGACTGGGATGGTAAAGCGCATCTTCCCTGGGCTCTTCTTAAGCCATTGGACCCAATGAATACCATAAGAGAACTATACTTCGACGGACCGCAATCGCCGTGGATTTGGCAAGACCCAAATCCACCAATGACTATGGAAGAATGGGAAAAGGAAGCAATTGCTCAACAGGCTGCGTTGGTCCAGCGAGTACAAGAAGATGCAAATCGGCGGCTGGCGGCTCGTTGAAGTTGCCATGGATCCTTAAGACTGTGGCGCAGCACCTTTGAGAAGCGCTGCATCGACGCGGAGCGTCGTCCGCCGACGGACCTCCGGGTGGCTACCCGAGGCGTGACCCGCATGTCCGACATGCGCAGCCACGGGAACGGCATTCAGCATGGTCTCAACAGGATCACGCATTGGCAAGCTAAAGGCCGGGCTGTCGTTAGTCCTTCCTGACAAACGAAAGCAGCGCGAAAGACACGGGCCGCAGGATCTGGTTGTCCTTGTTGTCAACGGCGGAGCAAAAGTCGTCCAGTGTGGCGGCGTAAAAACCGGCCAGTGCTGGTGGTGAGCAGATATGCCAAGGGCCCCGATCGGGGCCCTTGGCATATGGCGCTTCTGGGTTGGCTGTTATGCGCGGATTTCGCCGGTGTCGGGATGGATGATCTCGGTGGCCTGGTTTTGCTCCGCCGCGGTTTCGGGGGCGGTGCGGTGCCGGCGGGCGGCGGATTGATTGAGCCGGTAGCTGTCCCCGTTCATGGCGCAGTCAGGATATGGACACGGTGGGTGAGCCGGTTGAGCAGCGCGCCGGTCAGGCGGTGCAGCACCACCACCAGAAGGTTCGCTTCTTCGTCACGCTCGACTTGGTCAATGCGCTCGAGCAGGAAAAAGCCTTCAACAAAGCTGGCTAGCTGGCCGAGCGCCTGCACCGATCGCGATGACCATTCCCGACGTTGACGTGAGCGTAGCGATGGCAATGAAAGCAGCGATCAGAGCCCGCCGCGCGTCGACGATTTACCTGATAATCGACGCCTGATCACGCCAGCTCAGCGGCAGTGGGGTCCTCCAGATCATGCGATCTGCGGTGAAATCAACCGGATGTCTGCCAGCCACGATGTCCTCAATGATGGAGGGCGCGAGGAAGGCCAAGGGAAGAAGCTGACTAACATAGCCGTCGGTGACCTGCTCTTGCTCGGCGATTTGGGCGGGTGATGCGCCGGCAATAATGCGATCCGCCCAATCACGGGCGCGAACAATGGCAGTCAGCAAGGTTTGATCAGGTGCATTATGGGTGCGATCAGATGGTTCGACGGCAAGTTTGAGCTGCGGCCCGCGCCGCCGAATAGCCAGCGGTACCCGCACCGCAATGATGTCATCACGATCCTGCCTGTTTGTCGCCGAGCGCGCGTCGGGTTCGTCTCTCCATCCCAGCATCGTCTGAAGACGGTTGCGCGCGATCTGCAGCTCGAGGTGGGTTTCGCGATAGATCACCTTCAGCAGAAGATGGGTAACGGTCTGGCGAATCTTTTCACCACTGCGATCGCTAAGCTTCTCGGCAATAACACTGGCGTTCGTAAGCATGTCGCCCACGGCGCTGCCGCCGACGTCAAGATCACTCGCCAACTGTTGGTGGTCGTGCAGGTACGAGGTCAGGGCAGACACAACCGCCCGCTCGATTTCTCGGGCGGGAAGGCGGCGTGGCGTGTGTCCGGCTTCCACCTCTTCCACATAATACTGATATCGGCGCGAGCCTTTGTTGGCATGCGTAGGTATGAAACGACTGCTGCCGCTGGCGACCAGAAGGTCGGTCAATAAATGTGCTTCTACGGCCGCTCGACGCCGTCGTATGCGCGGGCCCTGCGTATTGGTCTCGAGTTGAGCTTGCACCGCATGCCAGGTGGCGATGTCGATGATGGGAGCATGTTGGCCTGGGTGTGACACTGTTTTGTGAACCACGCGTCCAATGTAGATGGGATTGGACAACAGCTTGTAGAGATGCCCGCGGGTAAAATGTCGCCTGCCGGTCGAACGCCCCTTGGCCGAGAGGCGTGGTGCCGTCATAAAACCATCAGTCGCGAGACGCTCCAATAAGGACGGCACGCTACCAACCTCAAGATAGAGCCGGAAAATGGTTCGGATGGTTTCAGCTTCTTCCGCGTTGATAAGCAGCCGCCGGTCCCGAACGTCATAGCCCATCGGCACCATTCCACCCATCCACATGCCCTTTTTCTTGCTCGCGGCAATCTTGTCGCGAATCCGTTCTCCGGTGATCTCGCGTTCAAACTGTGCGAAGGAGAGCAGGACGTTGAGCATCAGCCGACCCATCGAGTTCGTGGTGTTGAACTGCTGAGTGACCGAAACGAACGACACCTTGTGGGTGTCGAAAGTTTCGGCGAGGCGGGCGAAGTCGGTCAGCGACCGCGTCAGGCGGTCGATTTTGTAGATGACGACGATATCGATCTCACCGTCACGCACGGCCTCCATGAGACGAACAAGCGCAGGTCGATCCATGTTGCCGCCCGAGAAGCCGCCGTCGTCATACCGCTCTGGGACCAGCATCCAGCCTTCATGGGCCTGTGATCGAATATAGGCTTCACCCGCCTCACGCTGGGCTTCGATGGAGTTGAAGTCCTGGTCAAGGCCTTCTTCGGAGGATTTGCGCGTATAGATCGCGCAGCGGAACCTAGTCTGCTCGCTCATTGGGTAAGCTCCGATGTGACAAAACCCCGCCGCGCGCCGCCGGAGGCAGGTTTGACCAAGCACGGTTGCGGTCTATCCAATCCAAAAAACTTTGGTCCGGACCACTTGGTGCCGGTGATTGCCACAGCCACCGCCGATAGGGTGCGGTAGCTCCTGCTCCGCCAGACGAAACCACTGTCGACCACATCCACCAGTTCGGTCGTGCCATTCCATTCCCGCATCAGTCGCGTACCCGGTGACAATTGCCTATGCGGACTCGGTAACCGCTGGACACCGATGCTAGCCCGACCGTTCTGCTGCTTGCGCAGGACCATGGCTTGTCGCTTCAATTCGCGTTGGGTGTCCGACTTCAAACCACCGAAAACCTGCTCCTGCAATCGATAGGCAATGGCCCGCTGGAGAAAGCCGGCCCGCATCTTGCGCGGCGGTTCGGTGCTAAACACCTGGCGCCATTTCGCCTGCAGCGTCGGGGTCTTGAGCGCCTCGAGCGCGACAAGCTCGCGCGCCAGTTCGGATGGTGATAGCGCTCTCATCGCTGATCGCTATCCGCCGTGACATTGGAAATGTCAGTGTCGATCTTGGGCGAGGCTGCGGCAAGAATGCGGTAGACGCGGCCCTTGCCGTCCACCAATTGTGATGTCACTTCGAGCCTACGTCTGGTTTTCAGCGCCCCGCTCATGGCACCGCGTACCGAGTGTTTCTGCCATCCTGTGGCCACCACAAGGTCGTCGATGGTCGCGCCATCGGCATGGCTCAAGCGATCGACGAGAAGCGCCAGCTTGGACCCCGGTCGTGGTGGCGTTGCCGAATAAGTGAGCGAGAGTGTCGCCGAATGGTTCGTACCTTCGGTGTCAGACACGCCAATTGACGCAAGGCCAAAGGCGTTGATCACCAGTGTGGTTGGCTCCCCACCTTCGGTACGCCCCCATGCAACGTCTCCGGTCCCCGCCAGAATCTCATCGATCAGGCCGCTTGCAAGCGTCGCCCGCAAACTCAGCGCGATGGCGCCAGCATTCTTGTTGAGTGTCTTTGGCGCAGGCAAGACGCGGCGGTCGTCGCGGCTTCCTGCGTGAGCTAGGATGACGCGCTGGGTGTCAGTCAGGGGTTTGGGCATTTTCACAGTTCTCAGGCAAGGCCTGGCCAATCCAGTCGTTGCACTGAGCCAAGCCCGGAGCTGGTCCGGGCGGTCGCTACGCACGATCAGCAATGCGTGCAATCTCAACGAAGTCCAGTCCGCATTGCTACCATGGCCTTGTATAGCCGCGTCAGCTCTTCGGTGCCCATTTGATCAGCGGCATTGACAATCGGGTCGACGTTCGCAGGCCTCCGACACCGTTGCGACGACGTTCAGTTTTCCCGCTTATAGTATTGCGGATCCTCTGCAAGGCAACGCGCCATGCTGTCACTGCCGTCTTCCGGCAAGCCGCGATCACGCGTAATGCTTCGATGATGCCATGACGGATGCCGGGCGTTACATTTCGCTTTCCTTCGGAGGCTGTCAATCGCTGTGGACGCCCGCCTGTTCATTGGCTTTGGGCATGTGGTCAGGTGCAGTCGTGTGTCCGGCCTCATGATGCGACCATTGCACCCCGCGGGCCCGCATGGAATACGCGGAGCGGGTCCAAATCGACGCGTCGCGCTGAGAATGCGCTTCGATCGACACTGGTTTTCTCGTTCCCGTCTCATTGACTGTTTACCCTTACCCTCTGATCGACCTGCTCACATCCCCCGACGACCCAAGTGCTGCTTGCGCCTACGCGGCGACAGCACCCGGAACTCTGTAGATCCCGCCCTTCTGGATGAGGGCCCATGCAATCCTGGCAATACGGTTGGCCAGCGCCACCGCGGACCACCATGCGCGGCTTTCTGGTCAGCATGCGCGCCGGCCAGGATCCCTCGGGCGCGCCCTTCCGGTCCGCCCATCAAACAACGGTCATAGCCCCGCTGATCGGCAGCCGCCGCAAGTCAGGCTGCCCCATCTTTGAGGTAGAGCCCAGCCGTGTCTTGCCGCCCCGCCGAGTTCTGCTTCGGCGTCAGCCACGGCCATGCTGAGAAGTCGCGCCCTTTTTGAAAGCTTTCGATCGGTGGCGCCAAGGCTTCGAAGCGGTAGCGCAGATCACGCCGATGCCGGGGATCGTCATTAGGCGTTTGGCGGTATCGTCCCGGCGAGACCGGAGGCGCAATTCCTTGTCGAGTGAGCCCATGCGCTCGTTCAGCGCGCAATTTGAGCGAACAGCATCTGGGACAAGGCGATGACATCTGCCGGCAACCCGCCGTCGGATTGTCCAGCATTTCGGCGAGCACTGGATATGAACGGGCTCGTTGGCGGCCACAATGCTATATTCCGCCGGAGGGCCAGGCAGCGCATTAAGCGTCGGTCCGCCGGCGAACCAGCAAATCGCGGGTCAAGGACGGTCTTAGTTGTTCGTCTTCTAGGTAACTGCTCCGTTGCCGGCCGATGGGCTCCCGCCTGATTTGCTCGCCTGCTCGCCGGAGGCGAATGCTCAAATCGCCGATGGCCCGATTTGCGCGAGATAACGGTAACTTCCACGGTTGTAGAGCAACGGTCCTGCATCAGCACGATGATGCAGCGCGTGGACCTCTCCGAACAGAATGGCATGCGTGCTGGACTGGTGAATTTCTACGAGAGAACAGTCGAAGGCGACCAGGGCTTGTGAAAGCACCGGCGCGCCGGTCGCCAGTTGAGTCCACTGGTGGAGGCTGAACCTGTCATCGCCGCGCAGGCCGCCTTTGCCAGCAAATATGGCGGCAACATCATCCTGCCCTTCGCACAGGAAATTGAGGCAAAACGCCCCGGCCTCCTGCATGACGGGCAGGGCAGTTGAGAGTCGGTTTACACAGGCCAGCATCATGGGAGGAGAGTCTGAAAGGGAGCTCACTGCGGTAACCGTTACGCCCACTCTCTGACCGGCAGAGCCAGCGGTGAGCACGGCAACTGTGCTCGCCGGGTTGCGCATGGCGTCCCGGAAGGCGGCCGGGTCGACCGTTGTTCTGGAGGATGAGTCTTGAGGTCGGTGGTTCATGTCGTAACCCTTCGAATAACCGCTTGATGAGGTCACGGCGCCGCAGCCTCGGGCTGCTCACCGAGCAGCCAGCGCTGAATGGCCCGATAGTGGGTCAGCATCGCCTCCTGTGCGCTATTGCCGTCGCGACCCCGGATGGCCGCTAGCACGGTGGCGTGATGACGGAAGCCGGTTTCCTCGGTAAAGGCCGGCATCTTCATGATGAAATCGGGATCGCGCGTAATTTCGTTGAGGGTGGAGATCAGCAGGAAGGCGGCTTGGTTGCCACTCGCTTTCGCTACTGCTTGGTGAAATGCAAGATCAAGATCCACATCATAGGGTCGCGATAGGGCTTCCTCGTGCAATGCCGTGAGTTGCGCGATGTCGTTGGGTGTCGCTCGCATGGCGGCCAACCGGGCGAGCCCGGGCTCCAGGGCGATGCGTATCTCACCGATTTCAACAGGATTGGTCTGGTTTGATAGCTCCACCCAGCCCAGCACGCTTGATTTTCGTCTCCGGCGAGCCAGAGGCGATATCCGTCCCTCTTCGCTGAGCCGTGCCAAAGCCCGGCGCAGCACATAGCGGTTCACTCCAAGCAGCTCTGCTAATTTTCGCTCGCTGGGGCGCCGCGAATCTGCGGCCAGCAACTCCTCCAGTCGGACGAGAATGGCATCGCTGGTTTCGGCCGTATCGCCAGGAGTGGGGATATCCAGAGCCATGGTTGTCGCAAGCCTCGGTTAGTGGTTTTGTGAATACAACCAGAATTGCGCGAAACTTTCAACCAATAATCGACCATTCCCGAAAAACGATGAACTTACACGGCAATCTGGTTGGCTAGAGCAAGAGCGCCCCACGCTTGGCTGTGCATGATGTTTCGACCTAAAGGCAGTCAAAACAGCGGATTAGCCCGGAGTTATTCGCAGGTCGCGGTTAACAACCGATATTTTCACGGGTCAACCCAAAGTTCGTGGTTGACATGAACCGACGGGCGTAGGAGTAACTGTGGTCATAGGAATGGTTGCGCGGATATGTCCGGGCGGTCGGCCACCAGATCCAACGGAGACGGAATATGTCTGAAGGACGCACCAACGCGAATGCATCGAATTGGGTCGAGGGCCGCAAGCATGCCTTGCGCAGCGGCGATCAATACATCAACTCTCTCGATGACGGGCGCAAACTCTGGGTCAAGGGGCGGCGCGTCGAGAAGGTTATGGACGAGCCGGCATTGGCCGGGGGCGTCCGTCTCATGGCGCAGATGTTCGACGACCAGTTTACTGACGAGCATCGCGAAGCAACCACGGTCCTCGACGACAAGAGCGGTCTTATTGTCGGTCGCTCTTGGCAGGAGCCCAAGACGTTCGACGAGATGATTGCCCGTCGCAAGATGATCGAGCATACGTCGCGCGTCACGGCTGGCACTTTCGGTCGGCCGATCGATCTGGCCCCGACGATTGCTATCGGCATCGCCGCAAACATTGATGGTTTCAAGGGCGCCAAGTCAACGTTCAGCGAGTGCCAGCCCGACTTCGTCGAAAATATTCAGCGCTATGTGGAGTATGGCCGGCTCAACAGCATCACGGCCGCCGAATCGCTTACCGGTCCGCAGAACGACCGCTCCTCGCCCATGGCGCAGGCTGCCTCCCTTCTGCGCGTGAAGTCGGTGTCAAAGGACGGTGTGCGGATCTCTGGCGCAAAGTCCGTGGGCTCTGTCGCCGCACAGACCGACGAGATTTTCTTCACCAATCTGGGCTATCCCGGCACGCCGCCGGAGGCCTGCATCTGGGGCGCGGTGCCGATCAACTCGGACGGCATAAAGCTAGTCAGCCGCGAAATGCTGTCGCAGCCCGGCGAAGACCCGTTTGACCATCCGCTCACCTCGAAGGGTGAAGAGGCGGACCAGCTAGTCATCTTCGACAATGTCTTCGTCCCCAAGGATCGCATTTTTAATCTGGGTGACCAGGGTCTGCTGGGGATGTCGGGGAAGTGTGTGCTCTGGGCCCATTGGCACGTGCTGACGCGCCTGATGGTCAAATCCGAAATATTTGTCGGTTGCGCGCAAATGCTGACGGAAATTCTTGGCACCGGACAGATTCCTGCAGTCAAGGCCATGCTTGCCGATATCGTGGAATACAACCGCGCACTAACGGCCTTCATCACGGCGGCCGAAGCCATGGCGAAGCCGACATCCACCGGCACGATGGCGCCAGACGTGACCATGATCACGGCTGGCCGGCTGTTCTCGATCCGCAACTATCCGACGATCGTCCACATCCTGCAGGAAATGTGCGGTCAGGGGCTGGTCATGCGGTTCGGCAAGGCGGCCTTCGAGAACCCTGATATCAAGCATCACCTTGAAGAGCTGCTCCCCGGCAAGGGTGTGACTGGCATGCAGAAAGAGCAGCTGATGAACTTCATCTGGGATCTTACCTGCTCGGCCTTGGCTGGTCGAGTGGCGCTGTTCGAGAACGTCAATGCCAGCCCCGCTCCGCGGCTTCGCGAGCGGCTCTTCGACGAGTTCGACCGCACCGGCATGGTAAAGCTTGCCCGCCAGCTCGCCAACCTCGATTGATGGTGTGACCCGTGGCAACGCAGCTTGAAATGGTCAATCTCTTTCGTTCGGCACTACAGCTTTGCAAGGTGTCCGGCGACGAAACCGTCATAATCCTTTGTGAAGGCGAAATCCGTGCCGACTATGCGACGGCCTGTCTCTTGGCTGCCCGCGAAATCGGCGCGAACGCCTTCCAGATCAAACTGGCGCCACGGGCCGCACGCGGTGCCATGATTGCTGCGGGAAGAAACCCCGTGGCGGGCAACCGGCATCTGGTGGAGGTGCTCAAGGGTGCCGATATCATCATCGATCTGATGGGCATGCTCTTCTCGCACGAGCAGGAGGAAATCTGCGCGAGCGGGACAAGGATGCTCTTCATCCACGAGCCGTTTGACATTCTTTCGCGAAACTTCCCGGATGCCGATCTGCGCCGTCGCATCGAATTTGGGGAGACGCTGCTCGCCAACGCGAAGGAAATGCGCATCTGGTCGGATGCTGGTACCGATGCCCGATACCAGCTCGGCCAGTATCGCGTCATGACGCAGTATGGCTTTACAGACACGCCTGGACGCTGGGATCATCTGGGCACCGGCCAGGTTCTGAGCCAAGCATATGACGGCATGGTCGAAGGCCAAGTCGTGGTCACTCCGGGCGATCGGGTCATGGGCTTCGGGCGATGTGTCGAGAGCTCGGTTGCCCTCACCATCTCCGGCGGCAGGGTAACCAGCATCGAGGGCAGCGGCGTCGACGCCGCGATGATGCGCGACTACATCGCCGACTATGACGACCCCCGGGCCTACGCCATCAGCCATATTGGCTTTGGACTGCTCAAGCCGGCACGGTGGTACGACAGCATCATCACGCGCACTGCCACGGCCGAGATCGGGGTGAACTCGCTGTCCTACTACGGCAACGTCCTGTTCTCGCTCGGGCCGAACACCGAACTGGGCGGCACCAACGATACCGCCTGCCACCTCGACATCCCGCTCCGCAACGCGTCGCTATCCCTCGACGGGCGGGTCATTGTGGAGAACGGGAAAATCGTCATTCCCGAGTTGCAGGCATGACGCGGCCGTTAAGGAGCTGAACGTGGAAACATCGGACAAGACGGCGCGCCAGCTCTACATGGAGCTCAGGTCGGACCCATCAAGGCTCCGCTACACTTTCGGCAAGCGCCCGATGCTGGTCAATGTCGACCTGCAATGCGCTTATACCCAGGTGGGTATGTCGCCGACCGCCTACGAGACCGATCCCAACCAGATCGTTTACGTGAACCAGATAGCGCGCGAACTGCGTCGCCACCGACTTCCGGTTGTCTGGACCTATGTCGCCTACCACATCAGCGGGGCGGATTGCGGTGTGCATGGCAGCCGCGACGATCAACCGTTCAGCCTGCAGAACCTCAAGCATGGCTCGGAACGGGCCGCACTGGATCCACGTGCCGAGGTCGATGACGCCGATTTCGTTATCAACAAGCGTATGCCCTCGGCGTTTTTCGAAACGCATCTGACCTCGCTGGCCACATTTCACGGCATCGATACCGTTATTGTGACGGGCGGTTCCACATCGGGATGCGTGCGCGCCACCGTGGTGGATTCGATAAGCCGGGGGTTTCGGACCTTCGTGCCCGAGGAATGTGTAGCGGACCTGCATGAGAGCCGGCACTTCGCCAGCCTTGATGACATGATGCGGAAATATGCGGAAGTCCTTCCAGTGGGCGATATTCTCGAACTCGTCTGTGATTTGCCATGATGGCAGCCCACTCCAACTCCGCTGTGTCAGTGCGCGTGGCCAGCCAGAACACCATGTTGCACTGGAACCCCGCCAGCGACGGCCCGCTGCCGGCGTCGCTGCGCGGCGGCGGGATCATGCTGGGGAATTTTGATGGTTTTCATCGCGGCCACCGGGCCGTGGCGCGGCTAGCTGCCTCCTACATCGACGGCGCGGCGCCGCTGATCGTCATGTGCACCAATCCTCATCCGCGGACCTATTTCTCCACCGACCGACGTTTCCGCATCACCCCAGGGACGCCACCAACGCGGTTGCTGGAAAGTCTCGGCATTCACGTGATTTATGCGCCGGTCTTCGACGCGGCGTTTGCCACACAGTCATCCGAGCAATTCGTCGCCCGGGCATTGGTGGAAGACCTCGGTGTGCAGACAGTCATCTGCGGCAGCGATTTCCATTTCGGACACAGGCGAGCGGGAAACGTTGACAGCTTGCGGGCACTCGGTGACCGGTACGGACTGGCAGTGCGGGTATTGGACGACATCGTAGATGGGGCCGGCGCACGAATATCGTCGACTGCCGTTCGGTCGGCCATTCGTACCGGCGACCTCGCGCTCGCGGCTGACCTGCTGGGCCGCGATTGGGAACTGCCGGTCAGCAACTCGGCGCAGGGCTGGTCCATTGCTCCCGATGTCATCCTGCCGCCCGATGGGTTGCACATGGTCCATTGCTTTGATCGGGCTGGATACTTGCTGGGAGCGGGGCGGCTGGAGATTGAGGACGATGCGCTAGCGGCCGCGCAATTGCACGATCTGACAGCGGGCGTGACCTGGACCTCGTTGTTCGGGCGTATCGCGCCATGAGCGACGCTAGGACCCTGTTTGCCAAACTGTGGGACGCCCATGTCATCGACCTTGGCTCCGCCATGCCGGCGGGCGTCGATCTGCTTGCGGTGGACCGTCACCTGCTCCACGATCTCGCCGGCGTTATCAGCCTTGAGGAAATGGCCGAGCGCCACCTGCACACGGCTTTCCCTGACCTGACGATCGGCATACTTGACCATACGGTATCTACCGCAGTGGGCCGAAACGCTATGTCGACACCCATCAGCCAGCGCTATCTTCCCGCCATGAGCCTGCTTTGCGCCGAGCATGGAATCCCGCTCTTGCCGCTCGATGGCGAGGGACAGGGCATCGTCCACGTGGTCGCGCCGGAGGCAGGAATGGTCCTGCCTGGACTGACCGTCGTCTGCGGCGACAGCCACACTACCACCCATGGCGCCTTTGGGGCGCTCGCCTGGGGCATCGGTTCGTCCGAGGTCACCCATGTTCTGGTGACCCAGACCATCAGGCAGACGCGTCCACAGACGCAACGGATCAGGCTGGCAGGCAGCTTGAAGCCCGGCTTGCGCGCAAAGGACGTGATCCTGAAGCTGATAGGGGACCTCGGCGTCGCCGGAGGCAATGGTACCGCGATAGAATTCCAGGGCCCCGTCGTGGACGCCATGTCGATGGAAGAGCGCATGGTGCTCTGCAACATGACGCTAGAAATGGGAGCAAAGGTTGCACTCATCGCCCCCGACGAGGTCACCTTTGCCTACCTCAAGGGGCGCCCCTTCGCGCCGGAAGGAGGCCTTTGGGACAAAGCTATTTCCGAGTGGCGCGGACTCAAGAGCGATCCGAGAGCCACTTTCGACATCGAAAGATCATTCGACTGCTCCGACATTTCTTATCAGGTCACCTGGGGCACGACGCCTGAGCATGTGGTCGGTGTGGATAGCGTAGTACCGCAGCCCTCCGCGGAGACTGACGCGCCAAAGCGGCGCCTCATGGAGCTTGCCCTAGACTATATGGGGCTGGAGCCGGGGCGCGCCATGTCGTCTATCCCCGTCGATTGGGTCTTCATCGGATCCTGTGCCGGCGGGCGTCTCGAGGACTTGCGGATTGCTGCCGAAATTGTGCGCGGCCGGCATATTGCCGATGGCGTCACGGGCTGGGTCGTCCCCGGCTCGGCAGCCGTGCGTGCGCGCGCCGAAGAAGAGGGCCTCGACCGGCTGTTCCAAGCTGCCGGATTTGACTGGCGTCAGTCCGGCTGTTCGCTTTGCTCGGCTGCCAACGGGGAAACGGTGCCGGCTGGACAGCGCTGCATTTCGACGTCCAACCGTAACTTTGTCGGGCGCCAGGGCCCCGGTGCGCGCACCCATATCGCCGGCCCCGCGGTGGCTGCTGCCTCGGCACTTGCCGGCTATATCGCACAACCAGATTGATGGTGGTCTAACTTGCGTCCTTTTCAGTCCGTCACCTCCCGCGCCCATGTATTGCTGCGCGACAGCGTCGACACCGACATGATCATCCGTATCGAGCGGCTGGTGCTCGTTTCGCGCCGGGAGCTCGGGCGCTACGTCTTTGAGATGCTGCGCAGCCGCGCTGACGGTACGCCCGATCCCGACCATCCGCTCAACGCGCCTGATCTTCGAGGGGCAGAAATTCTGATCGCGGGGCGGAATTTCGGATGCGGTTCGTCGCGTGAAGCCGCAGTTTGGGCGCTGGCGGGCTTTGGCATCAGGGTAATCATCGCGCCGAGTTTCGGCGACATTTTCCGCAGCAATTGTATCAAAAACGGCATCCTGCCTGTTGCGCTACAAGAGGATGCCTGCAGGGATCTGGCGGCAAGTGCCCAGAGCCTCAAGGCGATCACGGTGGACCTCGAATCTGGGGTCATCAGTCTTCCGGCCGGCAGCACACAGCCCTTTTCCATGCGGGCGGACGAGCGCGAGAGCCTGCTCCGCGGCGAGGACGAGATCGCACTGACCAGCATGCACACCGCGGCCATCGAGGCGCATTTCCGCAAATGGCAGGAGGCGGCCCCATGGGCGAGCCTCGATCGACTGGCCATGGACGCATTCATCCGATCAACGACTTCAATACAAGGAAAGCAAGATGACTAAAACGACGACCGCGTTTCGCAAGCTTCTCGCCGATCGCAATGTCCTAGCTCCCGGAGCCTATGACCCCCTGACGGCAATGCTGGTGGAGCGTATCGGATTTCAGACCATCTACATGACCGGTGCCGGTGTTTCCGCAGCCCTTGGATTGCCTGATTACGGCCTGCTGTCAATGTCGGAGATTACCGACGTGCTCCGCCGCATGGTCAAGTCGGTAAACGTCCCGATCATTGCCGATGCGGACACTGGCTATGGCAACGCACTCAACGTCGTCCACGCCGTTCGCGAGTTCGAATCCACCGGCTGCGCAGCGATCCACATCGAAGACCAGGAATTTCCAAAGAAGTGCGGCCACCTGGAAAACAAGCAGATTGCGCCGCTTGAGGAATATGTAGGCAAAATTCAGGCGGCTGCCTATGCCCGCAAGGATCCGGAATTCACCATCATTGCGCGGTCCGATGCGCGGGCCAAGCTCGGCTTCGAGGAGGCGGTGCGCCGGGTGAATGCGGCGCTTGATGCCGGCGCCGATGTTGGCTTTGTCGAAGCACCCGAAACGCTTGACGAGGTCCGGGCTATCCCGAAACTCGTTAAGGGGCCATGCATGATCAATATCGTGCGTGGCGGCAAGACTCCGCTCGTTGCCTATAGTGATCTCCGTGAAATGGGCTATTCCATCGTGATCACCCCCGGCATGGCGCTGATGACTGTCATCACCGCTTACGAGGCAGCGCTCCAGGGGCTGCTCGATACCGGCGTCATCCCGGTGCCGCTCAAGGAAATTTCCATAGTCGAGGTGCTGCAGCGCGTCAATATCGACGGCTGGGATGCCGATCGGGTGGCCGTGTCCGGCTAAACTGTACAACGAAAAAAGGGAGAGCGAGCATGCTGGACGATCAGGCTATCTTGGTAATCTGTGACGCTGTGGATCGCAACTTCGATGAACAGATCGCTCTGACCGGTGAGCTGGTAGCTTGCCCCTCCCTTCGTGGCCATGAGGCAGCGGCGCAGGATGTCATGGCCTCCGCTATGGCGGCTGCCGGGCTTGTTGTTGATCGGTTTCTGCTTGATGCGCAAGCGCTGACTCAGCATCCCGGACACTCTCCCATTGCCATTTCCTATGACGGCATGACCAATGTAGTGGGAAGCTGGCGTCCGGCCCAGGAGACCGGGCGCTCGCTCATATTCAACGGTCATGTGGATGTTGTCCCCCCTGGCAATCCTGAACGCTGGACCACGGCTCCATTCGGGCCGATGGTCCGCGATGGCTGGATGCATGGACGTGGCGCGGGGGATATGAAAGCAGGCCTCGTCGGCACCCTTTTTTCCTATAAGGCAATTCGCGCTGCAGGCTTTCAGCCCAATGGTCGTATTCACTTCCAGAGTGTCGTCGAAGAGGAGGCCACCGGAAACGGCACGCTTGCCTGTCTGTTGCGAGGGTACCGCGCGGACTGCATGTTTGTGCCCGAACCATTTGGTCCCAGCCTCACGCGGGCGCAGATCGGCCCCATCTGGTTTCGGATCGATCTCGATGCTTCACCCGAACATGCCTCGGGGTTTCAGACGCGAAGCAACAATGTAATCGAGGGGGCGCTTCGCCTGTGGGAGGCCGTCAAGAGCCTTGAAACGAGCTGGAACGAGCGGGCGCGACAGGACCCGTTTTTCGGCGAGCATCCCCTCCCTTTGCGTTTCAACTTGGGCAAGATATCAGGTGGCGAATGGCCGTCGAGCGGGCCAGCTCGTTGCACATTGGAGGCGCGTTGCGCGATATTGCCCGGCAGGAGTCGCGACGCAGCCGCGTCGGAAATACGCGAGTTCGTCCAGTCGGCCAGCGCCACCATCCCTGAGTTGCATGGCGCGACAGTGGCCGTCGATTTCCACGGCTTTTATGCCGAGGGCTATGTTCTCGAAGGCGCGCCGGACCAGGAGGCAGCCTTGGCCCACGCGCACCATTCGGTCTTTGGCACGGCTCTGACCGAACACATCACGCCGGCAGCGACTGATGCCCGCTTCTATGGCTTGTATGATGGCACGCCATCGCTGGTCTACGGTCCGATATGTGATTCAGCGCATGGCCACGACGAGCGCGTTGACCTGGAATCCGTGCGCCAGGTCACCAAGACTATGGCTCTATTCATCGCGAACTGGTGTGGCCTCAGCCCTGCTCAGAACTGAGTGTCAGGCCTGCAACTGGGCGGCGAAAATATCCCAGTTCCAATAGTCGTGCGTTTCATGGATCAGACCGTTGCGGATTACGAAGCGATGGACCCCCTGCAACGTGACTTCGCGGGCATTTGCGGCAAAGGGGCCGATTGCACGGGTCATGGTCCCTCGCATGGCATAGAAAACCACGATATGGTCGCCAGCCTCTACCTGCTTTTCCACATCAAAGCGCAGCCCTTCGAGCATCTTAAAAAATCCCGTCAAGCCGGCCACCAAAGCGTCGGGGCCGGTGCGGGAACGCCCGGATGCGGCCTCGGTATGGGAGCCGTCGCCCGCATAGAGCGAAGCGGCCTGCTCTGCGTCGTGGGCGTTGTAAGCCGCATAGAAGCGGTCGATGAGTTCAGGATGGGTCATTGTTGGCCAGAGCTATAGGCAGGCCGGCACGATGCCGGCCTGCCAGTTTATGGTTACTGCGCGATCGTCGACATCAGCGCCCGGGTGGCTTCGGGGTCGACGACGAAGTCGACCACGATCGTGCCATCGATGATCTGCTGGCGCACAACTTCGATTTCGGCCCACACGTCGTCTGGTATGTATTGCGAATGCAGCAGCGCCTGCGAATTGTTTTCAAGCGAGAGCGCGTAGGAGTTCGTGCCGAAAGTACCGGCCCGGATATCTTCGACCATCTGCACATAGACCGGAGCCATGTCCCAGACGATCGACGAGAGCAGGTGCCCCTTGTCGATTGCGGTCTTGTCGCCGATCACGTCGATGAACCAGACCTTTTCGCCCGACGGGGTGGTGGTCGTTTCGATCGCCTGCAACATGCCAAAGGACGACCCGTTGCCCTGGCCGAGGATGACGTCCGCACCTGCGGCGATGACGCTCTCGGTTACACGTTTGGCGCCGGCCACGTCCGCATAGGCTGCCGGGCCGATGATCGCATAGCGCAACTCGATCTCCGGAGCGACCGAACGAACGCCTTGGGCAAAGCCAGCCGACTGCGCGTTCCAGTTAGGCGATTCCGAGGAAACGACAATGCCGATGACCTTGGTCTTGGTCGTGCGTGCAGCCAATACGCCCGCAAGGAAGCCCGCCTTGTCACCCATCAGGATATATTCGCCGATCAGGGGAGCCTCGGAGGGCGCGCCGGCCGCGATATAGATGCCTTCCGCCTTGCCCACTTCGATCGCCTCGGTGGTGTAGACGGCACCATGGGCCACGATCAGGTCCACGCCGTCTTCAGCAAGTTCCATGAGCGTGGGGCGCACATTGCCATAGCCGAGTGCCTGAGCGACAATCGCTTCCGTCCCGGTTTGCTCGGCAGCCCGCAGGATGCCTTCGACACCCTGCTGGTTCCAACCAAAATCGTTGCCCTGTTCGGGGGTCATGATAGCGATGGACTCGACATCCTGCTGCGCCAGCAGCGGCGTGCTTAGTCCTGCCAGCAGCAGTCCTGTCAAAACTGCGAAATTCGTCCTGATTTTCATTGTTATTCCCTCACTCCGTTTATCAGACATCCCCGTGGCAATCTCCGCAATGGCCCGGCACAACTATTCAACCACAAGAAACCAAATAATCAACCTATTTAATCAACCGCGATTCGATAAATATGAACCAACGTATAAACCATGAGTTTGTGGTTGAGTTTTTGAGGGTGGGTAGTGCATGATACCCGGCTTGGCGAATTGAAAGGGCACCTCACTCTCGTCGGTGGTTGAAGCTGCGCACCGGAAGATGCTAAATGGCGGCCAGCAGCTGATAGTTACAACAATATGATCGTGGGGGAACTGGTGAGTTCGACGTCCAACTCTCGTGCAGGACTTTCCGCATCGGGCGAACGTCCGCAGGCATTGGCCGAATTGGCCGACAGCGTCCGTGCCTATATTCGCCAACACGGTACGCTTCCCGCTGAGAGAAAACTGGCAGAAGAGCTTTCCGTCAAACGCCATCAGTTAAGACGTGCCCTGAAGCTGTTGCAGAATTCGGGCGAGATGGTTAGAGAGACCGCCCCGCGGACACCCAGGTCACGCAGCAATAGCCAGTTTGCAGGACAGGTTGCGCAGAATAGCAACCCGCTTGAGGTCATAGAACTCCGGTTGATGATCGAACCTACATTGGCCCGGTTGGCGGCATTGAGGGCAACGCCGCCGATGATCGCGGCCATTCGCAGGGCAGCAGCTTCCGACAAGCGTACCTCGCCTGAGACCAGCATCCACCGTCTGATCGCGGTGGCCAGCGGAAACACTGTCGCGGCCGAAATTCAGCAGTTGCTCGAAAAGATAGCGACGGAGATCGAAGGTGATCGCGAGCCCGGTGCTCCCGGCGAGCATTTGCCCGTCGCTCAGGCCATAGCGGACCGGGATCCGGAAGCGGCCGAGCGCGAAATGCGGGCGCATCTGGCCAATCTGCATACGCAAATCAATACCGCGCACTTCTGACTGAGGCGGGCCAGGGACGAGCCTGCTCAAGTTGGCCGGCGAACGAAAACAGCAACTCGTCTGCCCCTAGGGGGGCCCCGAATTG
This sequence comes from Devosia sp. A369, assembly GCF_054489345.1. Lineage (NCBI taxonomy): Bacteria > Pseudomonadati > Pseudomonadota > Alphaproteobacteria > Hyphomicrobiales > Devosiaceae > Devosia > Devosia sp. A369. Next base: position 286,478 of record NZ_JBTMWV010000003.1, on the reverse strand, counting down.
AACCCCCACTGGAAGGCCACCCGCCGTCCGATACAACGGGACGCTCATCGCGGGGCACCCGGAAGCATTGAAGATAGCTGTGAAAGGCGAGTGTCGCCAGAAGCGATTGAAGAAGTCATCGAGATTGATACCGGCGCCAGCCATGTCACCGATCGGCCGGGCCGTCTCTGCGGTCGTGGGAGACATCAGCAGATCGTACTTTTGAAAGAACTGGCCTAGCGCGCGACTTGAACGATGCAGCACCTGCACAGCGTCTAGATAGGTAACGCCAGATATCGCCCGGCCTGCTTCGATCCACTGCTGGTTTATCGGCTCGATGGAATCCTCGGGATGGGCGATGCTGTGCGCCTGCGCATATTGGTCGATCCATTGTGTCACGCCCACGGCCGAAACGGTGAACCACGCCTGCTTCAGCAGGGCCTGGTCCATTTGCACGTATGCCGGTTCGACGATATGACCAAGCTCTGAGCACAGGCTTGCTGCACTTTCGACTGCCAGCTTGCAAAAGTCATCGACAGCACCGAACTCACTGCTGGCCAGCACTCCTATGCGCAAATGCCGGGGAGGTTCACCAAAGGCGTCCAGAAAAGGCCGCGCCGGCGGCGGCGCAGCATAGGGATCTCCGATATCGGGACCGGAGCTCACAGCTAGCATCAGCGCGCTGTCTCGCACCGTCCGGGTGACGGCATGTGGCGTCGACATTCCCGCACTGCCCTCGGCAAGCAGCGGGCCTAGAGGGTTGCGAATCCGGGTTGGCTTGAATCCAAAAAGGCCGCAGTGGGCAGCGGGAACTCTGGTGGAGCCAGCGCCATCCGAACACTGCGCGACTGGTACAATCCCGGCCGCTACAACCGCAGCGGCTCCCCCTGAGGAGCCGCCGGCGCTGAGTGCTAGGTCCCACGGGTTTCTGCAGGGTCCGAACAGTTCAGGCTCGCTGGTGAAGCTCAGGGCGAATTCGGCTGTAGACGTGCGGCCGATAAAGGCAAACCCGGCCGCTCTATAGCGCGCGGCCAGTGTGTTGTCCGCCACACAGACCTGATTGCGCATCAGCGCACTGCCGCAGCTCATCGGCGTGTCCCGCACTGCGATGCCAATGTCTTTCAGCAGAAGCGGAACGCCTGCAAAGGCACCCTGACGCGGCATGGCCGACATTTGAGCCGGGAACTGGTGCACCACTGCATTGATCGATGGGTTGCGCTCGGCGATGCGCCGCTGTGCCTCCTTTACGAATGCATCGGGCTCTACAGCGCCTGACCGCACCAGTTCCGCCATGCCGGTTGCATCCAGCTGGTCGTAGATATCGGCAATCTCACTCATGCAATGTCCTGAGGGCAGTCGCTTGGCCGGACGTTATTTGTTACCGCCGCCATGCCGCGTGTAAGAGGGCCTCGATCACGGAGTTTCATGGTTCCGCCGCGTCGAACGGGACCATCAGGCCGATATCCTGCAGCCTGGTTGCGACCTGGTTGGCCGCCACAACGCCAGCCCCAAGATCGTTGTCCTGATCTATCTCGCCCGCTGCCAGCGCGAACAAAAAATCTGCTAGTGATTTTGACGTTTCCGCAAGGCCGCGGACGGCCGCGCGGTCCAGATCGTGGATCGCACGGCGATCGATGGGCGTGATCCCCGGAACGCCGATTTTTCCCCCGTCGACCAGTCCGTGCGGCAAGGCGCCAACCAGATTGTGCACGCGGCGTTCCCGCAGCAAGGCAATCGTCATGTCGACCGCCTGCTTGGCGCCGGAAACGCGGCTCGGGTGATCCGTGTCAGCGGCGGCATGAGGCAGAAGACTGATGCGGTCCCCAAACAGCCTGCCTAGTTCCAGATAGGGTAAGAGCGGGCCGCTTGGTTCACCGCCATGGAGAAATATATCGGCATCGATCGCAACGTCTCGCACTCTTCCGGACGCCATGGCGTTCCGCAGGGCAGCGACATCGAGCACCTCGCCGCGATCATAATTGATCACCAAGGCGCCAGGCTGCAGCAGCGACAGGATTTTGGCGCTGATCAGGCCGGAATTGGCGAATGTGCCAGTCTTCGGCGCGATCGGACCTAGGCCGGTATGTATGGTGAGAATGTCGACGTCGCGGGCGGCGGCCTCAAGCGTGGGCGCGAACTCGTGGCCCGCAGCCTCGATCCAGACGCGGTGGCGCTCCCGGGCATGCACGACCACGTTCATCTTGAAGGCAGCACAGAGCCGGGCCACTTCACGGCCAATGTTGCCAGCGCCGATCACCCCGATCCGCATGCCTTCGACCTTGCTGGTCGGGAACCCGCTAAGGTCACGGGCAGTGTCGAAGGTGCGCGCCATCACCTTGCCGTGCAAAAGACTGACTGGCAGATCTGGCCGATAATGCAGGATTGCCTTCAGCACCATCTGCGCCGTTGCGCGCGCGTTAATGCCGGGCGTGTTCATGAGAGCCGCCGCACCACCCAGCCCATCGCTGCCACCCCAGCTGGCAGAGCGCATATTGCCCGTACCCGCCCCAATCCGCACAGCGCCAACGGCAACGCGCGCCTCCGCCGGAATGATCTTGGCGGCTGCGATGAGCACGTCGTAGTGGTGCGCCGTCGTCTCCGCGGCGACATCCGCCGGAGTAGCGAGTTCGGGGCGATAGTAAAAGGTTATCGAGCCGGGTTCTGCTGCGGGGTAGTCAGCAGGCGATCCAGATAGGAAGACAGCGCCCTGCCGCTCCACGTGCGTCGCCACTTCTCTGATATCTGGCCGTCCGTCCGACCTCAGTGCGAGGCCCACATTGTCGCAGACTAGCACACCGAACGGCCTTATGTCAGTCATGGTCGCCACCAGTTTCACGGCCGGCATCATCAGTCCGGCGCAACCGGGAGAGCAGATTGTCGGCAGCATCCTGAATGTCCCGATCGAGAGCCGCGACCAGTTCAGCTTCATTTCCCTCTCGCAGTGCCTCGATCATGCGGTCGTGCTCGGTATTAGCGATGGCATGGAAACGTCCTTCCGCGACCAGCATGGCGAGCCAGGGACCTATTCGGAGCCAGCAGTTGCTGATGATCTGCACCAGAAAGTCCTGTCCCGAGGCTTCGTAAAGGCGAAAATGAAAGGCTTCGTTGGCCACGAGATAGTCGCTGAACCGATTGTCGACCATGGCTTCAGTCATCTGCTGGGACAGATCGATGAGGTCGTCGAGCAGTGCTGGGTTGCGTCGAGGCAGGGCTCTGGCAAGTGCCATCGGTTCGAGGCGCAGCCGTATATCGATTATCTCCGTATAAAGCTCTGGCGTCATCGGCGGCACGCGGATCCGCCGCGTCGGCGTCAATTCCAAAGCGCCCTCCGCCACGAGTCGCTGCAGGGCGTCGCGCACCGGAGTGACCGAGATTCCGAGTTGCAGCGACAGTTCGCGCAAGGGAACAGAACGATCGACAGGAAAGCGACCACGCCGAAGGGCGTCACGCAATGCGGAATATGCCTGCTCGTGCAGTGGTTCACTGTTGAGGGGCGCCAATTCCAAAGCCAAACCGAGCTCCTAAAGTGTATCGAACACGGCCCTGAGGGCCCTGAGGAAGATATCTGCTTCTTCACGCTGGATGACCAGCGGCGGTCGGATCTTGAGTATGTTGGCGCCCTTGCCGCAGGCACTGATCAGCACGCGGTTTTGGCGAAGGCCGTTGACGATTGCCGACGCCAGCGCCGCATCCGGCGTGTTCTGGCTTGCGCTTAAGACACATTCTACGCCGATAAACAGGCCGGCACCGCGAACCTGCGCGATGTCTGGTCTGCCCTTGCACGCTTCCTCTATGCCGTCGCGCAGGTACGCGCCCATCGTTACGGCGTTGGCCGCTAGGCTTTCCTGCTCGATGACGTCGAGCACCGCCATTCCCGCGGCCATTGCGACCGGGTTGCCACCAAACGTGTTGAAATAGCGGGCGCGCGCCCCGAAATCCGCAACCAGATCGGGCCGCATGGCGACGCCCGCGACTGGAAATCCATTGCCCATAGGTTTGCCCATCGTCACGAAGTCAGGAACGACACCGTGCCTCTGGAAGCCCCAAAACGTTTCCCCCGTGCGCGCAAACCCGGGCTGAACCTCGTCGGCGATGAAAACTCCCCCTGCTTTGTGAATTTCCTCCACAGCGGGCCCGAGAAACGCGGCCGGATCTGGGTATATCCCGTCACTGGCGAAGATGGAGTCCATAAGGAGGGCTGCCGGCTCGACGCCATCGGCGCGCATGGATGCGATAGCCTCGGCAACGCCGGCTCTCAGGCGTTCCCCCTGTTGGCCGGCCGGCACGCGCAGCGAATCCGGTGCGTCCACGAAACGGACGCGCGGACTTGGCACAATGTGCCCACCCAGAGAAGGAGATGCCTCGGCCACAGCCTCGGTCAAGCCGTGATAGGCGAGGCGCGTTACGATGACACCCTGCCTTCCGGTTGCCGCGCGCGCTATGCGAAGCGCCAGGTCATTGGCCTCTGAACCGGTGCAGGTGAACATCATGTGGCCAAGCGAAGACGGCAATTTGGCCAGCAGACGCTCGGCATAATCGACGACCGTGTCGTGCAAATATCGCGTATGGGTGTTCAGCTTTGCTGCCTGCCGTGAGATCGCTTCAACGACATGAGGGTGGCAGTGCCCCACTGACGCGACATTGTTGTAGGCATCGAGATAGGCATCGCCCTTTCGGTCATAGAGCCAGACGCCACGGCCCTCGACGGCGTGAAGCGGTTCCCGATAGAAAAGACGATAGGCCGGGCCCAGGGCTCGGTTCCGTCGGGCGATCAGCGCGGCATCTTCTGCGCTGAGTTCAGGAGCGTTCGCGGTATCGAACGCATTCACCATGGTCATGGACGTTTTCCTCCGGGACCGGTCTCGATGGCCGTCCTGATCTGGTCGCTAGTAGGTCCGATGCCGGTTGTCTCCAAGGCATCCAGGCTGCGCAGTGAAGCAGGAACATTGCGCAAAATGTAAGCGCGATTGGTCGGATACATTTTGGCACGCCAAGCCGTGATCGCCAGCGTCGCGACATTCCTGAGTGCAAGCAGGTCGGGCAGAAGGCTGATCTCTTCTTCCTCCAGCGGCAAGACCGAATGATACCCTGCGACGAGTGAGCACAAGGCTTCGAACGGGTCTGCACCTGTGCCAATGTGGTAGGAGCCCGCCACAGCCAGATCGCAGACAATCGGAGTATGCACCATGTCGCCGAAGTCGATGACGCCGGTAATTCGTCGCGCATCGACGCCGTCAGCCACCAAGTTGAACGGATTGAAATCGTTGTGGACGATCTGCGCACGCAGCACCGGCAGGCGCGGCGCGATCACATCGTCAAACCGTGCAAGCACGCGATCGACCCGCGCACGGACCTCGACGTCGTCGATGGCTGATAGCATTGGGCGCAGCAGGTGCGCCTGCTTGAGGTCCCAGTGCAGCATGTGGCCTGCCGCCGGATGGAAGTACCCCCGCAGGGCCAAGGTCAGGCGCGCCAGCGTCCGTCCGATGTCGGAGTATAGCTCGGCAGACGCGGCGGCCTTGTTGAGAAGCGTTCCCTCAAGAAAGGACACCAGCCGGACGGCGTGAAGGCGCCCGTCTTCGCCCGTAGCCTGCGCCTGAGCCTTTCCGTCAACCGTGGCGAACACCCGCTGTACCGGCAATTCCGGTGCGACTGCCGCCAAATGCAGCAGCGCTTCGACCTGCATCGTGGTGACCGCAGTGTCTTCACTGTCGTTGGTGATCTTGAAAAGCGCCTGCTGGCCATCCTCGAAACTGACGCAGTAGTTTGCGTCTCTCTCGGCAGTCAGGACCGCGATCTGTCTGGGGGTGACGCCATACTGCTGCACCAGCAAGCTGTGCACCGTCCCGACCGACAAGAGAGGCGGTTGTTTGGTCAGCAGTTCATCCGCGCCAACCAAAGCGGTCGAAAGGATGTCCGCCCGTGACAAGAAGCGAAGGGAGTGTTTCATCGCCAAAGCCTAGCCCAGCTTGCTTGACTGTTGCAAGATATTTGTTATAACAATTAAGAAGCAGGGGAGCAGCGATGGTTGCGCTAGTATGTTCACTGGCACTGAGCCTGAAAGCTGGCGTTCAGCTTGCAGCCGGCTGGTATGTCGCTGTTGCGGCCATTTCGTTGAAGCGCGGCAGTGCGGCATCCGCCAATGTCTGACCGGGTCGCTATGCCGATGCTCAACGATCCCGCGCTACTCAAGTCGCAGTGTTATATCGACGGTGTCTTTGTCGGCCAGGCCAGCATTGATGTCACCAACCCGGCCAATGGCGACGTGCTGGGTTTCGTGCCCAATCATGGTGCGGCGGAAGCGGCCGTGGCTGTGGATGCAGCCGCACTGGCATTCCATCCCTGGGCGGCACGAACCGCCAAGGAGCGCAGCATTATCCTGCGGAAGTGGCTCGACCTGGTCGCTGCCAATCGCCACGATCTGGCGACCATCCTCACCAGCGAACAAGGTAAGCCATTTGACGAGACGCTCGGCGAGATTGACTATATCGAATCCTGTGAGGAAGAGGCTAGGCGTATTGCCGACGAACTGCTGCCGTCTCACCGCGCCGATGCGCGTATCGCGGTCCCGCGCCAGCCAATTGGGGTAGTGGCGGCGATCGCGCCGTGGAACTTTCCCGCGGCCATGATCATCCGCAAGATTGCCTCGGCATTGGCCGCCGGATGTACCGTCGTAGTCAAGCCGGCACTGGAAACGCCCTTGACCGCATTGGCGCTGGCCGAACTCGCCCGCCGTGTCGGATTTCCGGCAGGCACGATCAACATCGTGACTGGAGACGCCCGATCCATTGGCGGCGTGCTGACCAGCCAGGTCTGCTTGGTCGGTTTTACTGGTGCGACGCCGGTGGGCAAGCTGCTGATGGCCCAAGCCTCGACGACCCTCAAGAAGGTTGTGTTCGAGCTGGGCGGCAATGCCCCCTTCATAGTCTTCGATGATGCAGATCTCGATGCGGCCGTCGAAGGCGCCATGGTGTCCAAATGTCGAAACATGGGGCAGACCTGCGTCTGCACTAACCGCATCTACGTGCAATCGGCGGTCTATCATGCCTTTGCCACGAGGATTGCGGTGCGCGTCGAGGCGCTCCAGATCGGTGATGGCGTCAACCAGGGACCACTGATTACCGAGGCTGCGGTCCGTAAAGTGGAGGAGCACACAACCGACACTGTTGCCGAGGGAGCAAGTGTGATGACGGGCGGTAGCCGGTATGCGCTAGGCCACACCTTCTTCCAGCCGACGGTGCTCACCGGTGTGACATCCCAAATGATGGTGGTCAGCGAGGAAACCTTTGGTCCGCTGGCGCCAGTGTTCCGGTTCTACACCGAAGAGGAAGTGATCGTGGCCGCCAACGACACCGAAACCGGCCTTGCCGCCTATTTCTATTCTCGCAACATAGCCAGCATTTTCCGTCGTCATCGAGAGGTTGGAATATGGGGTGGTGGGCGCCAATACCGGACTGATTTCCAGGGAACTCGCGCCGTTTGGCGGCGTCAAGGAGAGTGGAAACTCCCGCGAAGGGTCGTCCGGTGGCATCCTGGAATTCAGCGAACTGAAATATGCCTACTTTGGACGGCTGGAAATGGGCATGTGACGGATTCGCTGAATCGACCCCTTCATGTCGCTCTGAATCGCGTTTGCCAGCATGTCACCTATTGGGAGCGACATCTGGTTCACGCCAACAAGATCCACTCCGACGGCACCTTAACCCCGTCTCTCCCCGACGAAGCTGTCGGAGTGGATCCCCGCTCTGCGCTGGCATTTCACCGAGGAAACGGGTTTCCGCCATCACGAAATGGCGCTGGCGGTCATATGTTCGCGCGATCCGGTCGCCGCCCAGGGCGCAATAATGACTTACTATCGCGCCATCGATCGTTGGCTGATCGGGGAACTCTCCGATCCCTTCGTGGGGTAAGGGGCAGACGGGACGGGAACAGAACATGTCTACACTCAACACATCCTCATCCGCGTCCGTCATCGAACCGGCTGCCTTTCTATACGCAGTGCGCAATCTGCGCCAGCAGCGCCGTGGTGACGGCGGGCGAACCGGGAGACCGCGTCGGGGTGATCGTCACCACCGCCGAAGGTTGGGTCGCCTTTGATTGCGCCTTGGTCACAGTCTATGCAGCCTCAACCCACAGCGTCCTGTTCGGCGAGGTGCGCGCCGTGCAACATCACGAGGAGGCCGTGCCCCTGCTTGATGCGCGCGGCAGCTTCCGACGCCCTAGCCCATGAGGCGGCAACGCCCGCCTGACAATCCGAGGACAGTCCGAAATGACCCCAACTCTGCGCTGCGCCAACGAGCAGGATCTGCCCGCCATCATGGCCATCGAACGTTTGCCGGGCTATGCCGACCTTGTCGGGTCGCGCAGCCATGACGAGCATTGCCAGGACATGGCAAACCCCTCCTACCGGCATTTTGTGCTGGAGAGCGACGGGCAGATAATCGGCTTTGCCGTGCTCACCGGTTTCGGCCATCCCTGGGGCATTGTCAGCATTCATCGCATTGCAGTGGCCGAGGGCGGCAAAGGCACCGGCACGCTGTTTACCCGCCTGGTCTGCGATAAGCTTTTTGAGGAAATGGCGATCTACCGGATTGTTCTCGATGTGCTGCCCGACAATGCGCGGGCGCGTCGGGCCTATCAGAAGGTCGGTTTCTTCGAGGAGGGGCTGATGCGCCAGGCGTTGCGCTATCCCGATGGCCGCCGGGCCGACCTCATCCTGATGGCGCTGCTGCGTCCCGAATGGGAAGTGCGCGCCGCCTAATCGTTCAGGGCAGCAGCGCGCAGGCCGGTGTTTCGCTGCCGTCCGCCTGGCAGTGGAGCGTAGCGTCCGCCTGTTCGGCTGCTCGCAGCGCCAACTCGCGGATACTGGGCAGGGCTATGTCCCTCCAGGCGCCGCCAGCATAGCCGCAGAACAGCGTCTCTGACGCCATCGGGTGACCTTGGACGTTGTAGAGATAGACGGCTTCCGTCCGCTGATCGAGCTGGAGGGGGATCGCTAGCCTGTCGCCCGGCGCGGTGGTAGGGAAATCGATGCGGAACCAGTGGGCGAGCAGGACGCCGCAGGCGAGCGGCCTGTCGGAATCGTTCTGCACGCCGCTCGACAGTTCTGTCAGCACCTCCGGCAGTTGCTCGGCCCGCACTGCCCCGGCTGGGACAAGGAGCGCCAGGCAGAGGGCGGCTGCCGACGGCCCGGCGCTTCCTTTCAGAAACACTTTAGCGCGCTCCGCGCTGATAGGGCACGCCCAGCGCCGCCGGCAGCCGCGACCGCTTGCCGAGCACGATGAGCACTAGCATGATCGCAAGAAAGGGCAGCATTTGGATGATGTCGGTGGAAACGTTCACCCCCGCCACCTGCAAGGCCGTCGTGGCGGACAGGCAGGTGCCGAAAATCAGCGCGCCGATCAGCACCCAGGTGGGCCGGCCGCGTCCAAGCATAGCCAGAACGATCGACATGAAGCCGGCGCCATGAACCATGTGCGGCACGAAGACGCCTGATCCGATTTCGGACAGGAAGGCGCCGCCCAGCCCGCTCATGGCGCCGCCGACCAGCAGCGCCACCGTCCGGGTCCGGCCGACATTAACGCCTGCCGCGTCTAGGGCCTCGGGCTTCTCGCCTGCCGCGGTCAGGTTTAGGCCCAAGAAGCTCTTTGCATAGATGAAGGAGAAGACCAGCGTTGCCAGCAGTGCCAAGTAGACCATCGGGTGATGGTTGAAAAAGCCCGCGCCCAGCACCGGCAGCGACGACAGACCGGGAATGGCTAGCAGGTCAGTCGCGGGCAGGCGCGGATAGGTCTTGCTGAACTGGAAATAGTGGAGCAGCGAGGTGATGCCGGTCGCCGTCAGGGTGATGGCGATACCCACAATGATCTGGTTCAGACCCAGCCGCACGCAGAAGATCGCCATCACGAGGCCGATCAGCGCCCCGGCCGCCGCGCCGGCGAGAAAGCCGGCCCAGAGCGATCCGGTGTTCAGCGCCACCAGGAAGCCGACAAAGGCTCCCGCCAGCATGACGCCTTCGATGCCGATATTGAGCACGCCCGCCTTCTGGGAGAACTGTTCGCCCAGGCCCGCCAGCAGCAGCGGAATGGCGGCGATCACGGAGCCGCGCAACAGGGCGGAGAGGAATTCATGGGACAGGAAAACGTCCATAGCTCAGTCCTTCCGTCGGTCGGCGTGCTGCTCGGCATACTCGGCAAGCGCCAGGAAAGCCAGAAGCAGGCCCACGACTATAAGCGTGAAGTCCATAGGAATCCCGAGCCGGGTGGCAGCGCTGGCGCTACCCACCTCGAGCACGGAGAACACGAAGATGAAGGCGATCGAGGCATAGCCGTTCATCCGGGCGAGAAAGACCAGCGGCACCACGGCAAAGCCATACTGGGGATTCCAGTCGGCCTTCATGTTGCCGAGCACGCCCACCAGGTCGACGCCGCCCGCCAGTCCCGCCAGTGCGCCTGACAGGCAGAGCGTCAGCAGCGTCAGCAGCGGGACCGGCAGGCCCACATGCTGGGCCGCGCTCGGATTAAGCCCGAGCAGGCGCAGCCGCAGGCCGAACGAGGTGCGGGTGATCATCAGATGAGTGCCGATCACCAGAACGACAGCGATCACTAACCCGAAATTAACGCTCGACCCGAACAGTTGCGACAGCCTATCATCGGCGGCCAGTGTCATTGTCTGCGGGTTGTAGGAGGTCTCGTCCCGGAAGACGAGCTTGATCATCGCCGCGCAGAACGAGCCTGCCAGAAAGCTCATCATCAAGCCGGAAATGATCTCGTTGATGCCCTGATAGGCTTTCAGCACCGCCATCGGGATGGCCCAGAGCGCCCCGGCCACTGCACTGAGGCACAGCGCGATGACGAGCGCCAACTCGATCGGCATGTGCTGGGCGAGTAGAGGCGCGGTAACACCTGCCACCATGGTGCCGAGCAAGACCTGCCCGTCGACGCCGAGATTCCACAGGCCCGCCCGGAAGCTGATGATCAGGGCGCTGGCCACGATCAGCATCGGAATTGAATAGACGAGGGTGGCCTGGAAGCCGGTGGCGCGCAGCAGGCCGCGCTCGATCACCAAGCCGTAATATGCAAGTGGGTCGCCTCCGGCCAGTAGCAGGATCACCGCGCTGGCCAGGAGCGCCGCCACCACCGGCAGGACGGACAGAGCGAGCAGCCGGGTGAGGCGTCGCGACAGCGCCCGACGCTCGTCTAAGGCGATAGCCAGAGTATCTTGGGTCATTGTACCTTTGCTCCTGCCATCAGCGCGCCCACTTTGAAACGGGCTTCGGGTCCATCGTTGTCGACAACGCCGACAAGCTGGCCGCGTACCATCACGCCGATACGGTCGGACAGTTCCAGGATCTCCTCGAGATCGGTCGAAATCAGCACAGTCGGAACGCCCTCATCGGCGATGTCGCAGATGCGCTGTCGCGTCGTCTGGATATTGCGCAGGTCGAGCCCGTGCGTGGGCTTGTTGTAAATGACGATCCGCGCCCCCGACGACAGTTCGCGTGCCAGCAGAACCTTCTGGATATTGCCGCCCGATAGCTTGCCGACCGGGGTATGGATCGATGGCGCTCGCACGTCGAACGTCCGGAACAGAGTCGAGGCATGCGCATCGATCACGCTGTCGTTCTGCACCGATCCGACCCAGAACGGCGGCTTGCCAATTTCCTTGAGCACCATGTTTAGTGAAATCGGCAGCGAGCCGACAACGCCTTCGCCTAGCCGGTCGTCGGTGGCATAGCGAATGCCCAGTGCATAGCGCGTGCCGACGCCCTCTTGCACCACCGGGGCATTCTCGAGCAGCAATTGCCCGCTCGCCGGCACCTGTCCGGCCATCGCTTTGGCCAGCGGAGTCTGGCCGTTGCCATCCACGCCGGCAATGCCGAAAATTTCGCCCCTCCGCACAGCGAAGCTGACATCTTCGAACGATTCCTCGCCTTTGTCGCTCTGCCCGGAGAGGCCCCGCACCTCGAAAGACACGTCGTCCTGGGGTTGCGTCTTACGCACCGCCTGCACCGTCAGCGCGGCATCCTGCCCGAACATGAGCTTGACGATGCGGTCGAGTAGGGTGGGGCGGTCGAGCGCCCGCATCTCCTCGGGCGGAATGCTGCCCACGCTCCTGCCTGAGCGCAACACCGTCACCCGGTCGCCGAACTCGCACGCTTCGTCGAGATGGTGGGTGATGAACACAAGGCTGATGCCGGATTCGCACATCCTGCGCATCATCCGGCCCAGTTCCTCGACGCCGTTTGGGGTGAGCATGGCAGTGGGTTCATCGAGAACCAGCACGCGCCCGCCCCGCCACAGGGCTCTGATGATCTCCACCTGCTGCTGCTGGCCGAGGGAAAGGTCCCCCACCAGCGCATTGACGTCGATCTCGATGCCGAAGCTGGCGCAGCTTTCCTTAAAGCGCGCCACCACCGAGCGCCGGTCGGGCTGCCGCCACCAAGCGTCCCCTAGCAGGAGGTTTTCCGCCACGGTTAGGGTTGGAGTCAGCATTCGGTGCTGGTAGACCGTGCCGATCCCGAGTTGCAACGCATGGGCCGGATCGGTGATCCGGATGGACTTGCCGTCCATCCGGAACTCGCCTTCATCGGGCTGCTGCACGCCGGCGAGCATCGAGATCAGAGTCGATTTCCCGGCGCCGTTTTCGCCCAGAAGGGCATGCACCTCGCCGGGAAACAGGCTGAGACTGACCCTGTCATTGGCGACCACGCCGGGAAAACGCTTGGTGAGGTCGTGCAGTGTTATGGTGGATTGTCTGGTCACGGCCCTTGGCTCCCTCGCGGTCTAGTTGCCAGCATCAATGGCATCCGACATGACCGCGCGGACGCCCCCCGGGTCAAGAACCACATCGACGGCAATCTCGCCCGCAATGATCTTTTGGCGCACGTCCTCGATCTCGGCCCATACGTCGTCGCCGACATGGGCGGTACGCAGCAGCGCCTGGCTGCCGTCTTCAAGCGAGAGCTGGTAGTTTTCCTGCTGGCCGAACGTGTCATTGCGCACGTCCTCGATCATGCGGCCGAAGATCGGCGCCATGTCCCAGATCACCGACGAGAGCAGGTGCCCCTTGTCGATCGGCGTCTTGTCGCCGATTACGTCGATGAACCACACCTTGTCGCCCGATGCCGGTTTGATGGTTTCGACGGCCTGCAGCATGCCGAAGGTCGAGCCATTGCCTTGACCGAAGATTATGTCGGCGCCGGAGGAGATCACGCTTTCAGTGACGCGGCGCGCGCCGGCCACGTCCGCATAGGCGGCTGGTCCGATGATCGCATAGCGCAGGACCACATTGGGATTGACCGAGCGCGCGCCCTGCGCGAAGGCCGCCGATTGCGGGTTCCAGTTCGGGGATTCGGCGGAAACGACGATGCCGAGCACATTGGTCTTTGTGGTGCGCGCCGCCAGGTACCCGGCTAGATAGGCGGCCTGTTCGGCCATCAGCTCGTAGTTGCCCACCAGCGGAGGACCGGACGGGAAGCCGACCGCGACATGTACGTTCATTTCGCGCGCCACATCGATGGCATCGGTGGTGAAGCCCGCCGCGTGTGCGATAATCAGGTCGGCGCCGTCCTCGGCTAGTTCGCGGATCGTCGGACGAATATTGCCGTAGCCGAGCCCTTCGGCGATGATCGCCTTGATGCCGGCGGCCTCGGCGGCCTTGCGCACGCCCTCCACGCCCTGCTGGTTCCAGCCGAAGTCAGTGCCCTGTTCAGGGGCGACGATGGCGATTGTGTCGATGTCGGCTGCGATCGCGCCGCTGACGACCATACCGGCCAGCGCAACGCTGCCCAATAGCGTTCTGATGAAGCTCTTCATCCTGCCCTCCCTAAGAATGGATATCTGCCAGGTCCTCCAACCAACACGGTAGACATCATCAACCACGACCTAACCATCGCACCGGTAATTCGTCAATAAAAATCTATTTGGTCGCGTTATGGTTGACTGGTGGATTGATCCGGCTCGCCCGTGGAGCGCATCTTGGGTGATGAAAATAAATGAGTAAATTCAAGTCATAGCTGGCGCGCTTTCGGACCCGCCTGGGCGCCAAGCCGCATGACGCTGATGACGAAACGTGATGATTGCGTCAAATAATGATGATAGATTTTACAACCAAGCTCTTGCTATTGTTAAAACCAGTTGGTTTTGGTTTGGTAGGTGGTGGTGCAGTCGTCCGGCGCCGGCATCTGCCCTGGAAAGGTACCGCAGATGAGCAGGGGAACGCCGTCCGAGGGTGGCGGACGGGATTCGGCGGCACAGGCCAGGGCATGGGTGGCGCTGATCTTGGCTGCACTTGGGGTGATATTCGTCCTCGAGCGGCTGGGCCTGTCAATGGCCATGCTGATCGGTCCGATGCTGGTCGGCATCGCCTTCGGCCTGCGAGGCAGCGTTGCGCGCCTCAACGGCACAGTCTTTCAGTTCGCGCAGGGCGTCACGGGGTGTCTTGTGGCGCAAAACTTCAGCCCAGCCATTCTCGGGCGTCTTGTTGATATCTGGCCCGCCACGCTATTCACCGCCGTCCTTACTCTTTTCGCCGCCGCCGTGGCAGGCGTGCAGTTTAGCCGGGGCACGATGTCGAACCTACGCGAAACCCTCTGGGGGTTCCTGCCGGGCATGGCCGGGTCGGTGGTTGCGCTTGCGCGCGGCAATCACCTGCCGATCCAGTTGGTGGCTACCATCCAGGTCACGCGGCTGGTCTGCGTCGTCGCCATCATGAGCGCCATCCCTCAATTCATCGGCGCGCCCGCTCTGGTGGCGCCAGCCTTTCAGCCGCCGCTCGACGCTCAGCTCATCGCCGTCGCTCTGTCGGCAACCGGCATCCTCGCCTCGTGGCTGTTTTCGAGAATGTCGTCGATCGCCACCATCGTGCCCCTGCTGATCGGCGCTGCCCTGCAAGGCTCGGGACTTGTGCAGTTCGCTTTGCCCAGCTGGCTGGTCTTGGCGGCCTTTTTCGTCATCGGCATCGATATCGGCCTGAAATTTACCCCCGAGATCCTGCGTCAGATCCGGCTGATCCTGCTGCCGTTGTTTGGCGCGGTCGGCCTGCTCATCCTCATCTGCGCGGCCGGCGGCGTGCTGATCGCCTGGCTCGGCCGAATCGACATGGCCACCGCGCTGCTCGCCACCATGCCGGGCAGCATCGATTCCGTAACCGCGATCGCCACTCACAGCGCCGCCGACCTGATCTTTATCAGCACCCTCCAGATCACTCGCCTCTTCGCCGTCCTGCTGCTCGGACCGCCGCTGATTAACTTATTGTGCCGACGAGCACCCCCTCCGTGATGTGTAATAGGTTACTTCCGTCACAGCTATCGCGCGCACAGCCTCCGCGACCGTTTTTCCCTGCGAGGTCAGTACATCGACCTGCCCAAGTTTGGTGACGATCTCTTCAGCCGTCGGACATCTTCAACCACGTCATCGCACACAACATCGACACCGCCCCGCCGGAACCGGCCCACGATGGTGCCAAACTACCCCGTCTTGACACCGGCGATTATGTATATACATTGTCGATATGTCTTTATGTGAACCATCTTTGTGAGCGCCATGTCAGACAAGCCCAAGAAGGTGAAATTCAACAAGAAAGATAGCCAATTGCTGATCCGTATCAGCACTCTAGAGCGCGATCAGTTCGTGCAGTTATGCGAACAGCTGGATACCAGCGCCGCTCGCGAGATCAGGCAGTTCATTCGTGGGTTCATCCAACAGAACACACCCACTAAAAGCCATACAAGCAAGGAGACATTTCATGTCGAAGAAAGCCAAAGCAGCTGAGAAGAACGTCGTTTCCATCAAGCAGCAGATCAAGAAGCGTGAAGCCAAGGTCGAGAACCACGAAAAGAAGATCAAGGCGCTGAAAAAGGCCGTGAAGAAGGCTGCATAAGATAAGAACAAGGCCGCCAAATTGGCGGCCTTGCCCGTTCTTTCCCCAGTCGCCTTTACACGCCTCCCAGGCGTTCAGCCCTGCGGTGACCAGCCAGATCACCCCGCCGACCATGCTCGTGAACGCGGCACGCCCATTCGTTGGCACGCTCAGTCACATTCTGGTTCAAATAGCTTGCTATGTCCGCTGCGCAGTTCAGGCGAGGAGGAATTCATGAAAGTCGTTGCAAACATTGATTTCGATGGCGATTGCCGCGAGGCATTTACCACCTATGCCAGCATTCTTGGCGGCGAGGTCCGTGCGATGATCAGCCATCGCGATATGCCCGGAATGGCAGAAACGGTTCCAGAAGATCACTTGGACCGTATCATGCATGCCTGGATCGACATCGGCGACCAAGGCCTGATGGGCCAGGATATGCAGGATTTCTCCGGTCGCAAGGGCTGCAGCGTGACATCACAGCCGACTCTGTCGCTGAGGCCTAAGCAAAGAAATACCCCGCTCGATGGCGGGGCTAGCGCGGTGACTGAGGTCAAGAGCCACGAGGGGCTCAATCCCGGATAACAGGGACGTTGGGAGGAATGAGCCCCTCGCCGCAGATTATTGTGTGACGATCCAGCTTGGCTGGCAAGGGCGATGATGAGGGCAACAAAAGGCCCGCTCGATGGCGGGCTTGGTTGGTTGCGACACCAACAGGACAGGGCGCTGCGAGGGGGGCTTGCTTGGGGGCTCGGTGGCTCCCTCGCAGCGGGCATCGGGTGGATGCGGCCCCAACTTCGATAATTCCGGTTTCTGGCGATATTCTCCATTTGGATAGGGAGCAAGTCGGGAGGGCTTCCGCTTGGGCAGAGACGCCCTCCCTGGCGCTATAGGGGCCTTTGGAGCAAGCAGCCATGCGATAGTGGCAACAAAAAGCCCGGCTCGTCGAAGCGACCGCGAAAGCTCTGCGGGTCCTTTGTCGTCGCCCGCACAACCCCCAATAGTTCCGAGAGGCCGGAATAGGCCAGAGCGGGCAAGTCGCGATCGGGGAGAAGCCAGTCGAGCGGTTCAACGCGGATAAGATCGACGGAATTGGCCAGCTGAACCAGGCACAGCAAGCCAGCGAATGTGGCGACTGCCTTCCTGGCGCCATCCTTGGGCGCCGAGGGCCGCACTGGACGATGCACTAACTCAGTCTATCGCCGAAATGGCGTTTGGAGAACGCATCCATACACCCTCTATTTCAGGCGCAGGGGAGGGGTCTCCACAGGACTTGCAGGCTAGGCCAGAGCGTATTGGCGCGACATTCCAGGGACTTAGGACTCATTGCTATGATAAACTAAATTATCCATGCATTTCAAGGACTTAGTGGCGGAGAGAGAGGGATTCGAACCCCCGATGGAGTTGCCCCCATGCCGCATTTCGAGTGCGGTGCATTCAACCGCTCTGCCATCTCTCCGCGAGATCGATACGAGCCCCCGAAGGGGCCGGCTGGTCGACACGGGCCGGCTTATGCCATAGCAATGGTTGGCCCGCAACACCCCTTGTGGGCCTTCCTGCAATTTTGCCGGCGGGGCAGGGGCTGGAGGGCGCGCCGACGCCCGGTTCGCGACACATTTTTGTGCAAAATCCCGTGCGCCGGCGTGCATCACAGCGCTCGGCTCGAAATGGGAGGATGCCATGGTTAAACGTCGTGAAGTCGTCGCCGGCATAGCGGTTTTGCCCATCGTGTCGCTGGGCCTGGGGCCCGTCTGGGCGCAGCAGGCGGCATTGGAGGGGGATGCGATCCCCACGGCGGATGGCGACATCATCGTCCATCCGGTCGATCACGCCAGCCTCGTGCTCGGCTTTGGTGATCAGGTTATCTATTGCGACCCGGTGGGTGGCGCGGAGCGCTATGCGGGCCTGCCGGCGCCGACCGCGATTCTGGTAACCCACGGGCATGGCGATCATTTTGACGTTCCGACGCTGGAGGCGATTGCCGGTCTGGCGCCGATCCTCGCCAGCCAGGAGGTGTTCGACAAGCTGCCTGAGGGGCTCAAGGTGAATGCCACGGCGCTGGCCAATGGCGACGAAACCAGCCTTGACGGCATCGCCATCAAGGCGATCCAGGCCTACAACATCACCGCCGACCGGCTGCGCTATCACCCCCCGGGCGTGGGCAATGGCTATCTGCTCACCCTGGGCGACAAGGTGGTCTATGTGGCCGGCGATACCGAGCCGACCCCCGACATGCTGGCGCTCACCGACATTGCGGTGGCCTTCCTGCCGATGAACCTGCCCTATACCATGGCGCCCGAGCAGGCGGCCGAGGCGGTCAACGTGTTTAAGCCGGCCATCGTCTATCCCTACCACTATGGCGAGAGCGATCTGTCGGTGCTGGAGGCCCAGGTCGGAGACCATACCGAGGTCCGGCTGCGCGATTGGTATCCGAACGGCCAGTAATCCGGCGTCAGGCTTGACTCTTGGGGCATTTCCCCCGATAAGCCGCGACGGAAATGCGTGCTGGCTGGTCTGGCGCGCCTTCTTTGTTTGAAAACGCTGTTCGAGGCTGCCCGCCGGTTTGATCACCGGCTGCCGATCGAAGACCGCAGGGCTTCGGCTTTAACCTGCGGCGCCACAGAGCGCGACACAATGGGACCGGGCGTTTGACGCTCCCGGTTAAGCTATGACTTTTGCCGTGATCAAAACCGGTGGCAAGCAGTATAAGGTTGCCGCCAACGACGTTCTCAAGATTGAAAAGCTCGACGCCGAAGCCGGCACCATCGTCACCTTCGACCAGGTGCTGATGATTGACGGCGAAGTCGGTGCTCCGCTGATCGAAGGCGCGCTTGTCGCTGCCGAGCTGCTTGAGACTCGCAAGCAGAAGACGGTCATCATCTTCAAGAAGAACCGTCGCCACAATTATCGTCGTCGCAACGGCCACCGCCAGTTGCTGTCGACGGTGCGCATCACCGAAATCCTGACCGGCGGCGCCAAGCCGACGATCAAGGCAGTCGGCGTTGTCGCCCCCACGGAAACCGTGGTTGTCGGCAAGCCCGCCAAGGTCCGCGCTGCTGCCAAGGCTGCTGCTGCGGCTGAAGCCAAGGCAGTCGTTGCGACCGAAGCCAAGGCTCCGGCCAAGAAGGCTGCGCCGAAGAAGGCCGCTGCCGCCGACGTAGCTGCCGCTGACAAGCCGGCAAAGAAGGCCCCGGCCAAGAAGGCCGAGCCTAAGGCCGACAAGGAATAAGGAGCCCTAGAGATGGCACACAAAAAAGCAGGCGGTTCATCCCGCAACGGTCGTGATACCGCTGGCCGTCGTCTTGGCGTCAAGAAGTTTGGCGGCGAAGCCGTCATCGCTGGCAACATCATCATCCGTCAGCGCGGCACCAAGTGGCATCCCGGCACCGGCGTTGGCCTGGGCAAGGATCACACCATTTACGCACTGGTCGATGGCGCAGTGACGTTCCGCACCCGCGCCAAGTCGCAGGTGTTCGTGTCCGTCACCCCAGCAGAAGCCGCCGAATAACCCGGCAGGTTTTGTGAACCCGCCGGTGACCTGGTCCCCGGCTCGTGTTCGCACCATGCGAAATCAGATCAAGGGGGACCGGCTCGCCGGTTCCCCTTTTCGTATTCTGCAGCAGAGCGCAAAATGGACAGCATCAAGCACCGCCTTCCCGCCATCATCACGACGGATCGCCTGGTGCTGACCACGCCGACGCTGGAGCATGTGCCGGAAATGGCGGTGCTGGCCAACAGCAAGACCATCCATGCGGTGCTGTCGCGCCTGCCGCATCCCTATGACGAGAGCCATGGCCGGTTCTTTGTCGAAAATATCGCGCGCGGGCCGGAGGAATTCGCCTGGTCCATTCTGCTGCAGGGCCATTATATCGGCACCATTGGCCTGCATTTTTTGCCCGACCTGCTGCCCGAGCTGGGCTATTGGCTGGGTGAACCCTATTGGGGCCTGGGCTATGCCACCGAGGCCGCCATGGCCGTGGTGGCAGCGGCCAGGACCAGCGGCACGCCAGCCTTGCGCTCGCGCGCCTTGCTGAGCAATGCCGGCTCGCGCAAAGTGTTGCGCAAGGCCGGCTTTGTCGAGACCGGCGAGGCCGTCGACGAGAAGGGCACGCTGGCCGGTCAGAAGGTCATGCAGATGCGACTGGATTTCGGATCATGACGCCACGCGATGCTTTGCCGATGACGATCATGGGATGGCGCGCGTCATGAATGTCACGCTGCGCACGCCCCGCTTCATCCTGCGGCCGCCCCAATTGGGCGATGCCGAGCCGATCGCCCGCTATCTCAATGATTTCGGCGTGGCCGGCAATCTGGCGCGGGTGCCATTCCCCTATCATCTGAGCGACGCCAAGGCATGGCTGCGCACCCGTCTGCCCGGCCTGCCGCCCGAGGAGACCAATTTCTCCATCGAGCTGCCGGGCGAGGGCTTTGCCGGCCATGTCGGCTTTCATCAGGGGGCCAGCGGCCCGGTTCTCGGCTATTGGCTGGGGCGGCCCTTCTGGGGACGCGGCATCATGACCGAAGCGGTCGTGGCTAGCCTCGATTGGTTCTTTGCCATCTCGGTGGCGCCAGTGATTTACTCGGGCGTGTTCCATTTCAATGCGGCTTCGCTCGCTATTCAAACCAAGCTCGGGTTTACCCAAACCGGACGCTCAACCCTGCTCTGCCTTGCGCGCGACGCCGAGGTGGAGCATATCGACACCAAACTGACGCGTGGCGTCTGGAAGGCCAGAGAAAAATGAAGTTCCTCGACCAGGCCAAGGTCTATGTGCGCTCCGGCGACGGCGGTGGCGGCTCCGTGTCGTTCCTGCGTGAAAAATTCGTCGAATTCGGCGGTCCCAATGGCGGCAATGGCGGGCGCGGCGGTGACGTCGTGCTCGAATGCGTCGACGGGCTCAATACGCTGATCGATTATCGCTACCAGCAGCACTTCAAGGCCAAGACCGGTGTCCATGGCATGGGCAAGAACCGCACCGGTGCCGATGGCGGCGACATCGTGCTGCGCGTACCGGCCGGCACGCAGGTGTTTGAAGACGACAACGAGACACTGATCGCCGACATGACCGAAGTCGGCCAGCGCGTCGTGCTGCTCAGCGGCGGCAATGGCGGCTTCGGCAATGCCCATTTCAAGACCAGCTCCAATCAGGCACCGCGTCACGCCAATCCGGGCATTCCGGGCGTGGAAAAGTGGATCTGGCTGCGGCTCAAGCTGATTGCCGATGCGGGTCTGGTCGGCATGCCCAATGCCGGCAAGTCGACCTTCCTCGCCGCGGTCTCGGCCGCCAAGCCCAAGATTGCCGATTATCCCTTCACCACGCTGCATCCCAATCTGGGCGTGGTTTCCATTGGTGAGCGCGATTTCGTGCTGGCCGATATTCCTGGGTTGATCGAAGGCGCCAGCGAAGGCGCCGGCATTGGCGACCGCTTCCTCGGCCATGTGGAACGCTGCGGCGTGCTGATCCATCTGATCGACGGCACCCAGGAAGACGTCGGCCTGGCCTATAAGACCATTCGCGGCGAATTGGCGGCCTATGATCCGCTGCTGGGCGAAAAGCCTGAGCTGGTGGTGATCAACAAGGTGGATTCCATCCCGGCCGACGAGCTCAAGGACAAGGTCAAAACCCTCAAGAAGCTGAGCAAGCAGGACGTGCTGCAGGTGTCCGCCGTGACCGGGCAGGGCGTCGATATGGTGCTCTATGGCATCATCGAAACGCTGGATGCCGAAAAGGCCGCCAAGCTCGAAGCCTCCCGTCGCAAGGCTGAGCCCAATTGGGCGCCGTAGTCATTGCGGCGGCCGACCAGGTGAACGCCCTCGCGCCCTATAAACGGCTGACCATCAAGATCGGTTCGGCGCTGCTGGTCGACAAGGCCGGTCGGCTGCGCGCCGACTGGCTGGCCAGCATCGCCACCGATATCGCAGCGCTGCAAGCCAGTGGCTGCGAGGTGGTGATCGTCTCCTCGGGCGCCATCGCGCTGGGGCGGGGACTGCTGGGCCTGTCGGCAGTGGCGCTGACGCTTGAACAGAGCCAGGCGGCGGCCAGCGCCGGGCAGATTGCCCTGAGCCAGGCCTGGGCCGAGGCGCTGGGTCGGCACAGCATTGTGACCGGGCAGATTCTCATCACGCCCAATATCACCGAAGAGCGGCGCTATTATCTCAACGCCCGCACCACCATAGCCACCCTGCTCGGGTTGGGCGCCATTCCGATCATCAATGAGAATGACAGCGTCGCCACTGCCGAAATCCGCTATGGCGACAATGATCGCCTGTCGGCCCGCGTCGCCACGATGATCGAGGCCGATTGTCTGGTGCTGCTCAGCGATATTGACGGGCTCTATACCGCCCCGCCGGCCAAAGACCCCAATGCCACCCATTTGCCGCTGGTCCGCGCCATCACGCCGGAGATCGAGGCGATGGCGGGGGGCGCCGCCAGCCATCTGTCGCGCGGCGGCATGACCACCAAGGTGGAAGCCGGCAAGATCGCGACCCAGGCCGGCACGGCAATGATCATCGCCAAAGGCACCGAGAACCATCCGCTGCAGGCGCTGACCGAAGGCGGTCGGCATACTTTGTTTCACCCCGCCCATAGCCGGGCGCAAGCGCGCAAACGCTGGATCATGGGCACGCTGGCCGTGTCCGGCACGCTGCAGGTCGATGCCGGCGCGGCGCGCGCCCTGCGCACCGGCAAATCGCTGCTGCCGATCGGCGTCACCAAGGTGAGCGGCGAGTTCGAGCGCGGCGACGCCATTGCCGTGCTCAACCCAGACGGGGCCGAAATCGCCCGGGGCCTGGCCGGGCTCAACAGCGAAGATGCGCGGCTGGTCATGGGCAAGCGCAGCGACACCGTGCAGTCGCTGCTCGGCCCCAGCAATCGCGCCGCTCTGGTGCATCGGGACAATCTGGTGCTGGTCGGCACCAAGGAGGACAGTCAATGAACGCCCATGACGCCGCTGCGTCGGTCGCCACCATCATGGCCGAACTGGGCCGCAACGCCCGCATCGGCGCGCGCGCCTTGGCCCTGGCTACATCGGAGCAGAAGCGCACGGCGCTGCTGACCGCTGCCGGCGCCATCAACGCTCACCGCAAGAAAATCCTCGCCGCCAATGCGCAGGATATGGCGGCGGCACGCGACAAGGGCATTTCCAGCGCCTTTCTCGATCGGCTGGAGCTGAACGACGCGCGCATCGACGGCATTGTTGACGCGGTGAAGATTATTGCCGAGCTGCCCGATCCGGTCGGCGCCACCATCGCCGAATGGGATCGGCCCAATGGCCTGCATATCGAACGCGTGCGCACGCCGCTCGGCGTCATCGGGGTGATTTTTGAATCGCGCCCCAATGTCACCGCCGATGCTGGCGCGCTGTGCATCAAGTCGGGCAATGCGGTGATCCTGCGCGGCGGCAGCGACAGCATCCACTCCAGCCACGCCATTGTCGAATGCCTGCTGGACGGGCTGCACCTGGCCGGCCTGCCGGCCGAATGCGTGCAGCTGGTGCCGACCACCGACCGCGCTGCCGTGGGCGAAATGCTGAAGGGGCTGGACGGCAATATCGACGTCATCGTGCCCCGCGGCGGCAAGACGCTGGTCGCTCGGGTGCAGGACGAGGCGCGCGTGCCGGTGTTCGCCCATCTCGAAGGGCTGGTGCATGTCTATATCGACAAGAGCGCCGATCTGGAGAAGGCCGTCAACGTCACCCTCAACGCCAAGATGCGGCGCACTGGCGTGTGCGGCGCGGCGGAAACGCTGCTGGTGCATCGCGACGTGGCCAACACTCATTTGGTGCCGATCATCGAGGCGCTTATCGCCAAGGGCTGCGAAATCCGCGGTGACGCGGCGGTGATGGCGCTGGTGCCAGAAGCCAAAGCCGCGACCGAAGCGGATTGGCGCACCGAATATGAGGACGCGATCATTGCGGTGAAGCTCGTGGATAGCGTCGACGCGGCCATTGCCCATATCGAGACCTATTCGAGCCACCACACCGAGGCGATCATCGCCGAAGATGCGGCGGCGGTTGAAAAATTCTTCAACGAAATCGACTCGGCGATTCTGGTGCACAACGCCTCCACCCAGTTCGCCGATGGCGGCGAGTTCGGCTTTGGCGGCGAGATCGGTATCGCCACCGGCAAAATGCATGCGCGCGGGCCGGTCGGTGTGGAACAGCTCACCAGCTTCAAATATCGCGTCCGCGGCAACGGCCAGACGCGGCCGTGAGGGGACGCAGACCCGCCGTCCGGGGCGCGCTTTGACTCTGCGCGCGCCCATCCGCATCCCCGGGATCACCGAGCTGCCGCCCTCCGGGGCCGGCATGCGCATCGGGCTGTTCGGCGGCAGCTTCAATCCCATCCATGAAGGCCATGGGCTGGTGCTGGAAGAGACGCTGCGCCGGCTGCAGCTTGACGTCATCTGGGTGCTGGTGACGCCGGGCAATCCACTCAAGAACCATGACGAGCTGGCGCCGTTGGCCGACCGGGTTGAGGCTGCCCGCAAGCTGCTGGTTCATCCGCAGGTGCGGGTGACGGGTTTTGAGGCCGCTCAAGGGTTTAGTTACTCCTGGCAGACCATCCGCTTCCTCACCGAGGCGCTGCCGGATCGGCGCTTTGTCTGGATCATGGGCGCCGATAATCTGGTCGATTTTCACCGCTGGGAACGCTGGCGCGATATCGCGGCCATGGTGCCCATGGCGGTCTATGTGCGGCCCGGTTCGGGGCGTCGGGCGCCGGTGTCGCTGGCCGCCAATGCGCTGGCCCGCTGGCGGCTCGATGAGGCCGACGCGCCGCTGCTGGCATCGTTGCCGGCGCCGGCCTGGGTCTATCTGCATGGCCGCCAATCTGCCCTCTCGTCCTCGGCGATTCGGGCACGCCAGCAACACAACAAGCCAATGTGAGCGGCAATCTTGCGAAATGCTTGCAGAAAGCGCATATTGAAGTTTGTGATTTAGTCACCTGAACAGGAACTGACTGCTTGTCGTTTTCACAACGCCTGCAACATTCCGATCAACAACCAAGGATGCTGACCCCACGCATGACCCATGCACTGGCATGGGCGGAAGGCCATTGCTGATGGCCGCGCTGCCCGAGAACACCGTTTCCGCTCCCACCGCTTCCCAGACAACTCCGGAACGCCCGATGATCGACGTGATCCTTGATTGCCTTGACGATGCCAAGGCCGAGGAAATCGTTGCCGTGGACATCACTGGCAAGTCCTCGCTGGCCGACCATATGGTCGTCGCCTCAGGCCGTAGCCAGCGCCATGTCGGCGCCGTGGCCGACCAGATGGTCAAGGCCCTGCGCGAAGCCGGCTTCGACAAGCCGCGCATCGAGGGCCTGCCGCATTGCGACTGGGTCCTGCTCGATGCCGGCGACGTCATCGTGCATATCTTCCGTCCGGAAGTGCGCGAGTTCTACAATATCGAAAAAATGTGGCAGGCCGATTTCGCGGCCGACGCCCACTAAGCGCCTATGCGCCTGACAATCGCGGCTGTCGGCCGAATGAAGGCCGGGCCGGAGCGGGAGATGATTTCCCGCTATCTCGATCGCGCGGTCGGCGGCGGCAAATCGCTGGCGCTGACCGGCTTCGACATTATCGAACTCACCGAATCTCGTGCTTCGTCCTCGGCCAGCCGCAAGGCTGACGAGGCCAAAGCGTTACGCGCCGCTTTGCCCGATGGCATCGTGGTGGCGCTGGACGAACGCGGCAAGGCCATCGGCTCGGAAGCCTTGGCCAAGCAGATCGGCCGCTGGCGCGATGATGGCCGCCCGGCCGTCAGCTTCGTCATAGGCGGCGCCGATGGGCTGGAGCCCGATTTCGTGGCCAAGGCTGATCTGGTGCTGAGCTTTTCCCCGCTGACCTGGCCGCACCAACTGGTCCGCATCATGCTGGCCGAACAGCTCTACCGCACCACCACCATCCTCAGCGGCCACCCCTACCATCGCGGCGATTGAGCGGCACGATCATCACGTCATGGTTAAGCAACGTTAACCTGCGGTTTGGGGGCGGCTTGCTATGGTGCGAGGAATGATTCGGGCGCGTAGCGCTTCTGCTGGAGACGTCATGGCGGTCGGGCCGGGCAAGAGACTGGGATTGGTGCTGGCCAGCCTGTTATTGGCGGGCGTGGCGACCCTGCCTGTGCTCGCCCAGCTGGAGACGACGCCGCCCCCGGCCGAGGCCGTGCCAACGGCTGAGACGCCGGCAGAACCAGCGGTGGAAGCCGCACCGACGCCGGAAGATCTTGCAGCGGTGGAAGCCTCGCTGAGCCTGAGCCAGGAGCGCATCGATGCGCTCAAGGCCGAGATTGCCGAAATGGAAGGCGACCGCACCAAGCAGAACGCGGCGCTGATCGCAGCGGCGCAACGCGTCAAGCTGGCGGAAATCGAAGTGGCCGATATCGAGGATCGGCTGTCGACGCTGATCATCTCCGAACTGGAAGTGCGCGGGCGGCTCGATGGCTCCAAGGCCGAGATCGCCAATGTGCTGGCGGCGCTGGAGCGCATCAGCCTCAATCCACCCCCGGCGCTGATCGTCGACCCTGACGATGCCCTGGGTTCGGCCCGCAGCGCCATGCTGATTGCCGCCATCGTGCCGCAGCTGCGCACCCGCGCCGATGCGGTGACGGCCGACCTCACGGCGCTGACCGACATCAAGGCGCAGGCGCTGGCCGAAGAGGCCACGCTCAAGGCCAATTACTCGGTGCTGGAAGAGGAGCGCCTGCGCATCGCCACGCTGATTGTGGCCCGCCGGCAGGGCATCACGATGCGCAGCACGGAGCTGGCGGCCGAAGAGGCCGAGGCGGTGGCTCTGGCAGCGCGGGCCACGAGTTTGCAGGAGCTGATCGGCAGCCTGTCGCAGCGCGCCACTTCGGTCTCCAGCGCCAGTGCCGCGGCTGATGCCAATATCGACCCCGATGCGCCGGTACTCACCGCCGAGGCGGTGCAGCTGGCGCTGGCCAATAGTGCCCGTACCGAGCCGGCCATCCCGTTTGGCGCCGCCAGGGGCTATCTCACCATGCCGGCCAATGGCGTCAATGTGCTTGATTACGGCGCCGGAGACGGCTTTGGTGGCATCAGCCACGGCATCTCGGTGGTCACCCGTGCCGAGGCGCAGGTGGTGGCGCCGGCCGATGGCTGGGTGCTGTATAAAGGGCCTTACCTCAATTACGGCCAAATCGTCATTCTCAATACGGGGCAGAACTACACCGCATTGTTGGCGGGTTTGGACGCCATCAGTGTGGACATCGGCCAGTTCGTGCAAATGGGCATGCCGCTGGGCACGATGGGATCACGCACAATTGGCCGTTCGGTCACCACCAATGCTGGCGCGGCCCAGCCGACCCTCTATATTGAATTCCGACAGAACAACGAGCCCGTCGATCCAACTGGATGGTGGGCAAACCTGACACAGAGTGGATAGAACCCTCATGCGCCTGACTCCTCTTCGCACGCTCGCTATTGTCCTGTCGCTCTCGCTGCCGACCGGCCTGCTGATGGCCCAGGAACCGACACCGGTGCCGGCGCCGCCGGCCGAGCAAGCCCCCCCGGTCGAGCCGGCCCCGCCAGCCGAACCAGCGCCAGCGGCCGAGCAGCCCGAACCGACGCCGGAGGAAAATGCCGCGGCGCCGCGTGACCCGCTCGAGATCTATGCCGACCTCAACCTGTTCGGCGAAATCTTCGACCGGATTCGCGCCGAATATGTCGATCCGCCGGATGAGCAGGAGCTGATCCGCGCCGCCATCCAGGGCATGCTGACCTCGCTCGATCCGCATTCGGGTTATCTGCCGCCGGCCGATTATGACGATATGCGCGAGAGCAATACCGGCGAGTTCGGTGGTCTCGGTATCGAAGTCACCATGGAAGACGGTGTGGTCAAGGTGGTCTCACCCATCGATGACACCCCGGCGGCCAAGGCCGGCATCATGGCCAATGACTTGATTGTCGAGATCGATGGCGTGCAGGCGCAGGGCCTGACCCTGGACGAAGCCGTGGAAAAGATGCGTGGGCCGATCGGCACCTCGATCAAGATTTCGGTGTTCCGCGAGGGCGTTCCCGATCTGCTCAGCTTCGAGCTGACCCGCGCCACCATCGCGCTGCGCGCCGTGCGCTGGAGCATGGAAGGCGATGTCGCCGTGCTGCGTCTGTCGCGCTTCTCCGAGCAGGCTTTTGTCGGCCTCGAGGCGGCGCTCAAGGCGATCTATGCCGAACGCAAGGATGTCGCCCCCAAGGGCATCATTCTGGATTTGCGCAACAATCCGGGCGGCCTGGTCGATCAGTCAGTCTATGTGACGGACGCCTTCCTCAAGCAGGGTGCGGTGGTGCTGACGCGCGGCCGTATCGCCGAGGAAAGCGCCCGCTATGACGCCCAGCCCGATCCGCTCGATGCCATGATCGCCGATGTGCCGCTGGTGGTTCTGATCAATGGCGGCTCGGCCTCGGCTGCCGAAATCGTCGCCGGGGCGCTGCAGGACCATAAGCGCGCCACGCTGGTGGGCACGCGCTCCTTCGGCAAGGGCAGTGTGCAGTCGATCATCTCGCTGGGCCCCGATGGCGCCATGCGGTTGACCACGGCGCGCTATTACACACCGAATAACCGCTCGATCCAGGCGCTGGGCATTACGCCCGACATCGAGATCAAGCAGGTGGTGCCGGCTGAATTCCAGGGCCGCGACGAGATCATTGGTGAGGCGGGCCTGGCCGGCCACATCAAGATCGAGGGTCAGGAAGAAACCAGCGTCGGCTCCTCGGTCTATGTGCCGATCGAAAAGGCCGACGACACCCAGCTGCAATATGCCATTCGCCTGATCAATGGCGAAGAGACCGATGCGGCGTTCCCGCCCAAGGCCGACTGACGGCCGAGCGGGCCGCTGTGGTATGAAATTGGTGGGGGCGAGGCGGCTGATTCGCTGCCTCGCCCCCACTGTCTTTAGTGTCGGGGCGGAATTCGTGAACCATGGCCAATGACCTGACAACGCCGTTGAGCGGGCGCAAGCGCAAGCCTGGCCCGCGGCCGCATCTGCCGATTGCGCGCACGCTGTTCGCGCTGCTGGCGCTGATCGCGGTGGCGTTCGTGCTGCGTCTGGTGCTGACCGATGACCCCAATGGCGGTCGCCCCAGCGAGGAGGTGGCCATCACCTCGACGCGCAACAGCAATGCGGTGGCCAGTGCCGTCAGCACCGGCCCGGTGACCATCACCGCCGACCCCCAACAATTCCCCGCCGGCAGTTCGATAACCGCAGTGGCCAGCGGCACCACGGATGCCGGCTCCATCACCGGTCTGTCCGATATGTCCGGGGCGTTGCCCGATCTCAGCGAGGAGACCGGGGCAGGGCCGATACCCCGCATTTCGGCCAGTGGCCAGACCCCGTTTGCCGCCTATGCCCGTCCCTCGATCGCGGCCGTCACCAGCGGCTTGCCGATGATCGCCGTCATCGTCACCGGGCTGGGCATCAACGAACAGGGCTCGCTCGAGGCCATCGACCATCTGCCCGGCGACGTCACGCTGGCCTTCGCCCCCTATGGCAAGTCGCTGCCGAGCACGGTGGCGACGGCGCGGGCCGATGGCCACGAAGTGCTGCTGGAAATTCCGCTCGAGCCCTTCGACTATCCGCAGAACGATCCTGGTCCGCAGACGCTGCTCACCGGCGAAGCGCCGCGTGCCAATCTGGACAAGCTGTTCTGGCTGATGGCGCGCTTTGGCGGCTATGTCGGGGTGATCAACAATATGGGCGCGCGCTTAACCGCTGCCGCCGCTGATTTTTCGCCTGTCATGGAAGAACTGGGCGCGCGCGGGCTGGGCTATCTCGATGATGGCTCGTCCAACCGTTCGCTGGCGCAGCAGCTGGCGGGCGGCAACAAGGTGCCGTTCTCCCGTGCCGATCTGGTGATCGACGCCAATCCGTCGCGCCAATCCATTCTCGCAGCGCTTGCCAGCCTTGAAACCACAGCGCTGGAGAATGGCCAGGCAATTGGTATTGTCAGTGCGCTGCCGATCTCGGTGACTGCGGTGACCGAATGGGCGCGCGAGCTTGAGAGCAAGGGTTTCATGCTGGTTCCGGCCAGCGCCCTGATGAAATAGAGTTTTGCCATGACCACCCGTCCTGACCGAGACAGCCTGCCCTATCGTGATTGCGTCGGTATTGCCGTGTTCAATGCTGCGGGGCAGGTGTTTGTCGGCCGACGCCGATCCGGCGACGACCCCGAGAACAGCGCTGGACTGGGCGCCCCCTGGCAGATGCCGCAAGGCGGGATCGATGCTGGCGAAGATCCGCTGCGCGCCGCATTGCGCGAGCTGCATGAGGAAACCAGTATCACCAGTGTGAGCCTGCTCGCCGAAGCGCCGGAATGGATCTATTACGACCTGCCGGACGAGGCGCTGGGCGTTGCCCTCAAGGGCAAGTTCCGTGGTCAGCGGCAGCGCTGGTTCGCCTTCGCCTTTACCGGCCAGGATGACGAAATCGACGTCACCAGCCCCGGTGGCGGCAAGTTTCCGGCCGAGTTCGACGCCTGGCGCTGGGAAAAACTCAGCCGCACGCCGGGCCTGATCGTGCCCTTCAAGAAGCCGGCCTATGACAAGGTCGTGGCCGCCTTCGCCGACATTCCGCAGCGTTTCGCCGCATGAAAACCATCGGCCTCATCGGCGGCATGAGCTGGGAATCGACGGCGCATTATTATCGCGTCATCAACCAGACCATTGCGGCGCGGTTGGGCGGGCTGCATTCGGCCTCGATCATCGTGCATTCGGTCGATTTTGCCCCCATCGCCGCCATGCAGGCGGCGGGCGACTGGGACGGCGCCGGCCAGCAGCTGGCGGCGATTGCCCGTAGCTTGGAAGCGGCAGGAGCCGAGGTGATTGGGCTGGCCACCAACACCATGCATATCGTCGCCGACCAGATCAGCGGCGCGGTGCAGGTGCCATTTATCCATATTGCCGATCCGACCAGCGCGGCGTTGCGCGCCGATGGCTTCGAGACGGTCGGGCTGCTGGGCACGCGCTTCACCATGGAAATGGGATTTTACCGCGACCGGCTGGCCGCCAGCGGGCTGGCCTCGCTGATCCCCGAAGTCGACCGCACCAATCTCAATGGCATCATTTATGACGAGCTGTGCCGGGGCATTGTGCGCGAGGAATCGCGCCGGCTCTATGTCAACGCCATCGAACGGCTGGCCGGGCGCGGCGCTGAAGCAGTGATTTTGGGCTGCACCGAAATCACCATGCTGATCGATGATTCGGTCAGCCCACTGCCGGTCTATGACACCACCGATCTGCACGCCAAAGCGCTGGTGGACGCGGCGCTGTCCTAGGCGTTCACGCCCGGATTAGCTGGCCAACCCACCTTCTTCCCCCTCGAAGCATTGCTAGCGCACGCCCTCAGAAGGCGTTGGGCGCGCGGCCGACTGCTGTCGCTGTGTCCTTGCTGCCTCTAGAATCCGGCTTGACAGTCTGAGAATTAATTCGTTTATACGTATTAGCAGCTAATGCGTATTAGCAGAATGGCTGTTCATGGGGGAGCGCCGTTGATGGGCTCAAAGCGACTGACGCAACGGGATATTGCGCAACTGGCTGGCGTCAGCCAAGCGACGGTTTCGCTGGTGCTCAATGCGGCCTCCAGCGCCGAAGGCCGCATCCCGCAAGAGACCCGCGACCGCGTCCAGAAAGCCATTCGGGATACCGGCTATGTCGCCGATCCGATTGCCCGCCGCATGGCCAAGGGCCTCAATCGCATTATCGGCGTGTTCACCTATGAGCCGGCTTTCCCCAGCGAGCAGGCCGACTTTTTCGGGCCCTTCCTGTTCGGCATCGAGGAAGCGGCCCAGCAGGTCGGCTATGATCTGCTGCTGCTCACCGGCGCGGCCCATCAGGGCCAGCGCAAGATTTTCAGCGAGAATAACCGCCTGCGGCTGGCCGATGGCTGTCTGGTGCTAGGGCGTGAATTCGATCAGGACGAACTGACGCGCCTCGTCGGTGGCGATTATCCCTTTGTCGCGGTCGGGCGGCGTAACGATGCCGGGGGGCCGGTGCCCTATGTCGGCGCCGACTATGCCGCGGCCACGGCGACGTTGGTGCAGCAGGCCCGCGACCTTGGCCATTCGCGCATCGCCTATATCGGCCCTGCGCAGGGCGCCGAATCCACCGTCGATCGCTGGATCGGTTTCAGCCGCGCCATCGAAGGCATGGACTTCGTTGCCCATGTCCCGGCTGCCGCACAGCCGGCGGCCGGGACCCTCGACACCCTCATCGCCAGCCAGGCCAGCGTCGCCTTCTTCATCGAACTGGCCGACGCCATCCTGGTGGAGCGGCTGGCGCGGCAGCGCGGTCTCAGCATTCCCGGCGATCTGTCGATTGTCGTGCTGGGCAATCACATCCGGGCCGAACAGACCGGCACCCGATTTACCTCCTTCTCCATCCCCCGCGAAGCCATGGGGCACGGTGCGGCCCGCATGCTGGTGCGCCGGGTGGAGACCCAGGAACCCGGGCAGCAAGTGCTGCTCCCCTGTGAACCCGTCGCGGGCGAAACCCTCGGCGCCATGACTAAGCGGACCAAATGACCATTAAAGAACTCAGCGCAGATATCTTGATTATTGGCGGCGGCCTCGGCGGCGTCGCGGCGGCTCTGGGCGCGTTGCGCAATGGCCGTTCGGTCATCATGACCGAGGAATTCGATTGGATCGGCGGTCAACTGACCAGCCAGGCGGTGCCGCCCGATGAGCATAGCTGGGTCGAGCAGTTCGGCATTACCCGCTCCTATCGCAAACTGCGCAATGGCATTCGCCAGTATTATCGCGACAATTATCCGCTGACCGAGGCCAGCCGCGCCTGGGGCGATCTCAATCCCGGCGCCGGCTGGGTCAGCCGCCTCTGCGCCGAGCCGCGCGCTGGCGTTGCAGTGCTCGAAGCCATGCTGGCGCCCTATCGCGGCGGCGGCAAGCTGACCGTGCTGCAGCCTTATCGTCCCGTCGCTGCCGATGTGCAGGGCGACACTGTCCGCGCCATCACCGTGCGCCACCGCGATACCGGCGCTGAAATCACCTGCTCGGCGCCTTATGTGATCGACGCCACCGAGCTGGGTGATCTGCTGCCGATGACCGGCACCGAATATGTCACAGGCTTTGAGAGCCGCCACAATACCGGCGAGCCGAGCGCGCCCGAAGTGGCGCAGCCCGACAATGTGCAGGCGGTTTCGGTGTGCTTTGCCGTCGATCATGTCGATGGCGATCACACCATCGACAAGCCGGACAATTACGACTTCTGGCGCCAGTACCAGCCCAGCTTCTGGGGCGGCCCGCTGCTCGGCTTCAAGGCGCCGCATCCGCGCACGCTGGAGATTGTCGAGCGCTCGTTCACGCCCAATCCCGATGATGATCCGCTGCTGGTCGATGCCGATCAGCGCCGCAATCCGGGCGATGGCAATCTGTGGACTTTCCGCCGTATCGCGGCGCGCCGCAACTTCGTGCCCGGTGCCTATAATTCGGACATCTGCCTCGTGAACTGGCCGATGATCGACTATATGGAAGGCTCCATCATCGACGTTTCGGAAGAGGAAAAGGCCCGCCACCTCAAGGCTGCCGCCGACCTCTCCTATTCGGTGTTCTACTGGCTGCAGACCGAGGCGCCGCGCCTCGATGGCGGGCAGGGCTTCAAGGGTCTGCGCCTGCGTGGCGATGTGACCGGCACCGATCATGGCCTCGCCATGGCGCCCTATATCCGTGAGAGCCGCCGCATCAAGGCGGTCACCACCATTGTCGAGCAGGACGTCTCGATGCTCATTCATGGCAATGCCCTGTCGCGCCAATATCGCGACAGCATCGGCATCGGCATGTACCGCATCGATCTGCATCCCTCGACCGGCGGCGACAATTATGTCGACGTCGACTCCTCCCCCTTCGAAATTCCGCTGGGTGCACTGCTGCCCCAGCGCCTGCGCAACCTGCTGCCGGCGGGCAAGAATATCGGCACCACGCATATTACCAATGGCTGCTACCGCCTGCATCCGGTGGAGTGGAATGTCGGCGAAGTCGCCGGCCTGCTCGCCGCTCACTGCCTCGAAACCGGGCTCACACCGCATGCGGTGCAGGAGAATGATGCCCAGCTCGAGGCCTTCCAGACCCGGCTCTATGGCGAGGGGATCGAGATCCGCTGGCCAGACGTGCGCGGCTACTAAGCATACAACAGGAGGAAACCCATCATGACCAAGATCACCCATCTCAAATCTGCAGCGGCCGCGGCCGGCATTCTGCTGCCGCTCGCCTGGAGCGGCGTTGCCTGGGCCCAGGACGCCGTCAATCTGCGCATGACCACCTGGAGCGCCAACGAGGCCCATATGGCGGTGTTCAACGAGATCGCCGCAGGCTTCAAGGCGACCCATCCCAATGTCACCGTGACCTTCGAGCCGCTGCCCTTCGACAGCTATTCGACCACGCTGACCACCCAGATCGCCGGCGGCAACGCCCCCGACCTGGCCTGGATCTTTGAAACCAGCGCCGCCGACTTCGTCAATTCGGGCGTGCTGGCACCGCTGAGCGACGCCTTCGCCGCGACCGATGGCTATGATCTGGCTGACGTCACCGACTCGGCCACGGCCCTTTGGAAGCGCGACGACCAGCTGTTCGCCTATCCCTTCTCGACCTCGCCTTTCGCGGTGTTCGCCAATAACGATCTGATCACCGCTGCCGGCGCCAAGACCCCGGCCGAGATGATCGCTGCCGGCGAATGGACCTGGGACAACGCCCTGGCCACCGCCAAGGCCGTCGCCGCTTCCGGCGACAAGGAAGGCCTCATCGTCCGCGACTTCAACTACCAGCTCTGGCAGAACCTGACCGCCGTGTGGCGCGGCTGGGGTGCCAATGCCTGGAGCGACGACGGCAAGACCTGCGGCTTCACCGAGCCGGCCATGGTCGATGCCATGACCACCATTCACAACGCGATCTTCGTCGATGGTGCGCTGCCGGGACCGGGTGAGAATGTCGACTTCTTCACCGGCGACGCGGCGATGACCATCACCCAGATTTCGCGCGCTTCGCTGCTGCCGAAGGAAGACCCGTTCGCCTGGGATCTGGTGCCGCTGCCGCAGGGTCCGGCGGGTGAGTATTCCGTGGTCGGTCAGGCCGGTGTCGGCGCCTTTGCAAACCGTCCCAACACCGAGTTGGCCGTCGAGTTCCTCGGCTATTTCACCAATCCGGAAAACAGCCAGAAGCTGGCGCAGTTCTTCCCGCCGGCCCGTGCCAGCCTGTTGAACGCCACGACGCTGGCAACCACCAATCCGCTGCTCTCGCCTGAGCAGATCGAGACTGTCGTCGTCCACGGCATCAGCACCGGCAAGGTGATCTCGGGCCACACCAACTTCGCCCAGATCCAGCAGACCGTCCGCGCCAGCCTCGACAGCCTGTGGGTTGCCGATGCCGACGTGCCGGCCGTGCTGCAGTCCGTCTGCGACAGCATCAACCCGCTGCTCGCACGCTAAGCGCCAACCACCTGACTCGCAGTCAGCCTCCCTCCCCCTTGTGGGGAGGGTGGCCCCGCAGGGGTCGGGTGGGGGTACTATCCGCGAGCGCAATGTTCGTGACTCACCCCCACCCTTGATCCCTCCCCACAAGGGGGAGGGAGACGAAGGAACCACCGCATGAGCTTGACGGCAGAATCTCCCCCCAGAAAACGTCCATTCTGGACCATTGAACGCCGCGATGCGGCCGCCGGCTATGTGTTCATCGCCCCGCAGCTGCTCGGCATCATCATTTTCGTGCTGATCCCGCTCGGGCTGGTGTTCTGGTATTCGCTGCATGAATGGAACGTGCTCGCCAACACCTTCAATTTCGTCGGCAGCGCCAATTACCAGATGCTGCTGAGCGACAAGGCGCTGCCGCAGGTGCTGCTGTCCTCCGCCATCTTCTCGGCCGGGTTGGTCGTGCTCAACATGTCGCTGGCGCTGCTGCTGGCCGTGTTGCTCGACCAGAAGCTCAAGGCCATGGTGGTGTTCCGCACCCTGTTCTTCTCGCCCGTCGTCGTCTCGCTGGTCGCCTGGACCATCGTCTGGAGCTTCCTGTTGCAGAATAATGGCGGCATCAACGGCATGCTGCAAATGATCGGCGTCGAAGGCCCCAACTGGCTGCGCCATCCCTCCACCGCCATGGTTTCGGTGGTGGTGGTGCAGGTGTTCAAGAATGTCGGGCTCAACATGATCCTGTTCCTGGCCGCGCTGCAGGGCGTACCCAAGGAGCTGTATGAAGCGGCGCGCGTCGATGGGGCCGGGCACTTCAAGCAATTCCGCCGCATCACCCTGCCGCTGATTTCGCCCACCATGCTGCTGACCTCGATCATCACCATTGTCGGCTCGCTGCAGGTCTTCGCCCAGATTGCGGTGCTGACCCAGGGTGGTCCGGGCATGAGCACCACCGTGCTGGTGTATTACCTCTACCAGCAGGCCTTCCAGTTCCATTTCTTCGGCTACGGCTCGACCTTGTCGATCCTGCTGTTCGTCATCGTCGCCGCCCTGACCTTCGCCCAGTGGCAGTTGCGCAAGAGGATCGTGTTCTATGAAAACTGATCTCTCGCTCCGCATGAAAACCGGGCTTTATGGCCTGATGTGCGTGCTGCTGATCCCCTTCGTCTTCCCGACCTGGTGGATGGTCACCTCATCGGTCAAGCCGATCAGCGATATCTTCGCCTTCCCGCCGGACCTCTGGCCGCGCCGCTTCGATTTCACCACCTATCAGAAGGTGTTCGAGCTGCAGCCCTTTGCCCAGCAATATTGGAACTCGGCCTATATCGCGGCGCTGGTCACCATCGGCACCATGATCATCTCGTCGATGGCCGGCTATGCCTTCGCGCGCATCCGCTTTCCCTTCTCCAACGCCATTTTCATGGTGGTGCTGCTCGGGCTGCTGATCCCGTCCGAAGTCACCATCGTGCCGCTGTTCCAGATCTTCCTTAAATGGGGGATGATCAACACCCACTGGCCGCTGATCCTGGTGCCGATCTTTGGCGCGCCGTCGGTGTTCGCCACCTTCGTCATGCGCCAGTTCTTCATCGCCCTGCCGGGCGAGCTGGAGGAAGCCGCGCGCGTCGATGGGCTGGGGCGGTTCAAGATCTTCTGGATCATCGCCCTGCCGCTGGCCAAGCCGGCGCTGGGTGCGGTCGCGATCTTCACCTTCCTGCACAGCTGGAACCTCTATCTCGAACCCATCGTGTTCCTCTCCTCGACCAATATGTTCACCCTGCCGCAGGCGCTGACCCAGTTCACCGACGCCTATGGCGGCGCCATGTGGAACATCCAGCTCGCCGCCGCGACCATGACCGCGATTCCGGTGCTGCTGGTGTTCATCGTGGCGCAGAAGCAGTTCGTCGAGGGCCTCGCCCATACTGGCCTCAAGGGCTGACAAGGATATCCAAATGGCTCCCGTAACCCTGAAATCCGTCAAGAAGTCCTATGGCGACCTCGCCATCATCCACGGCATCGACGTCGATATCGCCGATGGTGAATTCGTCGTGCTGGTCGGGCCCTCCGGCTGCGGCAAGTCTACTTTGCTGCGTATGATTGCCGGGCTCGAAACCATCACTGATGGCGATATTTCCATCGGCGCCCGCGTGGTCAATGATCTGGAGCCCAAGGATCGCGACATCGCCATGGTGTTCCAGAATTATGCGCTCTATCCGCATATGAGCGTGGCGCAGAATATGGGCTTTTCGCTGGAGCATCGCGGCGGCAACAAGGCCGAGATCGCCGAGCGGGTGAACTGGGCCGCCGAGATTTTGGGCCTCAAGCCCTATCTCGACCGCTTCCCGCGCCAGCTCTCGGGCGGCCAGCGCCAGCGCGTCGCCATGGGCCGCGCCATCGTGCGCAATCCGCAGGTCTTCCTGTTTGACGAGCCGCTGTCCAATCTCGACGCCAAATTGCGCGTGGTGATGCGCGGCGAGATCAAGAGCCTGCACCAGCGCCTCGGCGTCACCACCGTCTATGTGACGCATGACCAGGTCGAAGCCATGACCATGGCCGACAAGATTGTGGTGATGAATGCTGGGCGGGTCGAGCAGATCGGCGCGCCACTCGATCTCTATGATCGCCCGGTCAATCAGTTCGTTGCCGGCTTTATCGGCTCACCGTCGATGAATTTCATCAGCGGCACCATCACCGCCGAGGGCTTTGCTGCCGCCGGCACAATGCTGCCACTGCCTGCCGGCACCGGCAATATCGGCGCCAAGGCGGTCTATGGCATCCGTCCCGAACATCTGGCGCTGGATCAGGCCGGCATCGCCGCCAAGGTTGCCTTGGTCGAGCCGATGGGCTCGGAGACCCAGGTCACCATGGCCATTGGTGAGCACACCATCATTGGCGTGTTCCGCGAGCGCGTGCAGGCCCGGCCCGGCGACACCATCCATATCCGCCCCGATCTGGCCCAGCTGCATCTGTTCGATGCCGCCACCGGCACCCGCCTGAACTAAGGAGCGGACCATGCGCTATCCCGAAACCAAGCTGCACACTGCCATCACCACCGGCGAATTTCCGGTCATTGTCTCGCTGGCGCGCCACGATATCGATCTGGCCAAGGCGGCGCTCGATGCCGGGGCCACGGCGCTCAAGACCCATCTCAATGCCTATCACCGCGCCACCGGCACTAGTTTTGGTAGCTTTGCCGAGGAACGGCCCTTCTTCGAGCAGTTGAGTAAGCTCGGTGCGCCGCTGCTGCTGATGGCGGGGCAGGAGACTGTACCGTCAGCCGAAGAAATGGAGCTGCTGGCCGATCTCGGCTTTGAAGGCTTCAACGTCTATTTCGCCCATCTGCAGCCGCATCTGCTGCAGTCACGGCTGCGCCCGATGCCGGCCTTGTCGTCCGACAGCACACCGGATGACCTCGCGCGCATCGTCGCTCTGCCCGGCGCCATGCTGGAAGCGTCCATTGTCGAGTTTTCCGGCTATGGCCAACCGCTCACCGATGCCGATATTGTTCGCTATGGCGAGATAGTCACCGAGGCCGGCATTCCGGTGATTGCGCCCAGCCAGCGCAAATTCACCGCCGCCGACATGCCGCGCCTGCGCGCCGCCGGCATTGCCGCTCCACTGTTGGGCGCCATCGTCACCGGCGACACGCCCGCCTCGATGCGGGCCGCCGTGACCCCCATCGTCGCCGCCATCGCTGCCGACCGCTAGGGCGACGGCGCTGGCCGCGCCATAACAAAGCCAAACTTGGGCCGCTGCATCGACAGACAATGGGTTGCCGCATTCGGTTGCGGCGCTCATTATCGTCTGACGCCTGCCAATTCACCCGGGTCGTGCCCCGAACGACGGAGCCATCATGCCCTACGACACCCCCGTGATTGCCACGATTGCCGTGGGCCTGGTGCTGGCCGCCCTGCTGGGCCTGCTGGCGCATCGGCTCAAATTGCCGCCGGTGCTGGGCTATCTGCTGGCCGGGATTTTGGTCGGCCCGCATGTCTCAGGGCTGGTGGCTGATCCGGCATTGGGGCGCCAGCTGGCCGAATTCGGCATCGTGCTGCTGATGTTTGGCGTGGGCCTACAAGTTTCGCTCAAGGAAATTTTGGGCTTGCGTCCGCTGGCCATCACCGGCGCGCTGGCGCAACTCGCCTTGGGGATTTTGCTCGGCTTGGGGCTCGGATTTTTGCTGGGCTGGGAGCCCCATACCGGGCTGCTCTTCGGCCTCGGCCTGTCGGTCGCCTCCGGCGTCGTCATTTTGCAAGAAAACCGTCAGCATGCTGCAGGAAATGACGCGAAAAGCTGGCTTATTCTGCAGAATATGGTCGTGGTTCTGGTGCTTTTGCTGCTGCCTGCCGTCGCCGGCCTCAGTGGTAACACGGAGGTCTATGACCCCTTCGTGTCACTGGTCGAACGCCTGCTCGGCACCTCGGTCGGGCTCTGGGGCGCCATTGCCCTGACGGCGATCAAGCTGGCGGCCTTTGTCGGCTTCATGGTGGTGGCCGGGCGCAGTGTTATTCCCTGGCTGCTGCATGGCGTGGCCCGCATGGCCTCGCGCGAATTGTTCCGCCTGACCATCGTGGCGATCGCGCTGGCACTGGCGCTGGGCGCGGCCTTGCTATTCGGCGTGACGCTGGCGCTGGGGGCGTTCTTTGCCGGCATGATCCTGAGCGAAAGCGGCAGTCTGGGCCGGGCGGCGCGGCAGACCCTGCCGCTGCGCGATGCCTTTGCCGTACTGTTCTTCATGGCGGTCGGCATGCTGGTCGATCCGGCCATTATCCTCACCCAACCGCTGCCGCTGCTGGCGACTGTGCTGATCATCATGCTGGGCAAGTCGGTGGCGGCGTTTGCCGTCATGGTGCTGTTCCGGCGTCCGGTGGGGCAGGCGCTCGAGCTGGCCGCCACGCTGGCGCAGATCGGCGAGTTTTCCTTCATCCTCGCCAGTATGGGCGTGGCGCTGGCGCTGCTGCCGCCCGAGGCTTTACAGCTGATCCTCGCCGGCACGCTGATTTCCATCCTGCTCAATCCGCTGGTGTTCTGGGGCGCCTCCCGGCTGCAACCGCGGGTCGAGGCCCGCATGGGCGCGCGGGACGAGCAGCGGATCGAACCGACCGAAACGGTTCCCGAACCCAAATTGCCCCCGTCCGACAATCTGCTGTCCAAGGCCGCCGCTACGCCGGTGGCCGTGGCCCCGGCCGCCGTCGTCGCCACCGAAGTGGTGGCGGCTGAAGCCGAGCCGGAGGCCGTCGAGGCTGAGCCAGAGGCGGCAGCAACAGTTCCCCCCGAGGAGCCCGCGGACAATGTCATCATCCTGGCGCCGCCGCCGGCAGCGCCAAGCGTCGATGCCAGCGACACCACCACGCCCGCCGTGGGCGAAGCGCCTGCCGCCATTGACGAGGTGATGGTTTCCACCCCCACTGAACCCGAGACGTCTGAGCCCGAGCCGCCTGAACCCGCCGAAACGCCGGCCGAAGTCGCTGAGGAACTGGCCGAACAGGAGGCCGATCTGACCAGCGAAGGTGGCCCACCGCCGCCCGAGCCGGAGCCCGAAACCGAGACACCCGAGCCGGTGACCGACAGCGCGATTCCGCATGTCGTGCCCGAGCCCAAAAGCTAGCTCCTTGTCAAAGGCTTGAGGTCTGGCGCATAGAGTTTCCACCGTCGCGCTTGCACCGCCTGCGGCGACGGGGAATAGTGTGGGCCAATGATTTCGCAAAAAGCCAAATATGCCCTGCGCGCACTGGTGTCACTCGCCCGGACCGGACGCGGGGAAACCAAGATGATCGGGGAGATTTCGCGGGAACAGTCGATCCCCAAGAAATTCCTCGAACAGATCCTGCTGGAGCTGAAGCGGGCCGGCTTTGTCGCCAGCCGGCGCGGCCGCTCGGGCGGCTATGAATTGCTCAAGGAACCCGAGCAGATCATGTTCGGCGAGGTGCTGCGGCTGATCGACGGCCCGATTGCGCCGCTGCCGTGTCTCTCCAAAATCGCCTATCGCAAATGCGAGGATTGCCGCGACGAAGACAGTTGCGAAATCCGCCACGTCTTCGAACGAGTGACCCTGGCCACCCGCGAAGTGCTCGACAGCACCAGCCTGGCGGATTCGCTGCGGCTGGAAGATTTGCCGGTTTAGGTTAGCCCCTCATCCGCCCTTCGGGCCCCTTCTCCCAGGAGGGAAGAAGGGTGAGGCGTAGCCCCTAGCCGAACACCACGGTCTTGCGGCCGTTCAGCATGACCCGGCTTTCCAGATGCAGCTTTACCGCGCGGGCCAGCACGCGGCTTTCGATGTCGCGGCCGGCGGCGACCAGGTCGTCGGGGCTCATGGCGTGGGTGACGCGGGCGGTTTCCTGTTCGATGATCGGGCCTTCATCGAGGTCGGGCGTCACGTAATGAGCGGTGGCGCCGATGATCTTGACGCCGCGCTCATGGGCCTGGTGATAGGGCTTGGCGCCCTTGAAGCTGGGCAGGAACGAGTGATGGATATTGATCACCTGACCGAACAGTCGGGTCGACAGATTATCCGACAGCACCTGCATATAGCGCGCCAGCACCACCAGATCGGCGCCGCTCTGCTTGATCAGCGCCAGCACCTGCTCTTCCTGTTGCGCCTTGGTGTCCCTGGTCACCGGCAGCAGATGGAAGGGGATGCCGGCGTCGCCGGCGATTTTCTGGGCGTCGGGGTGATTGGAAATCACCGCCGCCACTTCGGCGTCGAGCCAGCCGACGCGGATCTGATACAGCAGATGCAGCAGCGTGTGGTCGAATTTGGAGACCATGATGACGATGCGCTTCTTGCGGCTGACATCGGTCAGTGCGGTCTTCATCGAGAAGCGGGCAATCGGCGATTTGAGGGCGCGCTCAATAGTCTCGCGGCTCATGCCCTCCGGCGCGGTGAAGGCCAGGCGCATGAAGAACTGGCCGGTTTCCCGATCCCAGAACTGGTTGGATTCGGCGATATTGGCGTCGAGCGCGGCCAGCTCGGTGGTGACAGCGGCAACAATCCCCGGCCGGTCGGCGCAGGAGAGGGTGAGGACGAAATTGGCCGGATTCATCGCGGCAGCTCC
This sequence comes from Devosia sp. A369, assembly GCF_054489345.1. Classification (NCBI taxonomy): domain Bacteria; kingdom Pseudomonadati; phylum Pseudomonadota; class Alphaproteobacteria; order Hyphomicrobiales; family Devosiaceae; genus Devosia; species Devosia sp. A369. Next base: position 244,164 of record NZ_JBTMWV010000003.1, on the reverse strand, counting down.
AGATTCTCAAATTTAGACGCGTTACCGCTTCGACAAGCGGTATCAATGGCTTGGTGCTCCCCGTCAAGGGCGCAGCAAAAAGGGCCACCCTTGCGGATGGCCCTTTCTGAGTTTCGGCCTCGTGGCCTGAAGGAGGGGTGTTAGGCGAGCATCTCCCGCACAAACACCTTGCACCCAAGACCTGCTTCGAGCGCCGTCATCTCAAAAGACATTGGATCACCTCCTTCACGTTGGTTGAACATGAGAGGATGGTGCCCTGATTTTTTCGATCTGTCCAGCCTCACCGGCCTGCGTGGTTTTGCGAGGTCAGGCCCGCGCCTTTTTCGGGCGCGCGCGCAGTTGCAGAATGGTGGCGGCGAGCACGCCCAGCGCCACGATGCCGATGATGATGGTGGCCAGCGCATTGACGTCGGGCGAGACGCCCAGCCGGACCTTGGAGAAAATCACCATGGGCAGCGTCGACGAGCCGGGGCCGGAGACGAAGCTGGCGATCACCAGATCGTCGAGCGACAGGGTAAAACCGAGCAGCCAGCCCGATACCAGGGCCGGGGCGATGATGGGCAGGGTGATGTCAAAGAAAGTGCGGACCGGGGAAGCACCCAGATCCATCGCCGCTTCTTCGAGACTCCGGTCGAAGTCGGACAACCGCGACTGCACCACGACGCAGACATAGGCGGTGCAGAAGGTAGCGTGGGCAATGACGATGGTCAGCATGCCCCGGCCCTGCGGCCAGCCTAGCAGGCCCTCCATGGCCACGAACAGCAGCAGCAAGGACAAACCGGTGATAACGTCGGGCATCACCAGCGGGGCCGAAACCATGCCGGCAAACAGCGTGCGGCCGCGGAAGCGGCGGAAGCGCACCAGCGCTACGGCGGCGAGCGTGCCCAGCACCAGCGCGATGGTGGCGCTGAGGGCTGCGATCTGCAGGCTGAGCCAGGCGGCGCCGAGCAGCTGCGGATCGTTGAACAGTGCCACATACCATTTGGTCGAAAAGCCCGACCAGACGGTGACGAGACTGCTCTCGTTGAACGAGAAGATCACCAGCGAGACGATGGGCGCATAGAGAAAGGCAAAGCCCAGCGAGGCGGCGATGGGGAGAAACCAGCCACGAGAAAACATTTTACTTCTCCACCACGGCGCCCTGCACCTTTTGCAGCAGCATGATGGGCACGACGACCACCACCAGCATGGCGCAAGCCACGGCAGCGGCGCGCGGCCAGTTGGCAGCACTGAAGAATTCGTCCCACAGCACCCGGCCGATCATCAGCGTTTCCGGGCCACCAAGGAGCGACGGAATGACGAATTCGCCAATCGCCGGGATGAACACCAGCATCGAGCCGGCGACAATGCCGGGCAGCGACAGCGGCAGCGTGATCGAGAGGAAGGTGCGCAAAGGCCGCGCGCCGAGATCAGCCGAGGCCTCGAACAGCGAGGTGTCGAGCTTCACCAGCGTCGTGTAGAGCGGCAGGATCATGAAGGGCAGGTAGGTGTAGACGATGCCGACATAGACGGCGAAATCGGTCTGCATCATCACCAGCGGTTCGATGCCGAACAGGCCGAGAAACTGGTTGATCACCCCATTGCCGCGCATGAAGCCGCTCAGCGCGTAGACGCGCAGCAGGAATGAGGTGAAAAACGGCAGCACCACCAGCATCAGCAGGATATTGCGCCATTTGTCGGGCGCGCGCGCGATGGCGTAGGCCATCGGATAGCCGACCAGCAAAGTGATGATGGTGGCGATGGCTGCGATGCGGATCGAAGAGAGATAGGCGGCGACATAGAGGTTGTCGCTGAACAGCTTGATATAGTTGGACAGATGCAGCGTCAGCTGCACCGTGCCTTCCTCGGTGGTGACCAGCAGCGGCGAATAAGGCGGGCGGCCGAACTGCTTGGTGGCCAGCGAAATGCCGAACACCACGGCCAGCGGCACGAGGAAAAACACCAGCAACCAGAGCACCGGCGCGATCAGCACCAGCATGCGGCCGGAAATGCCGACCCTGGCGAGGTGGCGCTCGACCGCATTCCACGGGCGCAGTCGCCGGGGCGGCGGAATGGTGGGTTCGTGGTTGGTGGTCATACCGTCAGCACCGAGCCGGCGTTGTCGCTCCAGGTGACAAAAACCTCCTCGTCCCAGGTGATGGCGTCGGGGTTGCCGCGCACCGAATTGGTCTGGCTGACGCGCAGGCGTTTGCCGCTGGCGAGCTTGACCTGATACAGCGAGATATCGCCGAGATAGGCGATTTCCTCGACAATGCCCTTGGTCACATTGGCGTCGAAATCATTCTCCGGCCGCTCGCGGCTCAGCGCCATTTTTTCGGGGCGGATGGCCCACCACAGTAGCTGGTCGGGCGCGCAGTCGACGCCGTGGCCGACATAGATATCGCAGCCCAGTTCGGCCGAGTGGATGCGGATATGGTCGGGCTCGTCCTGGGTGACGGTGCCCTCCACCATATTGGCCGAGCCGATAAAGCCGGCGACAAAGCGCGAATTGGGGAATTCGTAAATATCGGTGGGCTCGCCGGTCATGGCGATTTCGCCCTGGTTCATCACCCCGATGCGGGTGGCCAGCGTCATGGCCTCCTCCTGGTCGTGGGTGACGACGATGAAGGTGACGCCGAGCGACTCCTGGATCTTAACCAGCTCGAACTGGGTTTCCTCGCGCAGCTTCTTGTCGAGCGCGCCGAGCGGCTCATCGAGCAGCAGCAGCTTGGGGCGCTTCGCCAGCGCGCGGGCCAGCGCCACGCGCTGCCGCTGGCCGCCCGACAGTTGGTGCGGCTTGCGCCGGCCGTAATCCTGCAGTTTGACCAGGCTCAGCAGCTCGGCGACGCGGTCAGCGATTTCGCCCTTGGGCAGGTGGTCACGCTTGATGCCATAGGCGATGTTCTGCTCCACGCTCATATGCGGGAACAGCGCATAGGACTGGAACATCATGTTCACCGGCCGATTATAGGGCGGCACATTGGTCATGTCCTGGCCATCGATCTCGATGGTACCCGAACTCGGGGTCTCGAAGCCGGCCAGCATACGCAGCAGCGTCGACTTGCCCGAACCCGAACCGCCGAGCAGGCAGAACAGTTCGGATTTGTAGATGTCCAGCGACACCTCATGCACCGCCGAGACGTCGCCAAATTTCTTGGAGACATTCTTGATGCGCACAAAGGGCTTGTTGCCGGCAGGATCGCGCCAGGGGCGGGTATCGACGGCAAGCTGTGGCTTCTTGGCCATGGCAGACTCTATAAAATGGTTGAGGGGCGGCCATGGCCGCCCCTGTTTAACTGTTATTACTGGCCCGTTTTGATGCGGGTCCAGGTGCGGGTCAAGACCTCTTCGAAATCGGGGCTATGCGCCGACATCACGAAGGCCTTGGCCAGGGTCTCGGCCGGCGGATAAATGCCGGGGTTGGACTTGACCTCTTCGTCGACAAACTCGATCGCCGGCAGGTTCGGGTTGGCGTAGAACACGTAATTGGTGATCGCCGCCACCACTTCGGGCTGCAGGATGTAGTTGATGAATTTGTGGGCGTTGTCCTTGTGCGGCGCATCGGCCGGAATCGCCAGGAAGTCGAACAAGGTCGCGGCCCCTTCCTCGGGGATGACATAGTTCACTTCGACGCCCTGATTGGCGGCGGCCGCCGCGTCGGAAGCGATGAAGATGTCGCCCGAATAGCCAAGCGCCAGGCAGATTTCGCCATTGCCCAGATCGTCGATATATTGCGACGAGTGGAAGTAGCGGACATAGGGCTTGATGGAGTTCATCAGCGCCTCGGCCTTGGCCAGATCCTCGGTGCTTTCCGAATTGGCGTCGAGCCCGAGATAATGCAGGGCGATGCCGATGACTTCGGACGGGCTGTCGATGATGGCGACGCCGCAGGACGCCAGCTTGGAGACGACCTCCGGCTTGAACAGCAGGTCCCAGCTGTCGAGTTCAGCACCCTCGCCCAGGGCAGCGGTGGCCTTGGCGACGTTGTAGCCCAGACCAATGGTGTTGATCATATAGGGCACGGCATGGGCATTGTCGGGGTCGTGCCGCGTCGCGGCAGCCATGACGGTCGGGTCGAGATTGACCAGATTGGGGAGCTTGGACTTATCCAGCGGCGCGATCAGGCCGAACTTGATCTGGCGTTCGACGAAATTGCCCGACGGCACCACGATGTCATAGCCGGAATTGCCGGCCAGCAGCTTGGCATCGACAATTTCATTGCTGTCATAGACGTCGTAATTGACCTTGATGCCGGTCTCCGCCTCGAAATTGGCGATGGTGTCCTCGGCAATATAGTCGGACCAGTTATAGACGTTGAGCACGGGCTCGTCCTGGGCCAGCGCGGGGCTGGCGACCATGACTGCGCCGAGAGCAAGGACGAGCGACTTCTTCATTCGGATAGAGCTCCTGTTCAGAATTTTGATCTTGGATATCGGGGGGCGCACGTGGCGCGGCGGTCTCGTGTGCCCATGGGGCACGGACAGTTAGTGACGGGCACTCATCTTGGAGTGCCCGGACGGGCCGGTCCGGTGTGAAACGATGATACGGAGAGAGAGCGCTGGAAAGCGCTGGGCACATTGGCAGGACTGAGCCCGGAGCCGGGCGCGTATCGATCGGCGCCAAACGCGCGATCAACCAATTCTGTCTGCAGCGAAGTGCCCTTTCCACGCTGGAGTAATTGGGGCAACCTAGAACCAAATTGGCAGGGCGACAAGCGCCTTGCTCCCATGTTTCCACGGGGGTTGACGTTCGGTCGCAAGCGGGCGCAAAACCCGCGCCAAACGGGGCCATATTGCCCACAACCAAGATTGACAAGCGAGTAACCCAATGACCGCCAAATCCTACCTCTCGATCAGCCCCGAGGTGAAGCAGGCGCTGGCTGCCGGCAAGCCGGTGGTGGCGCTGGAATCCACCATCATCACCCATGGCATGCCCTATCCACAAAACCTGGAAATGGCGCAGAATGTCGAGGCGGTGATCCGCGCCAATGGCGCTGTGCCGGCCACCATCGCCATCATGGATGGCCGCTTCTGCGTCGGCGTGTCGGGTGAAGATCTTGAGCGGCTGGCGCTTGAAGGCGGCAAGGCGGCTAAGGCCAGCCGCCGCGACGTCTCTGCGCTTTTGGTCAAGGATGCCATCGCCGGCACCACTGTGGCGACGACGATGCAGATCGCGGCGCTGGCCGGCATCCATGTCTTTGCCACTGGCGGTATTGGCGGCGTGCATCGCGGCGCCGAGGAGACTTTTGATATCTCCGCCGATCTGGGCGAATTGAGCCGCACCCCGGTGGCGGTGGTCTGCGCCGGCGCCAAGTCGATCCTCGATATCGCCAAGACCCTCGAAGTGCTGGAAACCAATGGCGTGCCGGTGCTCGGCTATGGCACCGATGAATTCCCTGCCTTCTGGGCCCGCCAGAGCGGCCACAAGGTCGATCACCGCTTTGACGATGTTGTCGATATCGCCCGCGTGGTGGCGCTGCAGGCCGAACTGGGCATGGGCGGCGTGCTGATCGCCAACCCGATCCCCGAGGCTGACGCGCTGGATCCTGCGACCATCGAAGCCCGCATCACCGAAGCGGTGGCCGGGGCCGAGCGCGAAGGCGTGTCGCGCAAGGATCTGACGCCGTTCCTGCTCAAGCGCATCTTTGAATTGACCGACGGCAAGTCGCTGGTCGCCAATATCGCGCTGGTCGAAAACAACGCCAAGGTCGCGGCGCAGATCGCCGTGTCGCTGGCGGCCCGCACTGCTCCCAAGCCGGGTGTGCTGCGCGCATGAGCCAAAAGGTTCTCGTCGTCGGCGATGTGATGACCGACGTCATCGTGGTGCCCGAGGGCCCCATCGTGAAGGGGTCCGACCGACGCGCTACGGTGCGCAGCCGGCCGGGCGGCTCGGGCGCCAACCAGGCCGTCTGGCTCGGAGCGATGGGCGCCGATGTGGTGTTCGCCGCGCGGGTCGGCGCCGCCGACCGCACCATGTATGAGAATTACTTTCGCGGGCTCAATGTGGTGCCGGTGCTGGCCGGCGACCCCGACCAACCCTCGGGCGTCTTGGTCACCATTGTCGATCCCGATGGCGAGCGCAGCTTCCTCACCGATCGTGGCGCCAATCTGCAGCTCAGCCCCGACGATCTGCCGGCCAGCCTGCTCGACGATATCGGCATGGTCATGGTCTCGGGCTACAGCTTTTTTGCCCCCGGTCCCCGTGCCGCGGTGCAGGGGCTGTTCGCCACGGCGCGGGCGCGCGGCATTGCCGTTGCCGTCGATCCGGCTTCGGTCGGCTTCCTGCTCGAGGTCGGCGCTGAGCAGTTCCTTGACTGGACGCGTGGTGCCGATGCGATCTTTGCCAATGAAAGCGAGGCCGAAGCGCTGACTGGGCTCACCGGTCATGTGGCGCAGATGCAGGCGCTGGGCGAGCGCTATGGCACCGTGCTGATCAAGCGCGGCGGGCAGGGCGCCGTGCTGGGCGGCCGCGACGGCATTCGGGTCGAACTGCCGGCGCAACTGGTCAAGGTCGTCGATTCCACCGGGGCGGGCGATGCCTTTGCCGCCGGTTTCATCGCGGCGCGATTGGCGGGTGATGACGAGGCCATGGCGCTGGGCAAGGCCATTGCCGCTGGCGCCAAGGCGGTGCAGTCGATCGGCGGGCAGCCTACCTGATTTTCTGCCCCGCTTTGCGCATAGTCTGGCCGCATAGCAAGGCGACCAGAAGGAGACCGATATGAAGCGTCTGCCCGCCGCCGCCCTGCTCTGCCTCACCCTTGCCACGCCCGCCTTTGCCGATGGCAAAATCTATGTGCAGCTGCCGGAATTTGGCCCGTTTACCAGCAATCAGGCCGAGGAACTGCTCTCCTCGGTGGTGCTGGCCAATGTCGTCTCGTCCAATTGCCCCGACTTCGCCGTGAGCGACGCGGAATGGTCGCTGCTGGTTGATTCCGCCGATCTGCTGGCGCGCGGCGAACTCGGCCTCTCCGTTGCCGATTATGACCGCTATTTCTACGCACCGGCCTTCGCTGCGCTCGACAAGCCCGACACCTGCGCCGTTGAAGGCCCGGCCGTCGAAGCGGTGCTGGAAGAGCTGGTGCTTCAGGGCGGTAGCCGCGAGCCGCTGGCCGATCAGGAGGCTGCTTACGAAGCCGAGCAGGCGCGCCACGCCGTTTGGGATGCTGCCGAACAACCGAGAAAGACCAAGGTCAAATGAGCCTCATCGCCCCCATTCTCGTCGCTCTGGTGGCGCTGCTCCACCTCTACATTCTCATTCTTGAGATGTTTTTGTGGACCGGCCCGCGCGGCCAGAAGGCCTTTGGCCTGACGCCCGAATTCGCCCAGTCGACCAAAGCGCTGGCGGCCAATCAGGGGCTCTACAACGGCTTCCTCGCCGCCGGGCTGATCTGGGGCCTGCTCTATCCGGATCCGGCTTTCGGCTGGCAGATCCAAATGTTCTTCCTCGCCTGTGTCGCCGTCGCCGGCATTTTCGGCGCGGTGACGGCGAGCCGAAAAATCCTGTTCATCCAGACCGTTCCGGCGGTGCTGGCCATGCTGGCGGTGATGTACGCGTAAGCGCGCCGCCGTCATACCACCGGCCGTCACCCTCGGGCTTGACCCGAGGGTGTTTCACTTAGCAACCGCGCCGCAAGTGCAGAACCCTCGGGTCAAGCCCGAGGGTGACGATCTGGGATGGGTAGGCCCCCCGGTGGGAGAACCTAACCCGCCAGGCTCGCCAGCACCCGCACCCAACTGCGGATGCCCCGATGATAGCTCTCGAGATCGTATTTTTCGTTGGGGCTGTGAATGGCGTCGTCCACATGGGCAAAGCCGATCAGCAGCGTATCGAGCCCCAGGATCTTCTTGAAATCGCCTGCCACCGGAATCGAGCCGCCCGAGCCGGTGATCACTGCCGGCTTGCCCCATTCGCCGGACAGTCCGGCCAGCGCCTGGCGCAGATGGGTGCCATCGTCCGGCACGGTGATGGCGGGTGAGCCGCCATGCTCGGTGAAGGTCACCGAGCAATCGGCCGGAATGCGCGCCTGCACATGCTGGCGGAAGGCAGCGCGGATCTTGACCGGGTCCATGCCCGACACCAGCCGGAAGCTTATCTTGGCGCTGGCCTTGGCCGGGATGACGGTCTTGAAGCCGTCGCCGGTGTAGCCGCCGATCATGCCGTTGATTTCGCAGGTCGGCCGCGCCCACAGCATTTCCAGCACCGAGCGATCCTGCTCGCCGGCCGGCACCGACAGGCCGGCTTCGCCGAGAAACGCCGCCTGATCAAAGCCGAGGCCCTGCCACTGCGCTTTCAACGCCGGGCTGATTTCGGCCACGTCATCGTAAAACCCCGGCAGCGTCACTGAGCCATCGGGCGCCCGCAGGCTGGCGATGATTTCGGCCAGCACCTGATTGGGGTTGCGCGCCGCATTGCCGAACATGCCGGAATGCAGATCCTTGTTGGCGCAGCTGATCTCGATTTCCTCGCCGACCAACCCACGCAGCATGGTGGTGATGGACGGGGTCTGGCGGTCCCACATATCGGTATCGCAGACCAGTGCGATATCGGCCGCGCCTAGTTCAGCCTTATTGGCCTCCATGAAGGGCGGCAGGTTCTTGCCGCCGCTTTCTTCCTCGCCTTCCAGCATCAGCGACACCTTGACCGGCAGCGCCCCGGTCACCGCCTTCCAGGCGCGGCAGGCTTCGATGAAGGTCATCATCTGACCCTTGTCGTCGGAGGCGCCGCGCGCCACGATGATTTTTCGGCCATTGGCATCGGTCTTGAGTTCGGGCTCGAACGGGTCGGTGTGCCACAAATTCAGCGGATCGACCGGCTGCACGTCATAATGGGCATAAAACAGCACATGCGGGCCGGCCTGCTCAGGACCATGCGCCACCACCACCGGATGGCCCGGGGTCGGGCGGGCGGCAGCATCAAAGCCCAGCCCGGTGAGTTCACTGGTGATCCAGTCGGCCGCGCGCTGGCATTCCGCCGCGTAAGCGGGATCGGTGGAGATGGACTTGATGCGCAGGAGCGCATAGAGCCGCTCCAGGCTCTGCTCGAGCCCGGCATCCACCTGGGCGAGAACGGCATCGAGGCTGGCGGCGGTGGTCGTGGTCATGGGGACGAATCCTTTTTGCTGCTACCCTCACCAAACTGGACCACGCTGTCTAGCGCCGCCGCGCCTGCATCGGTATTGTCATACTAATTGATGTGCGCTGCGTTGCGCGCCCTGGGGGATATGCCGATGGCTGCGCGTAATGCGGCGGAAACCACGACGAGCGATCTGATTGCCGCCATTTCCGGCCGGGTGCCGTCGCGCAATCTGCATTCCCAGGTGCTGTGGCAGCTGGGCGTCGCCATTGTCGGCGGCCATTACCCCGTCGGCAGCATCCTGCCCTCCGATAGTGAATTGCTGGCGGATTTCGCCGTGTCGCGCACCGTGCTGCGCGAGGCGCTGAAAACCCTGGCCGCCAAGGGCATGATCGAGGCGCGGGCCCGCATCGGCACGCGGGTGCTGCCGCGCCGACGCTGGAACCTGTTCGATGCCGATGTGCTGGCCTGGCATTTCGAAACCGGACCCGACGTGGATTTTCTGCGCAGCGTCGCCGAAGTGCGGATCGGCATTGAGCTGGAATCGGCGGCCTTGGCCGCCGAGCGGCGCAGCGACGAACAGGCTGAGCAGTTGCTGGCTTTGGCCGATGCCATGGGCCAGGCCACCACCGCCGAGGAATTCGCCCGCGCCGACCTGGCCTTCCACCGCGCCGTCGCCGAAACCTCGGCCAATCCATTCATGGCCTCGATCAGCACGCTGGTCGAAGTGGCGCTGACGGCGGTATTCACCATCAGCTCGCCGGTCGAAGACAAGGAAAAGCTGGCCCAAACCAGCGCCGCCCATCGCCACATCGCCGAAGCCATCCGCGACCGCAATCCCGACCAGGCCCGCGACCTCATGCGCGCCGTCATCACCGACGGCTTCGCCCGCTCCTCTGAACGGATGGCGGTCAAGGGTTAAATCTTGCGGTGCGGAAAGTCGGAATGGTGGCGCTGAGCGGGAGAAGCCCCTCACAGCACACGAGCGTTAAATTTCAATAGCTTAGCAGGACGTTACTCCATTGAAGTGTGTAACATTTGTGTGCGACCCCGACAAGGTGGAAGGATGATTTACGGGTGGCAGGCCACAAAAGTTTGCCTCGCTCGCTGGACGTTAAAGGACGCCATGATGTTGATGCCACTGGCATCCACCAGAAACGACTTAGGCGATTCTGGGCGACGGTTAGTCGATTTGGGGGGTATTGATCCCGCGATCTTTATGCGGGTCGGCAGTTCAGGATGGCGTGGTAGATCCATCTGGAAATTGGGGATGTCCCGATATTGGCTTGGCCCCACTCATCACGTTGCCGCAGCCGCTTGTTCGGGGCAGCCAGATTGTCACGGCCTGTTGGTGTGAAATTGCCAGCCGAGCGGATCTGAGGCCGGGCCGGTCATGACGATCTTGATCGCGCCCCCGTCGTCATCGCTACCCCCGCCTGTGCGGCAGAGCTTCGCGCCGAGAACCGGCGCAGCGTGACATTGAGACTGGCCGATCTAATCAAGCCCAGCGCGATCGGATTGTAAATTCCGATACCGAGTGCCTACAACTGCCACACGCCTTACAACAGCGTCACTGGCACCGCCCGTGGTCTCTGCGATCTTGCCTTCACGCCGACTGATGACGCTTGACGTTCACCGGAAGGCCCAGCAAAGCCACGCCAGTCTCTACCACTTTCTGCGCTTGAAGTGGGGTGGGCCGCCGTCGAGTTTCAAGCTTGCCAACGTGCTGTGTGCCAGACCCGAGCCGTCTAGATCATTCGCAGCTAAACTTCAAAGCCGCAAGGCGGCTATTCTTCGTCTCCTGGCAGCAACGGCTTCGCGCCCAGTCATAATTATAGACAGCCCAGACCGTCCCGCGACAATTGACGAAAAGCTGAGCATTGCACAATTGCGCTAGGCAGACTCGGCTCAAAGGCAACGTTCGAGTTTGGTTCATCGCTGGCCGCCAGCACGCGACCAGACGCGAGGTCAAGGCCCATGTAGCTGAGGCGGCCTCCTACACTACGCCATCAAGAACACCCCACCCAAAACGCAAAGAGAACATCGCGGCCGATCACACTATCTTCCGTGCGAAGCAAACTATATCTTCTGGTGCCACCTTGAGGAAAACGCGGCTGCCTACCGGAAGATCTCGTCTGTCACGCGCCGGAATTTGGGCGCCACCGACATCGACCATGTATTGTGTGTGGTCGCCCAAGAAGGTTTCCTGCGCGATCGTTCCTGGAAAAGAATTCGGTCCACCAGGGTTTTCCGCGAAAAGCTCGACGCTTTCAGAGCGGATCGAAAGCGTCACATCCTCGCTGGCGGGACGAGTGGCGGCGGGGGTGGCGAGCAGTTCGACACTGTCGGCAAGCTTCACACGAACATGGCCTGCATCGTCACTGCCGGTCATTTTTCCATCGAGGAACATGGCATTGCCCACGAAAGCCGCCACGTGCCGCGTGGCGGGACGGCGATAAAGATCGCGTGGTGCAGCCTTCTGCTCGATGACACCATTGCGCATGTAGATCACCTGATCGGCAATCGCCATTGCTTCGGTTTGGTCATGGGTGATGTGGATCGCCGTCATGTTGAGGGTTTTGATCATGTGCCGCAGGTCCACCCGCATCTGCTCGCGCAGTTTTGCGTCCAGATTGCTGAGTGGCTCATCAAGCAGCAATACCTTGGGTTCGGCAACAGCGCTGCGGGCAAGCGCCACGCGTTGCTGCTGACCCCCGCTGAGGGTAGCCGGATAGCGACCCTCCATGCCCGATAGTCCGACTAGGTCGAGCACGTTGGTGACGGCTTCGCGCACCTTGTCCTTGGGCACGCGTTTGATGGTCAATCCATAGGCGACGTTATCGTAGACCGTTTTGTGCGGCCACAGCGCATAAGATTGGAACATCATGCCGATGCCGCGGCGCTCCGGGGGCAGGGAAAACCCATCCTCCACCATGGTTTCGCCAGCAATCTTGATCGTGCCTGCCGTGGCCTCCTCAAGACCTGCGATGCAACGTAGGGTCGTCGTCTTGCCGCACCCGCTGGCACCGACGATGACCAGTATGTCGCCCGCATCGACGGAGAACGAGATGTCATGCACCGCAGTAGCAAGACCAAAGGACTTGCGCAGATTGGTTACTTCGATAAAGGCCATTGTACTGTACTCACCTAGCGGTCGAGAGTGTTCTTGAGCGTGCCGAAGAGGGCATTCGCGACAAGCAGGAAAATGAAGATGATCGTCGCCTCGATCACCGCCACCGCATAGGCGCCGGTAATCAGGCCGCCCTGCATTCGCGTCCAAAGCAGCACGGGAAGCGTGATGGTCTGCGGCGTGTACAGGATGATGGTCAGGCTGATTTCCATGAAGAAGTGGATGAACATGATGGTCCAAATCGAGATCATCGCCGGGCGCATCAGCGGCAGCAGGATGTCAGCAAAAGCGCGCAGCGGCGAAGCGCCGGACATGCGAGCAGCCTCGGGCAGCTCGCCCGAAATCTGCACAAAGGCTGAGCGAGCCTGCCGGACGCCTTGGCCCAGGTAGCGCACGATGTAGCCGAGAAACAGGATCCAGATGGTGCCATAGATCGCAACCGGCGAGCCGACATAGACCCATACGAAGCCCACGCCCAAGACCAGCGCCGGGGTCACGGTCGGCACGATGACGGCATAGTCCATGGCGCGGCCTGACCAACCCTTGGACTGCTTTATTAGATAGCCCAGCAGGATGTAGAACAGCGTTCCGACAGCCGCACCCACAGTGGCCAGCAGAAGGCTGTTCTGAATGGGCCGCATGACGTCGGTGGCAAAGAGCTTGGTATAGTGGTCGAACGTGAAGAGCGCAGGCGTTATCTTGGGCGTGACGAACTTCATCAACGAGCCAGCGATCAGCGCCAGATAGGGAATGACGACCGAGGCCAGAATGTAGAACGCGACAATACCCGAGGCCAGGTAGCGCCACTTGCCCAGTTGGGCCACTTGGTGGCTTCCACCCTTGCCGCCGACAGTGATGTAGCGGCCTGCTTGTTTGATGATCCGCCGTTGCCAGAGCGTGCCGACAATGGCGATGGAAAGCAGCATGGTGCCAGCAGTGGCCGCCAGTGTTGGGCTCGACGGCTCGTAGGTCATGGCGTGGTAGATTGCTGTCATCAGTGTTTCGAAACGCATGTTCTTGCCCAGTTGGGTGGGCACTGCGAAATTTTCCGAGACGAAGATGAAGATCATCAGGAAGGTCGAAGCAATCGCCGGCCAGATCAATGGCAATGTCATGCGCAGTGCCGTCCGGACGGCACCTGCACCCAGCATGTAGGAAGCCTCTTCCAGCGACGAGTCGATGGAGCGCAAAGCTGCGTAGATGGAGATGAACGCGAACGAGGCGTAGTGCAGCACCAGGACGAGAACCATGCCCTGGAAAGAATAGATGTCAAACACCGTCTTGATGCCGAACATGGCGTTGGCGGCCGCATTGATGAAGCCTGCATTGGGCGCCGCCAGCGCGATCCAGGCGAGCGTCGTCACCAGTGTGGAAATCATCAAAGGCAGTGCCAGCAGTGGCCCCAACTTGCGCACCCCTGGGGCGTTGGTCCGCGCCACGATCCAGGCTAGCACCATACCCAGCGCCACGGACAGGACCGCGACGGTAGCTGCCAGCGCCAGCGTATTGAGGAAAGCGATGCCGAATTCGGAACTGCCATAGACGCGCTGCCAGTTGCCGAATGTGAAGTGGCTTCCTGCGGCCCCGGGAGAGTCGCTTTGGAACGAACCCCACAGCATGTAAAGAATGGGCAGAAACACGACGACTATAGTTATAACGAACACCACTTTGGTGACGATATTCTCAACGTCGAGTGCTTTCGTGCGTGCCGTAACGCCAGGAAGGGATCGCATCCGGGGGGTCCTTGCATTGATTTTGGCTCCGCGATCGAGACCGCGGAGCGCTTGCAGTGGGAGACTAGAGGCCGAACCAGCTCTTCAGCTTTGCCGAGAGTTCGACCTGGGTCGCATTCACATGTGCGGGGTCGTATTTATAGAACTCGGTCGGATAGTCGAACCAATCGGCTGAGGCGAATTCGCGCTGATCGACGAACCCATTGCGGGCCGGCGGCCCACCGAAACGCTGCCAGTGACCATAGCCTTCTTCCGTGAAGGCATATTCCTGATAGAGCCGAGCGGCCGCGGGATGCGGCGCATTTACAGAGATGGCCTGTGCAGCGATGGCGCCCACGGCGGGGGTCGGCATCGACCACTGGATCGGAGCACCAGCGAGGTAAAGCGCCGTAAGCGGCGTTTCGCTCATGGCCAGCGCGACATCGATATCGCCAGCGGCCAGGGCCGTACCCACGTTGGACAGTGTGAAGACGCGCGGCTCCAGCGCGGCAAAGGCGGCCATGAACTCATCGCCATACAACTGGTGCAGAGCATAGAACGGCAGGTAGGTGGCGCCACCACCTTCAGGGCCGGTAATCCCCACACGACCCTTGAACACAGGATTGGTAACGCCATCCCATTTCTTGAGAATTTCGATTTCCTCGCTGGTCACCAGGTCGGTGTTCCAGGCATTGACTGCAATGGAGATGCGCATCGGATACCAGAAGCCCGAGCGGCTGAGCGCGGGGTCGAAGGATGCGTCGTTCGAGATCGTATATTCGGCAAGCATTCCATTGTCGATCTGCTGGTTCAGCGCACCCACATCGGTGTCTTGCACGATATCGACGATGTGGTTTCCGGCTGCCGTCTCGGCCAGAAAGCGCTCACGGCGCGGGCCGGTCGACAATTCGAAGATGGACGCGTCGACGCAGGGGAACTGCTTCTCGAACTCCGCCACCTGACTGGCCTGGGCGTCGGTCCAGGTCCCGGCATAGATGGTCACCGCACCCTCGGCGCAGGCGGCTTCGAGCACGTCATAGCCAATGCCCGGCATCGATGCCTGCATGAACGCCCAAGAATCGGCCAGCGCCGAATCGACGTCCTGCGCCCAAGCGGAACCGCTCATGAGCGTGGCGAGAGCGAGACCCCCGAATACGTGCTTCTTCATTGTTTCCTCCTCGGTCATTGTTGACCGTTGTAATGCAGTCAGGCGCCGACCATCTGTGCGGGCAGGCCGGGAATATTGAGCGGAAGTACCAGGCGGATCATTTCCTGCAGTTCGTCATCGGTGATAGCGACGCGCGGGGGACGCAAGGTGCCGCCCGGCAGACCAAAGGCGTTCATGAGTGGCTTAAGACCCCGAAGGGTTGCCCCGCCGAAACGGTTGTAGATGCCTGCGAAGGCCATCAGCCGAGCGAAGCTGACCCGCAACGCTTCCTGATCGTTTGCCGCATAGGCTGTGATCACGGAAGTGACCATTTCGGGCGACAGGTTGCCTTCTCCGCCCATAAAGCCGTTGCCGCCTAAGCCCAAGACCGACAGGGCGTTGGCGGGGCCGGCGCAATGCACCTCGATTCGGTCACCGAGGCGCTTGATGATCTGCGATAGATGGGGAATGTCGTCACCGCCGTACGCGATGCCGACAATGCTCGGATAGCGACTTACCAGACGCTCTACCATGTCCAGAGGCAGGAAGTATCCTGCGGCACGATGGCTGGAAAGATAGATCGGCAGCGACGTTGATTCGATGGTCGTCTGGTAGTAGCGCTCCATCTCCGGCACGGTGGGCCGGGTACCATGCCCGATATCCAGCGAGAAGATCTGTGCGGCGTCGACCCCGCAGCGCTCGGCTGCCTTCAGATAGTCGACCATTTCACTGGGAACATGCGGCTCGCAGCCCATGGCGCGAACCGGGACCTTGCCCTTGAGCTCTTCCACGGCAATCGCCAGCACGCGATCGCGCTCGTCCGGCGAAAGGGTATAGCCCTCGCTCGAGGCGCTACCGCCGACATAGACTTCCATCTCGGGTCGATTTAGGCGGCGCAGCTGAGTGCGGTAAGCGACCTCGTCCAGGGCGCCATTAGCGTCGAATGGGGTATTGATGATAACGACGACGCTCAACTTGCGTGCCATGCGGATCTCCCTGACAAATGCGTCCCTGCTGGTGAACGTTTCCACACAGCCCAGCCGCGCTTCCGATGCGCGTTTCATAGCGATAGCTAAGCACGCCCCGGGGTTGAGCTCGTCACGCAAAACCCACAATGATTGTTGCGCGCATTGCAGTAATTCGGGTAATGCGAGGCACTGTATAGTCGCGGATGATCGGCCGGCTTGCTCAGCGGGGTCGAGGAGGATTTTCAGGCGATGCTTTCAAAGGTAGATTTCAGCGATCTGAACGCCTTCATTGTGGTGGCCCAAGACGGCAGCTTCTCGGCTGCGGCCAAGAAGCTCAACATCTCTCCGTCAGCGCTCAGCCGGCGCATTCAGAAACTGGAAACGGCGCTGAGCGTGAAGCTGTTCGCGCGCACCACCCGAGAAGTCAAGCTTACCCCCATCGGCCGGCAGTTGCTTGCCCGCTCGCAGGAATTGGTCAAGGGTTTCGAGGAGATGATCCTGGCGCTGCAGGACAAATACTCACCGCCAGCGACACGCGTGGTGGTGGCTTGCGTGCCTTCGGCAACCAAGACCCATCTCATCGGCGCCTTTCAACTCTTTGCCCGGGAACATACCAATATCCACCTCAGTATCGTGGATACGACGGGCAATGAGGTGATGGATGCCATCCAGGATCGCGAGGTAGATTTCGGCATCAACTACCTCGGACAGGAGGACACCACAGTCGACTTCGAACCTGTGTTGCAGGACGCGTTTGTGGTGGCCACACGCCATGATGGGTTGTTCGGAGATCGTGCGGACGTCAGCTGGGACGAGATTGCCGAGATCCCGATCATCGCCGCGTGGAAGGGAGCAGGCATCCGCATCCTCATGGATGCAGAGCTGGCGCGTCGCAACATCCGCATCCGATGCTCCCATGAGGTCAAGCATATCGACACCTCTATCGAGCTCGTGCATGCCGGCGTGGGCATTGCCGTCGTGCCCCGCCTAGTCTTCGACCGGCAGCCTCGGCCCGATCTGCGGTCCGTCAGGCTTGTCGACCCGGTGATTTCGCGCAGTATCGGTCTAATCAAGTTGCGTGGCAAACGCCTGCGTCCACCAGCAGCGCTGCTGTGGGATATGTTGCTAGCCCTTCCACGACCCGAGCCGGTCTAGTCCGGCCTTGCGATGCCGGGCAGAGCCAGGCGATGGACCAGGGCAATCATCTCGGTCAGTTCCGCTTCCGCGATAGGCAGGCGAGGCGGGCGCAAGTGGCCACCGGGCATGCCGTAAGCGTTCATAAGGGGTTTCATCCCCCGCATGGATGAACCGCCGAAGCGGAGATAGATTCGGGCAAAGGCCATCAAGACAGCAAAGGCACGCCGGATGGCGTCGATGTCGCGCAGGCGATAGGCACGGACGACGTCAGCCACCATTTCGGGTGCAAAATTTCCTTCGCCTCCCATGAAGCCGTTGCCCCCCAGGCCCAGCGTGGTCAGGGCATTGGCCGGGCCCGCGCAATGCACCTCCACGCGATCGCCGACACGCGCGATTAACTCGGCAAGGTAGGGAATGTCGGACCCGCCATAGGCAATGCCGGCAATGGTGGGGAAGCGGTCGACCAATTGCTCGATCAAGTCCAACGGAAGGTAGTAGCCGGCTGCATGATGGCTCGACAGATAGACCGGCAGATCAGTGGCACCGATTGTGCTGGAATAATAGCGGTCCATTTCCGCAAAAGTCGGTTTGGTGCCATGACCGATGTCGAGCGAGAATATCTGCGCCGCATCGACGCCGCTGCGGTGGGCTGCCTGCAGGAAGTCGACCATTTCCTGCGCCGTATGGGGCTCGCACCCCATGGCTCGGACGGGGACGCGGCCCTTGAGTTCAGCGACCGCGATTTCAAGCACGCGATCGCGCTCCTCGGGGGTCAGCGCATAGCCCTCGCTTGAGCCGCTGCCGGCCACATAGACCGACAGCCCAGCGTCCCGTAGCCTGCCCAATTGGCGTCGAAAGCCCGCCTCATCGAGTTGCCCATCGGAAAGAAAGGGCGTGTTCGAGATGACGACGGCACTCAGATGCTTGGTCATGGGCGGGCCTGCTGTTGCGACCGCGAATTGCGGCGCGCCATTTCAGTCCGAAGCTGCGGGCGGTGTCCAGAGCGCGCAGATTTCGTCCGTGGAAACCACCGGCCCGGCAGTACGCAGGAAGGCGATGGAGCGGTTGTGCGCCTCTTCCGTATAGGCGCCCGTAGCATCCTCGGCCACCACCGCATAATAGCCCGATGCGACCGCGTGGCGGGCAGTGAACTCGATGCCGATATCGGTGGCCACGCCAGCCAGCACGATCGTGCTGATGCCGCGGGCCTTCAGCCGCAGGTCCAGCGGCGTGTCCACGAAGAGCGAAGGCATGCTCTTCTCGATGACGAGATGGTGCGGGGCGGGCGCAAAACCATCGAGGAATTCGGTCTCCTCCATACCCGCCTGCATAAATGGCCGCAGCTTGCTGGGGTGATCGACCTGCTGCTTGCGCATAAGAAACAACAGGAACGGACCGACCGTCAGGTCCAGCGGAGGCAGCAGATGCCGGCTCCAGATCACCAGCACCCCCGCCGCATCGGCTGCCTCGATCAGTCGCCGGGTCGATGCCCGTACGGTGTGGACATTGCTCGCCTTGCCGGCAAGTCCCTTCTGCATGTCCCACAATACGAGCGCGGTCTGCTGTGGCGGAATGAACTCTGCAAGGGAGGTCGGGACGGAGTGGGCGAGTGTGGAGGAGACAATTGCGCTTGGCATGGCAGCTTTCACATCTAAATGGGATGGCGACATAGTGGCCCGGAGCATTTCAAGCACAAAGTGCAATGGTCGTAGATTTTATTGCGCCAGACGCACCAATCCCATCCATGGTCGGTTTATTGCGTATGACGCACTGATCTTCTCCACAAACGCACTTATTGATCCCCACCGCTGATGCAAGAAGAGGTTCGGACCAAGTCGGTGCTCACTCGACCGCACGGCTCCGTCCACTGGTAGCCGGAGGAGTTAGCCATGCAATTGCGTATCCCGTGTGTCTTGATGAGGGGCGGAACATCGCGCGGCCTCTTCTTCCTGGCTAGTGACCTGCCGGAAGACGAGCTTGCGGTAGACCGCATTCTCATCGCCGCGATGGGTTCGCCGCACCCATTGCAGATCGATGGCGTGGGCGGCGGCAACTCGCTCTCGAGCAAGGTGGCGATCGTCAGCCGGTCCACCGTACCGGGCGTCGATCTGGATTATCTGTTCGTCCAGGTGAACGTGGCTACGGCCACCGTCGATCGCAATCCCAATTGCGGCAACATGCTCTCGGCGGTCGGCCCCTTTGCTCTGGACGCCGGCCTGATAGCGGCGAATGGCGACGAAACAAGCCTCTGCATCCGCAATATCAACAGCGGTACGATTGTGGACGCGGTGGTGCGGACCCCCGGCGGGGTGGTCGACTATGAAGGTGAAGTCTCCATCGACGGCGTTCCGGGTACCGCAGCACCGATCAAGCTCAGCTTTCGCGACGCGATCGGCTCCGTGACGGGGCACCTGCTGCCCGCAAAACAGGCCCGTTCCGTGATCGACGGCATTGAGATGACGCTGATCGACGCCGCTGTACCGCTGATGATCATCCGCGCCGAAGATGTCGGCCTCACCGGCGCGGAACTGCCTGAAGAGATCGACAGCAACCGGAGCGCGCTCGATCAGGTCGAGGGCCTGCGGCGCAAGGCAGGGCTTGCAATGGGCATGGGTGATGTGGCGGGCAAGGTGACCCCAAAGGTTGCGCTGGTCGCCCCGTCGCGCCAAGGCGGCACGGCGCTGATTCGCTACCTGACTCCTCTGACATGCCATCGCTCGCTGGCGGTGACCGGCGCGATCACCATTGCCACCAGCCTGTTCGTTCCCGGTTCGGTGGCAAGCGACCTACTGAAGGCGCCGATCGACGCTTCTGGAACGGTGCGCATAGAACATCCGGCAGGATCAATGCTAATCCAGGTCGAAACCGGACCCGGCGTTCAGGCCGGAATCCCACAAATCCAGCGAAGTTCGCTCATTCGCACCGCCCGCCGCCTGTTCGAGGGTAATATTGTGGTTCCCGCACTCTGACCTGGCACAATTTTCCAAACCTTGTGCGCACCCGATTTGGAGCGGCTGCGAGCATCCTAGTCGCCGTTCTGGTCGGTTTTTTGGCCGATTTGGCAGGCTTGCAACTGCCCTGGCTATTGGGGCCGATGCTGGCCAGCGCAGCCCTGTCGATAAGCGGCGTCGAAGTCTTTGCCTCGCAACACGGACGCCGCGCCGGCCAGTTGCTCATCGGCACGACGCTCGGCCTCGGCGTCACCGGTACGGTGTTTGCAACTCTGGTGGCCTGGGCGCCAATCATGATCCTGTCGGCGCTCATCAGCATCGCTCTGACTGCGTTTTTTAGCGTGTTCTACGCGCGCCTAGGCCGGCTGGACGCGAAGACCGCGTATTTTGCTCTGGTACCGGGCGGCGTGAGCGAAATGGCTGTAAACGCGGCAAAGCTTGGCGCACAGCCAGAACCTATCGCTTTCACCCAAGCCCTGCGCGTCGCGCTTATCGTGACCGTCGTGCCGACAGTGGTCGGCTACTTGTCGGAGCCGGGCAGCACACCGACTGTCGCAAGTCTGGCGCCTAGCCTCGACCACTGGATGGTACCGGTCGTGCTGGTCATTGCAACGGCGGGCGTATTGGTGGCAGGGGCCCTGCGCCTCAGCAATCCATGGGTCATCGGGGCGTTAACGACGATTGGCTTGCTGTCAGGCCTTGGCCTAACAGAAGGTGGCATGCCCACCCCCCTGTTCAATGCCGGCCAGTTATTTGTGGGTGTCGTCATCGGCTCCCGGTTCAAGCGGGACGCAATCAGGGCATGCGCCAGACTGCTGCTGCCCGCCACGATGTTCATCTTTCTCAGCACGGCACTGCTTCTAGGGTATGCCCAACTTCTTGCCCAGTTCAGCGGAATGCCAGCCGGAACCATGATCCTGGCGGTTTCGCTCGGAGGGCTGGCGGAAATGTCATCCACAGCCCACATTTTCAATCTCGGCGTAGTGCTGGTCACCGGCTTCCACGTTACCAGGGTGATCCTGGTCAATTCGCTGGCGCCCCAGGTGTGGACGCTGCTGATGTCCGCGGGATTTTTTTCCGCGGTAGCGCGTCTGGATCACTACCTATTTAGGCATAGGTGAGTGCAAGGACATGCCTCCACCGCCCAGGAGCTCGTGCATCGGCGCGTGACGAAGCAGGCGATTTACAACCCGCTCTCGAGCCCCGCGACGTGCCATCAGCGGACGAGGCCAAGATGGATGCCATGCAACCCAACAAGGTTCCGCGCCATGACCGGGCGCCATCGGTCACCGCGCTCGGTGCACTGGCGCTCTATCTAGCGCCATCGCGGCATGGCCGATTTTCGGCTGCGGTTCGCGGTCAAGAACGACCGCCTTCCCCCTCCATAGCCTCCGCTCGCGCATTGTCCTTGGCGGCGCGCGGAGGCCGCCTGACGCTCTGTATCACGGCGTTGGGCTTCGAGGGTGCGGTGGTCAACGCGATCCTGATGCCCGGCTCGTGCCAGAGCATGATTGACATTGCGCGGACTAGGCGATCACCTCCATGTTCGATCCTACGTGGACGACTTGGCCATTGGAGGAAAAACCAAAATCGCCGCTGAGGTGGGGGTCAACAAGTTGGCCGCGTAACCGCGTCGGCATCAGCTATATCCACCTCGGCGACCAACTCGGTGGGCGTCCGCGTACTGGCTCAGATCGCTATGACGATATGGCGCAGATATGAAGGCCGCAGGGTAGTTCAGGTGTGGGCGGTCACTTCCCAACGAGGCTTCGGCCTGCGCTAGAACGGTCCGCACTGGTTTGAAATCATGGTGCAGTGCTCGATCATCAAGCTCTGCAAGTTGCCCAAGATGACCCTAAAACCTGGCCTAATTAGCATCAAAATCGTCGATGAATTCGGAACCTGGTTCAACGGCAGAAATGACCAGGCGATCTCGCGCACGTGTTGCAGCCACATAAAGTAATTGCCGCTCGGTAGTCAGCACTTCATCGAGTTCAAATTCGTCCGAAACCTGCTCCAGACGTTCGGCAAGCGGCAGCACATCTTGGTCGCACGCCATTAGCACGACCATTCTGAACTCAAGGCCCTTAGCGAGGTGCATGGTTCCGGCTAGGACGGTCTGGCTGCCATCAGCCGATGGATCAACGAATGAACGGCTCGCTAGTCCTGCTTCTCGGATGGCGGCGCGCGCCCGACTGAGTTGCGCTTCAGATCGAACGAAGACCCCGATCTCGGCTGGCTGGATGCCGCTCGCTTGCGCCTTCCGCAGTAATTCAGCAACCGCCCCCGCTTCCGTCGCTTCGTCGGCGCGCAACAGAACCTCGGGATCTGGACCGTTAAAAACCGAAATCGTCCCGGCACGTTCGTCAGCGATGCCGTCCAGATCACGGACGCTCTTTGGCAGCAATCTGTCCGCCGCCCGCCTGATTTGATGCGACGTCCGGTAGTTGACCTTCAATGTTACGGAACGACCACGAACGTCCACCCCCAGTGCTTTCCAGGAGAAAGGCTGGCGAAATATACGCTGACCGAGATCGCCGACAAAAAACAGCGCATCCGGTCGATCCGGAGCAATGGCGGCCAGGAACCGCAATTCGGGAACCCCGAGATCCTGCGCTTCATCTACGACAATGTGGGTGAACGGCCGATTTGGTCGGTCTCGGTAGGATGTCGACACTGCGTCGAACAGCCCAGCCTCGGTCAGAAGGCGGCGTTCCGCCAGCCGGGACCGCACTATTTCAAACACCTGCCAGAGACGTTCCCGCTGGTTGGCGCCTAGGCGGTTCTTACGCCCGATCCGTGGCACATCAGCATAGGCGGTCAGACTTTGTATCTGCCAAGCATCGATCACATTTTCCCATTCTGAATGCAAAAACTGAGATGTGATTCCACCCGTATCTGTGGCCTCAGCCGCCTTAAGTATTTGCGTGCGGATGGCCTGAGCCGTCGCCATGTTGGGCTGCCACCCGGTTGCAAGTGTATAAAGCTGCGATGCTACACGCGAAAACGCGCCGATGGTCACCCGGTTGAGCAACTCGGCCCGCTCTCCAACGAGAAGTTTGAGCTTGCGTGCCAATGCGTTCGACAGTGGATCGGAGAAGGTAGTGAGCAGGACGCGTGCATCCAGGTCGGCCTGCAGGATGCTCAGAACCCGATGTAGCGCCACCACGGTCTTGCCGGTCCCAGCCGAGCCCACGACCCGCGCAGGACCGCCAAAAGTCCGCTCAACCGTTTGGCGCTGCGTTGGGTGCAAGAAGATGGCCCACTTCTCGAACGGGGCATCGAGTGCCACCTGCATCGCCTCCACGCCCTCCATGATGCGAAACCGGCGCTGCGTATCAGGGTGTTGCAGTGGGTCAGCAGTTGGGGGCGCTGTGGGCTTGAGCACGCCAGTTGCAGCAAAGTCCAGTAGACCCTCGCGGGCTTCTTCGGGCAAATGAGGTGCGACGTCAAAAAAGCTGTCGTCAGTGGCTGCCCGTACGTCCTCAATCCAGTCCGCCGGCACGCCGACCGATAGCAGATCGTCATTGCTCAGCGTGACGAATAGCGGTGGCAGGGGTGCAGAAGCCTTCCCCGGAACCGGGGGAGTTGCGTCTGGCTCTGGCGACACAACGGGCCGGCGCAACTCCTGTACCAGCTCTCGCACTTCGCGAATCTGGATAGCCCCGGTGTGGGGGTGCTCGTCGATAACCCGACGCTCCGCCCAAGCATAAGCGGCGTCATGGTGATCGACATAGGCGAGAAGCAGACTGTCACCGGCCTTGTGCACGATGATCCGAATGTCGCCGGAAACCCGCACCGACCAGAAATTTCGGTCACGAGACTTGTCGATCCGATGGAAGGACAGGCCCGGCTGATCAGGATTTTCCTGCAGGTCATAGACGGTTAGCTTGGCCTGCTTCTGCTCGTTGCCGTTGAGCTTGGCGAGGGCCGTGCTGAAACTTTCGGCGAGGATGGTGCTCATGCTTGCATAGGTTGAATATCAACCGAAGGATCGAGCTGAAGCCGCTTCAACCTCGCACGAACAAGCTTTTCGCGTTCTTCGATGAACTTCGGCAGCATGAGAATTGTTTGCAGATGCTCATCAGGTGGCAGGCTGTGTCTCTTTGTAAACTGGTCGTCCCTCGTTCTGATCCACGTGCCAAAGGCTTGCGCGTTTTTCTCAATATTTTCGCTCTGGGAGAGGAGCTGCAGATTACCAAACCGATTGGTCAATCCTTGAATTTCGTCGATCTTTGATTGGGGCAGGTTCTGCTTCATCAGTGTTGCACGCGACAGAAGGGCTTGCGGGAAAACGTGATCAACGTGGAATGGCATCATCCCCCAACGGTGCTCGTCATAAAGCAATGTCAAAGCTAAGAACGTGAGCTTTTGGCCATAGCCGAGACCAAGCACCGCCTCTATGGAGCTATCCTCAAAGGCCGATGAGCGCTTGAGGTGACGAGAAAGCTCGGCGTTCAAGCCAGCGAATGGGAAATCGTCTCCTGGCTGCACTTTTTCGACGACCTTGCGAGCCACCGCAATTGTCGAATCTGATGTGCCGCCGAACACTAAGTTCAACAGTGCGGCAATGATCCACCGGCGAATGCGCTCGGCGTTCAAGATATTGAATGTCGTGTCCTGTGCGAGAAGGTCATGCCCCGTGCTGTGCAGATATTGCGCAATCGGCAAGGTGGCATTCAAGCTGGTCAGGTTGCTCTCGTCGAGTCCAAAGGCATTGAGCAAGGCGAAGGTTCGGCGCAGCGTTTTCTTAACGCTTGGCCAGGCAATTCTCATGGTGTCCAGATTAGCCAGCGTCAAATTGCGAACCTGATAGTGGTGATCCAAGCCAGATAGCAGCAACGTCGCCTTGATAATGTAGTCACGCGTAACCGCATTTTTGCGGTGACCGTCCTTGTTGATTTCGTCGGCCAAATTGACCAGTTCCTCGCGCGCCGAAATATCGGACCATCGCGCTGAAATCATTGACACCATCAGGTCAACCTTGCTGAGCTTGGTCCCAGCGTCGTTTGCCCGAACGAATATGCGAAGCACGCGATCGTAGTCCTGCAATTGCTCGGTATAAAAGCAGACCGATTGGTCGATCCAAACCATACTGCGCAAACGGTCCAGGTTCCGCGCCGCAAGATCTCTCTCGGCCTGCGTCGCATCTTGCCGCAAATTGCCAATTATCTTCAGTTTGTAGTGCTCGAAAGCGGCATCGTCCTCCAATTCAAGAATGTCGCCGACCTTCATCCATAGCTGACCAGGGAGCGATGCGGGCAGCCCTTCACGAAATGCAAAACCAAACAGCTGCTCATCGTGCTCGGAGTCATCTTCGTCAAAAATGTTGTCGGGTTCGATCAGTAGATCGAGAAACAATTTCTTAGTTCGCCACGCGTCAGAACTTGAACTCCGCTTGTGCTTGATTTTCTCCGTTAAAGATCCGCGCAACCCGATCAGCATCGAGGTCAACCGCTGCTGACCGTCGAGCACTAGGGTCACCTTCAGACCGTCAAGATTGGCATGTTCGTTGTGGATTTCACCCTGGCGGAAATTTTCGGCGAAGCGATAGCTTTGCCAGTTGTTCTTGTTCTCTGGGCTAATATCCCAAAACAGGAACGAGCTGATCGGGAAACCCTTCATCAGCGAGTCGAACAAGCGGACAATCTGCTCGGAGTCCCAGACGTAGGGACGCTGAATAGCAGGCAGAAAATAGCGATGATTGACGTTCATGACCGTCTCGGCGACAGTTGCTGCTGAATATGGCATGAGCTCTATTTGACCGGATTTCGATTGTAACCAAGTTCGTGTAGCGACTTCCCGGAGTCAGGATCGGTCCAGTATTTTGGACCGCTCGCATTCCCGTCCTGAATGACGCCCGCAGCAGAGCTTGGGCTCCCAAAGGTCTGGTCTTTCGCGAAAACGTAAAAATCAGCACCAGGCACAGACTGCAAAACGCCCTCACGAATCAGCCGATCTCGTTCCGGCTTATCTCGTTTGACCTGCGCTGTTCCCTGCCGAACGGCATTTGAACCCGCCAGGACGACAAACTTGCCATCTGGCATGAGTTTGCCACGAGCCGGAATCTGGCTGCGGCTGAACGAAAAAACTCGATCAAAAAGATGTTGCGCAGAAATGTTAGATGCAGACTTGTCCAATGCTAAACCCCAAATACCTTAAGCACTTCATCTCCGAAGTGATTGATGACCTTCACTGCGATGCGACCCGTCTTGGGCTTTGGGAACGGCCGTGACGTATCTGAATAGAGCGTCGCCCAGGCATCTTCGTCGATTTCGGCGCGCAAAGCGGTCTTGAGCGACTTGTAGGGCCCCTCACCGCTGGAGGCACTGCCGAGGAAATAGGCGTGGCGGACGAAGAAGCTTTCTTCGTTGTAGTCGGTATCGATGAACCAGGCGGCAATGCCGTCCTTGCCGTCGGACCGGATTTCGCCGGTCGAGGGATCAAACACATCGACGCCGTTGACACGGATTTTCAGCTCTCCGTCCGGCGCATCGAGGATGTCGATGTCCGGTTCGCCGAACACGACGAACAGGTTGCCCTTGCCGGTGGCCTTGAGTTCATCGGCCATGTGCAGATCGGGGTTCATGCGGGCCTTGAGGATGGCGAGCGGGCCGAGGCGATCGAGTTCACCCGAAATGGCGTCGAAGTTGAAGGCACAGGCGATCAGCACATCGAAACGGGCGTTGGCGGCTTCGCGGGCCGCAGCGGTGATCTGGCTGTGGGTCAGCGTGCCGAATTCAGGCCCGATCAATACGCCGGCGCGGCGTTCGCAGCCTTCGCCATCGGTATAACGGGCCTCGGCGCCCAGCCATTTGCCCGGCCAGGGCTCCACCGAGTTAAAGTGGATCGTGTCAGCCTTGTCCTTCTGGTGCAGGCCGGCCTTCTTGAGATTTTCGATCACCATGGCGCCGAAGTCGGCCCCGGGCATGTTTTTCGGGCCCGGCTGCATCTGGCCTTCGGCGGCGGCGAGTTCGGACCCAAGCGTATCGTCGCGCGCCGTCACCACGCGATGCGGCGACAGGCTTTCCACGGTGAACGGCCCGGCGACGCGGACCTTGGATTTGTCTTCGTAGGGGCGGTCATAGAGCAGTTCGACATCGGCGGCGCGAGCGATGGAGGCGTCGATTTCCTGCTGCCGGGCAACGCGGCCCTCCCACCATTTGACATGGAGGTCGCGCACGCTCCGGTTTACAAGCGCGGCATGGGCTTTGCCGTCCTTGCTAACGAGCCAAGTATCGAGATCACGCGGAATCTGCCATTCCTGCCAGCCGGGACTCTCGGCCTCCCTCTTACCAAGGGAGTGCTCGTCATCTGCGCCCTTAGCAGGGGCGTGCCTCCCCTCGGTGCGGAACAGGGCTGCATTTATCGCTCCACGTAGAGGCTCCAGCGCGGCTTGCCATTTGTCCCAGATGATGTCGATTTCGGCATTGCTGGCGATGGATTTAAGCGTGATGTGCGGCGCACGTTCATAGACGAAGCCCTCGCGGATATCGCCGCCCGGCGCCGGCTCGCTGACGGGCAGCCTGCCAGTGACCTTGCCTTCTTGCACCCGGCCCTCGGCGCTGTCGGCCAAGTGATAATAGGGATAGCGCGCGCTCATCAGCCGCGTGCGGGCAAGCGCAAGCGCAACGCGCGATGTATCCATGGTGATCCAGCGGCGTCCCCACTGTTCGGCGACAGTCGCCGTCGTGCCCGAGCCGCAGGTGGGATCGAGCACGAGGTCGCCGGCATCGGTGGCCATTAGCAGGCAACGCTCTATTACTCCCGTAGAAGTTTCGACCACATATCTTTTCTCGTCCGTCCGGCTCGAGATGCCGCCACTGGTGTCAGTCCAAATGTTATGAGTAACTGAAACTGGAAAGTCGGTGAGCATGCTTCGAAAGCGCACGCCAGCTTTGGTCTTATGCAGACGACCCGACTTTCCCACTCGGTCCATAGTACTTAGGCGAATTTTCCAATGAGATGACCCTGGCGGAAGATATGATCTGCCCTCAAATCTGAAAGTTTGAAGCTCTGAGGCAGCGCCGGGCGATACGAGTGAAACTGCCTGGAAGGGAGACCAGCCCTCAGGAAACCCTAGCTCTCGTTCCTGCACCGTAGATGGCCTCACGGTAGCGCCGTCGTCCGCACGCAACGTGCTAAAGCGATTTACGCTCGCCATATCGGATTTCAGCTTAAATAGTTGGCGGTACTTTAGTTCTTTAATATTCCGCCCGTACCACAGAATTGAATCATAGACCGGAGGAAGAAAATTACTCGTTGCATAAGGAGTGGTTTGATAAGCAATAGAGCTTACAAAATTCGTCGCCCCAAACACCTCATCCATAACCGCCCGTACCCGGTGGACATTCTCGTCCCCAATCTGCACAAAAATGCTGCCGCTCTCCGTCAGCAGCTCCCGTGCAACGGTCAGCCGATCCCGCAGGTAGGTTAGATATGAATGGATTCCGTCCTTCCAGGTATCGCGGAAGGCCTTCACCTGTTCGGGCTCGCGGGTGATGTCGGTCTGCTTGCCGTCCTTGACGTCGCGGCTGAGGGTGGAGACCTGCCAGTTGGAATTGAACTTGATGCCATAGGGCGGATCGAAGTAGATCGCCTGTACCTTGCCCTTGAGCCCCTCGCGCTGCGCCAGGCTCGCCATCACCTGCAGGCTATCGCCCAGGATGAAGCGGTTCTGCCAGTGCATGGAATGGCGATAGAACTCGGCCCGAGCCTCCGGATCGGTCAGCCCGTTGAAATCGGCGAACAAGTCCGGCGCGTCGTCCTGCTCGGCGCGCTTCGCGTCAGTCTGGCGCTTGAGATCGTCGATGATCGCCTTGGGATGCACCTTCTCCTGGATATAGAGCGGCGGCGCATTGACGATGAGATCGGACCAGTCTTGTGTATCCTTACCGCGCCACACCAGCTGCGCATCGCCGATTTCGACCGTGCCGGTCTCGGTCAGTTGCGCGCGCTGCACTTCGGTCAGCGAAATTCTGATGCCATTCCAGACGATCTGCGGATCAAGATCGCCATCGCGCGGTCGCGTTTCACCCTCCGCTAGCGGAAATGCTCGTGGCATCTTCATGGCCTTCCACTTGATCCCCATGAGCTCTTCGTTCTGCTCATAGATCGGCGCCATCTCGGCCGTGGGATTGTTGATGCGTCGATCCTGATGACGCAGCGTTTCGACATCTTTGGATTTGGGAGGCCTGGCCATTATGCGTATTCTTTCCTAGGCGCCGTCAGCGTCGCGATGGCTGCCGCGTAATCGTGTTCCATGTTGAAAGCGTCGTGGAGCTCGATGAAGCTCCAGCGCCCGAAATCGCCCAGATTGTTGACGCTGGGCACCCACAAAGTGCGCATGGTCTCCGCCTTGATCTGGTCGTCAATATCGCGTTCGCCCTTGATCTCGACCACCAACATCAGCGGATCGTCCGGCCCGTGCCCGTCATCGAGTTTGACGATGAAATCCGGCAAATAGCGCCGCGCCTCGCTCCCCGCGAGATAGGGCACTTCGAAACCCAGCGCCTGGTTCTTGACATAGGCCAGCGTCTGCGGATGACGCTCCGCCACCTGAGCGAACTCCAGCTCCCACTGGCTGTCGCCCACCACGTAATTGATCTGGCACTTGCTCGGGTCGGTCTGCCATAGCGCGGTCTTGGAGGTGATGAACTGCACGTGGTCGGTCACCACGGCGGGATTGTACGGGTCGAGCAACGCCTTGACCCGCTGCGGTTCGCCATCCTCGCCTTGATGTAGAATGGCCGTATGGATCAGTTCAGCGGCACGCGATGCCACGCTGGCATAAGTCAGCATGCCGGGCTTGGTGCCACCCACGGCAGAGAAGCACTCCGCCATCCAGCGGCGCACAATCGGCTGCAGTTTATAGTAGAGGTGATATTGCGGCTTGCCGCTGCCATCAAGCAAATGGTGCTCCAGCAAATATTTGCTGAGATGCGTGGCAATCGCTGCTGGGCGCATTTCGTCCAACACCTCGGGCGAGATATCGTGGCCCTCACCGACCAACCCCTCCATGCGGGCGCGGGTGGGGCCAACCATCGACTGATCCAGCACGAGCCTGTGTTGATCGGTAAATGTTGCTGACAGGTGGTCATCCGGCAACTCGGTGCGATAGCCCGCAACTCGCGGCAGCCGCATCGACAAGGCGATGCGCTCCCTAACGGCGGCGATACGAGTGACAGGCTTGGGCGGCTTCTTGGTGACCTCGGTCGGCTCGGTAGCAAAATCGAAGGGGATGCCGAGGATATCGGCATATTCGGGTTCAAACAGACGGTGCCCCTCCGCGTCAGTGTCCTCTCCCAGTTCATAGGACTGACGCCGCAGGCCGCGACCGACCACCTGCTCGCACAGCAATTGCGTGCCGAAGGCGCGAGCGCCGAGAATATGGGTCACCGTGTTCGCGTCCCATCCTTCTGTCAGCATCGATACTGAAACGACACAGCGCACGTGCTCGCCGAGACGACCCTGGCGCCCGACGGTGTTCATCACTTCGCGCAGGATTTCGCTATCGGTAACGGCGCCGGCCGAAGCTGCACCCTCCCGTTGCGCCTTTTCGCGACGGAACTGTTCGATCTCGCCACCGGCAATCTGCTTGAAGGCGTCGTCCAGAGTGCCGGATTCGATCTGGTGGCTATCCACCAGAATAGTGTTCATCTGCGCCAGCGGGTTGCCGGTATGCGCATCGAAATTCGAGAACAACCTTAGATTGCCCTGGTGGATGGTGCGCTGTTCGCCTTCTTCGTCGCGCTGGAAGCCGGAAATCCATTCATAGACCAGGCGTGAACTGGCAGTATTGTTGCACACCACGATGAACACCGGCGGCACACCGATCCCTGCCTTGTCCCACTCGCTGTACTCCCTCTCATAATGAGAATAGAGCGCGTGCAATGCGGTTGCCAGCATATCGGGAAACTGGCTACGCGGATCGAGTACGCCGGATTTAGCCGCGCCCTTCTTGGGCATCTTCTTGCCGATATGGTCCCATAAATTGCGGAAGACGGGGCCATCAGCGTTGAGCGAATTGTCCGACACCGGCACGCGCGGTAGTTTCACGATGCCGCATTCGATAGCATCGACCAGCGAGAAATCGCTTATTACCCAAGGAAACAGCGTGCCCTCAAGATAGCCCGACCCACGCAAGAAAAACGGCGTAGCGCTAAGGTCGTAAACCCCCCGAAGCCCCACCTTACGCTGCAGCGCCTCGATCCCAGAAATCCAAAGCCGAGCTGCCGCACTGTTTTCCGCAGCCTCGGTTTTGTCGTCACCCTTCAACGCCTCATCAGCCGGATTTTGCTGCTTTTCCCGGTAGCAATGGTGTGCCTCGTCGTTGATTACCACCACGTTCTTGACCGACAGCAGATCGCCGCAGGCGCGCTGCAGCATTTCACCTTCGGTCTCTGTGGTAATCAGAGCTTCGTTGCGCCAGCCTGAGAGCATAGCGCGGCCGGTCTTGTTGGTGTTGAGCCACTCGCGCCGCTGGAAGGCGTGATAGTTGGTAATAACGATCTTGGCATTACCTAGGTCGCCCTGCATCTCCGGCGGCACCAGCTCGCGAGTTCGATAGTAATTTTCTGGGTCGGATGGCAGCAACACCCTCAGTCGGTCTTTGATCGTGATGCCTGGTGCCACGATCAAGAAACCACGCGAGAAGAGAGATGAGCCGGGTTGTCTGGCATGGTTGATGGTCTGCCAGGCGATCAGCATTGCCATCACCGTGGTTTTACCGGCGCCAGTGGCCAGCTTTAACGCCAGCCGAAACAGTTCCGGATTGGCGTCCAGGTTAGCCACGTCGAGCGTTTTGAAGATATTGGCGTATTGCCGCTTACCGCGCGCCACCTCGCTCAGCCAGATTGCTGTCTCGACCGCCTCAAGCTGACAGAAAAACGGCCGTTGATTGGTAAAATCATGGTGCCGCCAATGTTGCAGTAAGCGCTGGGTGACGGGCGTCACCCCCCAGTCGGCCGCATTGGGCAAACCGCGCCAAGCTTCCAGATGTGAGCGGATCTCATTGACGATCGAGTTTTCACTGTACCGTGTTGTGCCAACTTGCTCGTCGAGTCCGAGTTCACCCTGCGATGATTTTGCGCTCTGCTTTTTGCTGAGCGGTACTGGCACCATGTAGCGCGAGCGCCGGCGCCCGCGAATGGGATCGAGTTCGAGGGGTTGCCCATTATCGCCCAGGGCGTGATGGCGCGTCGGTGGGTGATACGGGGAATTTAGGATCGGCTGCGCGTAAAACGGCTTCAAGTAAATGCCCCCGGTCGAAATGCTGTTGCCCAGCATTCTTGATTCAATGCGCGACACTAGAGCGTCTCAAACACCCATTTGCAAGTCAGAGGGGCGCTAGGTTGCACAGTGCCTTGGGAGTCGGTGCCCCCAAACTCAGCGAACGAGTGCGGCGCAACCGGCATACTGGAATGACCGTAGATGGGAGCGCACAGGACAGGCTCGGTCCGAAGACTTTTCTGGGACCAAACGTCAACGCGGCCGTTTCGCTGGGGTGGGCTTGGCCCGAATGCGCAGTGCGCCTCCTTCGGGGTGAATGACATCGAAGGCGTTGGTCTGACGCACCAGATCACTGAGCTTGCGGAACCCGAACGTGCGAGGGTCGAAGTCCGAGGCTAGATTGGCCAGTTGATTGCCAACCGCGCCCAGCGGCACCCAGCCGTCTTCACTCTCCATCTGGGCCAGCACCTTGACCAATATCGGCACCGCATCGGCAGGAGACTGGAGCGGCGCGGCCTTAAGTTCAGCATTCTCGGCGTTGGCCGGCGCGCTCGGCAGCAGGTTCTCGGTATAGATGAACCGGCGACAGGCTTGCCGAAAGCTCTCGGGCGTCTTCTGCTCACCGAAGCCGAACACATCAACCCCCTGTTCACGGATGCGAGCGGCCAGCCGCGTAAAATCGCTATCGGATGACACGAGGCAAAAGCCGTCGAAGCGCCCGCTATGCAGCAGGTCCATAGCGTCGATCACCAGTGTGATGTCCGAAGCATTTTTGCCGGTGGTGTAGGCGAACTGCTGCTGCGGGATGATCGCGTGTTTCGCCAGCACGTCGGCCCACGCCTTGGAGCGCGTGCTGGAGAAATCGCCATAGATGCGCCGGACGCTGGCCTCGCCAATTTTGGCAATCTCTTCAAACAAACCATCGGCGATCCGGGCCGAGGCATTGTCGGCATCGATCAGCACGGCAAGGCGAGGGGAGCGGGTTTCAACTGGCATGGTTGATCCATTCATCGGCACGGCAATAATGGTGGAGCGGCCCGTTTCGTCAAGGCACAAGGCCAGTGTTCTATCCACCCCAAAACTGGGGCTCTAGCGGCGGATTTTAACTCGTGATAATGGTAATTATCCCAGCTGAACCGCCGCTTTCCGCGACATCGGGCGGTGCTCAGATCGTCCCAATCTGCTATGGTTAATGTGTGAAAAATCAGCAGACGGAGGCGGACATGAGCCGGGGATTTGGCGTCGTTCAGCAGCGGATCATTGCGGTCTACGAGCAGCAGCCACAGGGCAGTTGGACGGTTGAGCAACTGGCGGCAATGGTCTATCCCGGCGCGGCGCTGGGCCGGGCGCATAAGGAGAGTGTGCGGCGGGCATTGGCGAAGCTCGGTGAGCCGCTACAACTGCACCGTTGCCGTGTTCGACTGCCATCTGGGGCCGGCTGGCACCACGTCATTGCACGCGCTAACTGAGCAGGCCGAGCGCCAACAGGCTTGGCCCTGAAGTTAAGTGTTGTAACCCCTGACGTTGATTGCAAAGCGGGTTTACAGCAGCTTGGCGATGGCTGGGTCATCGAACAGATCGACAGCGCGGATATAGCGGGCGAGACTGGCTTCTGAGCGATGGCCGGTGGTTTGCCTGATTTTATGCGAGGGGGCTCCGGCTTGGGCTGCTGCCGTGACGAAGCCGGCCCGTAGCGAATGACCCGAGAACAGTGCGGGATCATAACCCGCTGCAGTGAGACGCGATTTCAACATGAAGCTAACCGCCTCGCCCGATATCGGTTCAGGCAGGATATGGCCGTGCTTGTTCAGGCTGAGAAAAAGCGGACCGCTGCTGATCTCGGCCAAGCGGAGCCAGCCTTCCAAGGCGCGTACCGGGCAATGGCGGGTTTTGCCAAACGGCACAGCGATTTGCCGGCCTCGACCCTCTTGGTCGGTTTTGCTGCGCCGCAGCGTCACCATGATCCCGCGCCCGCTAAATTCTAGGTCTTCGACGTGCAGGGAGGCCAACTCGGAGCGCCGCATCGCGGTGGCCCACCCCAAAAGCAATACCGCTCTGTCCCGCACGTCTTTCGGGCGCTCACCAAGGTGGTCGAGCAGCTCGAACAGATCATCGCGCAACAGGGGGCGTGCCTGACGCTGGATCATGCCGAGACGGCGGCGAATACCCCGCATCGTGGCGAGGACCAGTTCGCTCCGGCATGGGTTATTCAATCCGGCAGCGGTATGAGCCTTGGCCAACGCCGCCAGCATCCGACTGATCGAAGCGACCTTATGGGTGTTGGATAGCTCAGCGACAAATCGGGCGATGGCGCTGGGACTGGCCGGGACCGTGCCACCCCACGCCCGGAACTTGGCAAGGTCCGAGGTGTAGGCGCGGCTGGTGCTGGGTGCCACGCCATCTCGGATCAGGTCTACGACGGGCTGATCGATGCCCAAATCGGCTGGCAGTTTCTGCGAGTGACCCGTGATGCCAGTTTCTGCAGGTCCAATCATCGGCTGATGCCCAGCCCCGTGGCAAAAATTAGGGGCAGGAATTGGCAAACAATTGGCGGTCCAATCATCCTCTAGGCCATTCTGGGCTGCGTTCATGCAGGTTCGCCCCGCAGGCGCTGCTCTTGGCGGTGATACGCCTCCGCCAGCCGCTCATCTCGGGATTGGAGCAAATCGGCTTGGACCTTGGTGCGGGTCAATAGGCGCTCCTCGGCGTCGTGCTGGGTCTCAAGGCTGCCGTCGCGGGCAATATGGTGGAGATCGACCCCGCGCTGGGCTAGATGTCGCCCGACCAGCAAAAATCTGTGGCAGGTGATGACATCATGTTCCGCGCAGCACAGGACGAGGCGGGTGCGCGGGGCCATCTCCAGCAGCGTTACGATCCCCGCCAAAAAATCTGGGGTCTGCGCCATGTCGTCGTAGCGGTCTGAGCCAGAACGTGGACGCCCACCGAGTTGGTCGCCGAGGTGGACATAGCTGATGCCAACTCGGTTCAGGCTGACCCGCAATATCGGGCGGTTGAAATGGGTCAGCCGTGACCGTGGGTAGGATCGCACGTCCACGAGGCAGCCTATCCGGTGCCGGTCGAGCAGGCGTTGGAAGGATGACCAGTCGTGGGTCGAGGTGCCGATGGTGAAGGCCAGCATACTGAGTACTCTCCATGATCAAGAGAATAGCCCAAAAACCTCGCCAAATCCATAGAAATACCAATTATTACAATGGCTTGACTTTAATTTACTTGCTCCCAGTCTCCCCGACGTCTTGCCTTCATTATGAAACGGCGCCTTATGCCCCTGCTGGGTTGCCGCCCTGAAGGTCAGATGGCAGGCGTCTGTAGCCGTCAGAGATGGCCGCAGGCGCCTTTGCTGCCTCTTAGGGTAGGCGTGTATTGCCCGAGAGAAAAGTCGGTCCTGTGAGCGCGCCTGCGAACAGCCAGTGCCGAGCCGACCGAAGTCACTCCGGCGAGAGGGGGCTATGGGGGAGTGCCTTTCTTCCTTTCTTTCTTCCCGAAGTGTTTGGACGAATGTGCTCTTGCTTTCGGGATTGCGCACGGGAGGCGAAGCCGACTGCGCGCCCTGATGTTCATTCTTAATGAATATCAGGTATAGAACCTCTTTCATTCCTATTGCACGTAGTGCTCTTCCCATATGGAACATTCTCGTAGAGTGGCCTCCGATATTAGGGGTTTCTCGCGGAAAGCCCCCGAAATCGGTGGATTTATGAAGCCCCCGATTTCGAGGATTTCTCTCGCGCGTAGAGTGTCTCCCGAAATCGGTGGTCTTGGTTACGACTTCACCCGGTGATAAAGCCGTCTGAACAGGTAGGGCAAAACCTTTTCATTCACCACGTAGACGGTTTCCTTGATCGCTGGCCCCTTGTCCATAAAGCTCTTGGGCTTGTCGATGAGCATGGGGACCGTGGCCTCCAAGATGCCGTTCACCTCATCCCATATCCCGGCCTGGTCCAGATGGATGGCCCGCTGGTTTGGGCTGTCTACGGTCAGGCGTTTCGATGCGACAAGCACGAAGGGGCTGGACTTGAGGGCGGCGAACGCCCGTTCCAGCTGCTTGGATGACATATTAGTGAGGGTCTGCAGTTGCTTGTCGGTCAGGAACAGGAACTTGCGCATCTCGCCGTCGTGCTCCCGCTCCACGTATTTTTTGGCCTCAACCCAAAGCTCCAACAGGCCATGGAGCAATCGTGTGGCACCGTCGGTGGATGCCAGCCGGGACACTACTGCCATGGTGCCGGGGCGCACGCTAAAGTTGTTCTTGGGACTGGCGACCTTGGGTTTAGCTGCAGGCTTGGGGATCACCAGCTTGAGCTTAGGTTTCTGATTGTTCATCATTCTTGACCGATCTTTTGCAATTGATTGCAATTTTATGGACAAGCGCTATGATGCATGGGTGAAGTCCAATTCATCCGTCGCTTCGAGCGCCTGCTCGTCTCGCAGTGCCCACCCCATCCTTGATCATGGGGTGGGCTTTCGTTGCATATGCCAGCATTGCTCATATTCCCCGACCATAGGCCCATGAAGCAAAGAAGGCTGGGTTCTTTCCCCGCTAGGTCGGCAACACATCTGGCTGATGTAGGAAGGCCAAGTCGAGGCCGGGGTAGCTGACCCTCGCTATGGCATCAACTTGCAGGCCAAGATCATGCTGGTTGCCGTAATTGTCACTGACCGAGGTGCCGTGCTCCCAAGCTCCCAATGCCTTCAGGATGGTTGGCGAGGCATCTGCACGCCGTAAGGCATCACGAAACGTGTGGCGAAGGCTGTAAAATGACTGGTTTTCTTCGAGTGTCATGGTCTCGGGCAGGAATTTTTCGTTGAACCGCTTCAGCGGATAAGTTGCATGGTTGCCATATTTATCGGGTTTCCAACCGATGAAGAGGCGGCTGCCGTTCTTGGCTGCCAATCGTCGCTCATGGTACTGCAGCAGGCCAATTTGGATCAGTTCAGGGTGTAGTGCCATTTTCCTGCGGCTGGCCGGGGTCTTTACTGTCTTGGTCCCGCCGTCGCCCACATCTGTGATGTCGAGGTACCAGACGCCAGCTTTGGTTTGGCGCACGTCCGAGATTAACAGCTGGCAGACTTCGTTCGGGCGCATCCCCATAAACAAGCAAATGAGGGGCACCCAAAATCGCCAGTCTCTATCTTTTAGCTTGTAGGGGGACGGGGTGCTCGGCGCACATGAACGATAGAAATCTGAAGTGAAGAACGTTT
This sequence comes from Devosia sp. A369, assembly GCF_054489345.1. NCBI lineage: Bacteria > Pseudomonadati > Pseudomonadota > Alphaproteobacteria > Hyphomicrobiales > Devosiaceae > Devosia > Devosia sp. A369. The sequence goes on along the minus strand of NZ_JBTMWV010000003.1, from coordinate 206,620 downwards.
TTACCTGATCTAGTGACCATGGTGCCCGCTTGTCTTGGGCCGAGGTGCTCTCCTGCGTCAGGGCGCGGAGCTTACCAGCGGGGTTGTGGCAAATGAGCTTTTTCTCGGCGGCGAGTTCCATGATCGCCTTGAAGGTCGAGATATACATTCCTTGAGTGTGAGCTGCCAAAGTTCTTCGGCCTTCTTTCGCTGCTCGCTCAATGGCTTTTTCCACTGGCAACTTACCAAAAACCTTGAAACGGTTCGTCGGCATCCCAGCGATCATGGTGCGAACGCGCCGACTGGCGTCATAGTCAACTTCGTGCACAGCTGTGTCGCGACCGACGAGTTCACAAATCGTGGCGACGGCGGCGGTGATCTTGTCGATGGTCTTTTGGCCCCGTCGGTTCGCCTTGGCCTCCTCAATTCGCTGCTGCAGGTACTGACTGGCCAGCTCGCCAAATGGCAATTCTTCGCGATGCGAAGGACCGAAGAGGTGATCGAAGTGGGTTCGTGAATGATCGCCTGAGTATTTGGCAATCCGCCGCTGCTCGACCTCAATTAACCCTCGGATGACCAGAGCGGCGAATTGGGCGTAACCCTCACCTTCACCCGGTATTGGCAATTTGGCGTCGTTGAGAAGGTTGGTGGCGGTCCGTGTCACCCACGTAGCAAGCTCTGGATTGGCCGGGTCGCGTAGAATACAGATCGTTTGATCGGCCTCGTTGATCCACTCGCGGTGTGTCTCCGCGTCTGGTGGAGCCGAAATGGCAACGGCCTTGTCCATCGCTGCGGTTTGGCGATCAACGTACTCGCGCACAATCCGCTCTTTCGATGGGGCCGAAAATTGCGTGCCGCTAGGAATGTTGCTGGCAAGTTGGATTTCCGCTGCGTCGAATATGGCGTCCCATTCAACGTCTTTGATGGTTCGCAGCTTCTTGGCCTGTGACTTGTCCTTTGTGGACAGGCTCACCCGAATTAGCGTCTTGCCAAAGTGGGCCACAAGCCCCTGCGGAACGCGGCGGTTATAGTACCACGTTCCCTTGATCTGGATCAGATTGTGATTTCCGGCCACGTCGCTCATGCTCATATGTATAGCACAAATGTGTGCAACACCAAGAAAGCTAAGCCATTGAAATGCCGAAGATATAAGGAAATTAAGCCCTTAAGATCGGAATGGTGGAGCTGAGCGGGATCGAACCGCTGACCTCGTCATTGCGAACGACGCGCTCTCCCAACTGAGCTACAGCCCCGTTCCGACGGTGCTGATATGAAACAGAAAATACTGCGAGAGCAAGAGCGGGATTGCGGTTTTTTGCAGTCGTGATCAGGCCAGTCCATGGCGGATCAGCGCGCCGGCGGTGGCCAGCACGGCGTCGGGCATCGGCGTCAGCGGACGGCCGAGCAGGGTGGTGATGGCGCTGGAATTCAGGCGCTTGCTGCGGCCCAGTTCGGCCAGATTGTCGCCAACATCGGCATCGAACCGGCCATAGAGCCGCACCATCCAGTCGGGCAGCACCAGGCGCGGCACGCGGTGGTCGGGAAAATGCTGGCGTAGCAGGCCGGCGATGTCGGCGAAGGCCATGCTGCGCTCGGCCATGGGGAAGCGCTGGCCGCCGGCGGCCGGGTCAATCATGGCGGCGAGATGGGCGGCAGCGACGTCGCGCACGTCGACGGCGTTCAACTCCATGCGCGGCAAAGCCGGCACCGAGCCGTCGAGCAGGCGCTGCACCAGCACTGCCGAGGTGCCCGGATCATCGTCAAGCAACGGACCGAGAATGACGGCGGGGTTGATCGCCACCAGCGCGTCATGGCGACCGGCAGCGTCCATGATGGCCCAGGCGCGGCGCTCAGCCAGGGTCTTGGACCGCTGATAGGCGTTGAGGCCGGGCCCGTCGAGATTGGTCCAGTCAGAGGCGGTGAAGGGGCCGCTACGGTCGCTGGCGTGGCCATAGGCGATGGCGGCCATCGAGGAGGTGAGCACGATGCGCTCGACGCCGGCCGCATTGGCGGCGTTGAGGGCCCGCTCGGTGCCGCCGACCGCCGGGGCGATGACGTCCGTGGGATGGGAAGGGGTTTTGAGCAGCAGCGGCGAGGCGGTGTGCAGCAGATAGCGGCAGTCCTGCGCCGCCGCCGCCCAGCCCGCGTCATGGCGCAAATCGAGCGCCACAAACTCAAGGCGGCTGATATCGGCGCCGGCCCGGCTGAGACTGGCCCGCACTGCGTCAGCCCGCAACAAATCGCGCAGACTGCCGCGCACTGCATAGCCGGCGTCGAGCAGTTGCAGGGCGATATGGCCGCCGAGAAAGCCCGAAATACCGGTGAGCAGCACGCGGTCGGTCATGATGCGGCTAGCCGACCGTGGCCCAGCCGCCGCTCTTCTCGCTGGCAAAGATGGCGTCGATCACCTGCATCGAGGCGATGGCGTCCTCAATGCCCCAGGGCAGCGGCTTTTCGCCCAGCACGGCCAGCGCAAAGGCTTCGGCCTGCTCGGTATATTGATCGACGGCGGGCAGGATTTCGCGGCGGGCGAGCGAGCCGTCAAACGGCGCACCGGTATCGATGGTGATGGCGGTGCGCTCGTCGGGCGGGGCGTTGAACGGGATGATGATTTCCAGCTTTCCCTTGCTGCCCAGCACCTGCAGCCGCTGATGCGGGGTCGCCTGGGTGGAGCAGATGAAGCTGAGCTGGCGGCCCTGGCCGAAATCGGCGAGCACGCTGGCCAGCCGGTCGGTGCCGAAATCCTCGTCGCGCTCGACCAGCGAGACGACGCGCTTGGGTTCGCCCTCGAACAGATAACGCGCGGCGGTGATCGGGTAGCAGCCGATATCCATGATGCCGCCGCCGCCAATATCGGCCTGATTGCGGACATTATTGGGATCGGCATTGTAATAGGAAAACACCGCATTGATGGCGCGGATGGTGCCCAGCTCGCCCGAGCGGATGATTTCGCGGGCGCGGGCCCATTGCGGGTGGAAGCGCACCATGAAGGCTTCCATGATGATGCGGTCGGGCGGGCACTCACGCAGTGCCTGGGCATCGGCCGCGCTGAGGGCGATCGGCTTTTCGCACAGCACATGCTTGCCGGCCTTGGCGGCGGCCACGGTCATCGGCACATGCAGATGGTTGGGCAGGGGATTGTAGATGGCGTCGATGTCGGGATCGGCGAACAGCTCTTCATAGGAGCCATAGGCCTTGGGGATGCCGAGCTTGGCGGCGGCCGCCTGGGCCTTGCCCAGATCACGCGAGGCGATGGCGACGACCTCGGAATGGGCCGACTTCATGATCCCCGGCGTGACCTTCTGCATGCCGATATTGGCGGTGGACAGAATGCCCCAGCGGACTTTTTTATGGCTCATGCGCGCGTCTCCCATGTTGGTCAGAGACTTAGCGGTGGGGAGGGGATTTGGCTAGTATGGAAGGAAAGGCGATTGCGGCTCCACCCCCTCCCAGCCTCCCCCATCAAGGGGGAGGTGCCATTCTGTGGGTGCGGTTAGCGTGTGCCAAACACTCGATCTGATACCTCCCCCTAGATGGGGGAGGCTAGGAGGGGGTGGAGCAACGGGCGCGGATCCCCCTAGTGATCTTCCTGCGCATCCGCCACACCCAGCCGCCAATAACCCGCCGCCTTGATATATTGCGCCGGGAAACCCCGCGCCTCGAGATGCGCCCGTGCCGCCTGCGCCATGGTGACTTCGCCGGCGATATAGGCGTAGCCGACCCCGGCGGGGAAAGTCAGCGCCGTGATGGTGTCGAGCACCAGGCTGGTGGTGCCGGCGGGCTGGCCGCTGCGATGCACATAGGTCAGCGACAGATCACTGCGGGTGGTGAAGCGCTGTTCCTCGGCAGCGTCGGCCACTTCGATCACCGCCAGCACCTTGGCGCCGGTCGGCAGTTCCTCGAGACGGCGGCCCAAAGCGGGCAGGGCGGTTTCGTCACCGGCCAGCAGATACCAGTCATAGGTCATCGGCACGACGGTCGAGCCGCGCGGGCCACCGATCACCAGCGTGCTGCCGATTTTGGCATTGGCCGCCCAGCTCGAGGCGGGGCCATCGCCATGCAGCACGAAATCGAGGTCGATCCAGCCGGCGTCGACGTCCCAGGCGCGCGGGGTGTAGTCACGCATTTGCGGGCGCTCGCCGGGCCATTGCGCGCCATTGGGGCCAATTGGCGCGAGGAAGGGCTCGACGCCCGCGGGAAAGAAGAAGGCCTTGATATGGTCGGCATGGCTGGGCGAGGCAAAGCCGGTCATGTCGCCGGCAAAGCGGAACCGGCGCATCAGCGGTGTGATGTCGGTGATTTTGGTCACCGTGAGCAGGCGCGAGCGGGTCTCGTGGCGGACGCGCTGGGGTGCGCGCGGGTCGATTTCGGACATGGGTGACCTATTCCTGAATTGTTTTGTCAGGAATTAGCGGGCGGTGACCGAAAATGCAACCATCGCCCGCGCCAATGCTGACAGTGCGTTAGCCAATTTGCCGCTGTCATGAATGGCCTTGCCCAGCATTGAACCGGCCCGGCAAAGGCCTATGTGAAGGGCAAGCAAAACAGAAAGGCCGACCCGATGCGCAGTGTTGTCTATGAAGAATTTGGCTCCCCCGAGCGGGTGCTGCGCCGCGAGGATCGCGCGCAGCCGGTGCCGGGTCCGGGCCAGGTGCTGGTGCGCATGCTGCTGTCGCCGATCCACAATCACGATCTGATGACCATTGCCGGTCAGTATGGCTTCAAGCCGAGCTTGCCGGCGGTGCCGGGTACCGAGGCGGTTGGCGTGGTCGAGGCGCTGGGCGACGGCGTCAGCCATTTGCAGCTCGGCCAGCGGGTGGCCGGCGGCGGCGAGCAGACCTGGGCGCAATTCTATCTGGCCGATGCCCGGCGGCTGGTGCCGGTGCCGGATGCGGTGAGCGACGAAACCGCCTGCCAGCTGGTGTCGATGCCACTCAGCGCCAAGATGATCATCGACAGCATGGGGCTCAAAACCGGCGACTGGATCGTGCAAAATGCCGCCAATGGCGCGGTGGGCAAGCTGGTGGCGCGTTTTGCCGCCGAGCAGGGCATCAATGTCGTTGGGCTGGTGCGGCGCGATGCGGCGGTGGCCGAGCTGGAAGCGCAGGGCATTGCCAATGTGGTCTCCACCGAACATGAAAACTGGCAGGAACGGGTCAAGGCGCTGACCAATGGCGCGCCGATCACTAAGGCCATCGACTCGCTGGGCGGTGACGGGCCCACGGCCTTGCTGTCGGTGGTGGCTGACGGCGCCGAACTGATCAGTTTTGGCGCGATGACGCAGCGGCCGCTGAAGATTTCGGCTGGCGACCTGCTGTTCCGCAACATTTCCGTCAAGGGCTTCTGGGGCGCCAAGCCACCGGTTGCGCCGGAGCGGATCGGCGTGCTGCTGGGTGAGCTGGTGAGTGCCGCCGCCAAGGGCGAGCTGGTGCTGCCGATTGAGACGGTGTTCGGGCTTGAGCAGGTCGTGGAGGCGGTCCAGGCCAGTGGCGAGCCGGGCCGCAAGGGCAAGGTGGCGCTGCGCGGCTAAGCCCGCCCAGCGCCCAAAGCGTCAGAGCAGGCCCAGCATGCGGTCCTGCGCCTGACGCAGCGCAAACAGGCGCGTGGTGACATCGGGCTGGCTATTGGCACTGGTCAGCAGCTCGCCCTTTTTCACCGCCGCCGTCACCTTGCCGCCTTCGAGCAGGCCCACCGGCACCGCATGAGCGGCGCGGCTGTCGGCAATGGTCATGGTGAAGCTGCGATAGCAGGTTTCGCCAATCGCATCATAGGTTTCGCCGACTTTCAGATCGCGCTTGGCCACCGCGCAGACCTCGGCCACCGGCCGGGGCAGCGGCACCATGTCGGGCTTGCCATAAAGCATGATGCGGGCGCAGGTCAGCGGCACTTCGAGGCTGGTCAGATGATAGGGCCGGAAGAAACTGTAATAGGGACCGTGGCCGATATGGAGGTCATCCATCCGCTCGATGATGCGGGGATGCTCGGCCTTGACGATGACGAAGACGCCGGGGGCCACGCCCTTGCCGATGGTGAAATCGACTACGCCGCTGCCATTGAGAATGCCGCCATCAGCCTTGGGGATCAGCACCTTGGCCATGTTGTCGCGGTCGACATTGGGGCCATGCATGCCCGGCACGTCGGGCACCAGCCCGGTGGCGTTGGCTATGGCGCACATTTCCACCATGGTCTTGGAGCCGTCGATGAATTCCACCAGCATGCGCGGGTTCATGTTCCGGCGTTCGGCTTCCTCGCGATAATCGTCGGGCACCGCGTCATGCTTGAGCGGGTTGTTCTTGCCCTTGCCGGCGGCGACGATGGGCAGGCCGAGTGCGCTGACAAATTCGATCAGTTCCATGCAGGAGCTGGGCTCGTCGCCGGCGCCGACGGAATAGATCACCCCGAGCCGGTCGGCCTGGGCCTTGAGATAGGGGCCGATGGTGACGTCGGCTTCGACATTCATCATCACCAGATGCTTGCCATGCTCCATGGCCTGCAGCGCATAATCGGCGGCGACGCCCGGCTTGCCGGTGGCGTCGATCACCACGTCGATATTGGGGGTGTTGACCAGAGTGTCGGCACTGGTGATGGCGATCTTGCCGGCTTCGATGGCGGCGGTGGCCTGGGCGGGGCTCTCGGCTTCGCGGCCATGGCTGTCATCGCCATAGGCAATGGTCATGGCGGCCAGCGCGGTGTGGGGCCGGCGGGTGGCGATGGCGACCATTTCGATGCCGGTCATCAGGCTCATCTGGGTCACCAGATCGGTGCCCATCTCGCCTGAGCCAATGACGCCGACGCGGATCGGCTTGCCGGAGTCGGCACGGGTGGCGAGGTCGCGGGCGAGGCCGGTCAGGGCGATATTGGCGGTCATAACAAAGTCCAACGCAAAGAGGCGTCTCTGGGTTACCCCCCTCCCATTGCCGGCGGCAAGGGAAAAGGCGCTGCCGACGCTAAAACGGCCTCGTCGCTCATCTTTGCCGGACTGTAAGCGGATACTGTGGACGGGCGGACGGCAACAGCATCAGGGTTAGCACTTCTTAAACCGTTCCCATGGAAACTGCGCGTTGGAGAACACTCCGGGGGGCGCGCATAAATCATGGTCAGCAAGGCCGCGAAAATCATCGCTTTGCCAGCAGTCATCGATCTGGATGCGCTCGACGGCATCCGCGATGACCTGATCGACGCCATTGAGGAGGGCCCGGTCAGCATTGCCGCCGGTGCAGTTGAGCGGGTTTCGACCAACGCCTTGTTCATGCTCATCAGCGCCGCCGAAGCGGCGCGGCGAAATCAATATAGCTTTGCGATCAAGCAGCCGAGCGCAGCCCTTGTGGGCGCGATCGAGCGTCTGGGCCTGGGCGCCCAGTTTTCAGAGATGATGAGAGGATGACGACTTTGCGGGTTCTGACGGTGGACGATTCGAGGACCATCCTCGCCATGCTGCACCATACCCTGAGCAATGCCGGGTTCGAGGTGCTGCAGGCCGAAGATGGCCAGCAGGGGCTTGACGTTCTCAAGACCGAAACGGTCGATGTGGTGATTACCGACATCAATATGCCGGTGATGGACGGCATCGAATTCATCAAGAATGTGCGGGCCGGGGGCAATCACCAGAGCCTGCCGATCCTGATCCTGACCACCGAAACCAGCCAGGACAAGCGCGATCAGGGCAAGGCCGCAGGCGGCACCGGCTGGATCGTCAAACCGTTCGATCCGGAAAAACTTATTTCGGTCATCCACCGCGTGGTTCACTAAGCAGTAGTAAAAACCCAGAAGGGTTGGGCGTGTCCGGATGAGCGATCTCGACGATTTCAAAGCCACCTATTTCGACGAATGCTCCGAGCTTCTGACCGAGCTTGAAGAGCAGTTCGCCGCAATCGAGGCGGGCGAGCGCGATGCGGATCGGCTCAATGCGGTGTTCCGCGCCATCCATTCGATCAAGGGCGGCGCCGGCGCTTTCGGCTTTTCCGCCCTGGTGGGCTTTGCCCACGCCTATGAGACATTGCTCGACTATGTCCGCGACGGCCGCATCGAGCTGGTCGATGACGTGGTGGTGCTGTGCATCCGCGCCAATGATATCGTCGCCGATCACGTCAAGGCGGCCCAGACCGGCGAGGCCCTGCCGGCCGATTACGGCATGGACGAAAAAGAGCGCTTCGACGCCTTGGCGCGCGGCGAGTCGACTGACGCCGATGTCGGCGGCGACCCGCTTGACGAATTCGACATCGAATTCACCCCGGTGATGGTCAATCTTGACGGCGCACCGGCCAGCGGCGAAGCGCCGGTGGACGACGCTTTCGACGCGGTGCCGATGCAGGTCGAGCCCGGCCATTGGGAAATCCGCTTCACCCCGCATCGCGCGCTCTATGCCCGCGCCAATGATCCGCTGTTGCTGTTCCGCGAGCTGGCATCGCTGGGCGACATGCATGTGCATGCCGTGCTGGAAGAAATTCCGCCGCTGGCCGATTTCGAGCCGTTTGCGGTCTATTGCGCGTGGGAGATCACCATCATCTCCCCCACCGTCACCGAAGCACTGATCCGCGAAGTCTTCGAATTCGTCGACGGCGATTGCGACATCGTCATTGCCCAGCTGGGCGCCCCCGCGCCGCTGCCGGAGCTCACCCTGGAGGAGCCCGCGCCGATCGAACCCCCGGCTGTGTCGATGTTCGAATCGGCCCTGTTGTCCGAGCCGCGCCGCGAAGATCTGCTGGCGCTGGCCGATGACGAAGTGGCGAGTCTGCTCGATTTCAGCATCCCCGAAGCCAGCTTCGAGCCCGAACCCGCACCGGCCCCCGTGACCGAGCAGGATAGTTTTGACGAGCCGCCCAGCCTGAGCTTTGCCGAGCTGGCCGCCACCATCGAGCCGAGCAAGATTGCCCGGCCCGCGCCCGTCGCGCCGACACCCTTGCGGGCTGCGCCGCTGGCGGCTCCCGCTGACGGCGAAGAGAGCAGTGGCGGCGGCCGCAGTGTCGGCGTGCAGTCGATCCGCGTCGATCTCGATAAGGTCGACCGCGTCGTCAACATGGTGGGCGAGCTGGTGATCACCCAGTCGATGCTCACCCAGCAGATGGATGAGACGCTGCGCGCCCGCTACACCGAATTGGTGCGCGGCCTCGAAGTGCTGGCCCAGACCACGCGCGGGCTGCAGGACTCGGTGATGGCGATCCGCGCACAGCCGGTCAAATCGGTATTTTCGCGCATGCCGCGCCTGGTGCGCGAGCTGTCGACCAAGACCGGCAAGAAGATCAAGCTCGAGACCATTGGTGAGAACACCGAAATCGACAAGACGGTGATCGAGCAGCTCAGCGATCCGCTGACCCATATGATCCGCAATTCCGCCGACCACGGTATCGAGAGCCCGGAATCAAGGCTGTCGCGCGGCAAGCCGGAAACCGGCACCATTCGACTGTCCGCCGAACAGGCCGGCGGCAATATCCTGATCATCGTCGAAGATGACGGGGCCGGCATCAATCGCGAGCGCGTGCTGGGCCTGGCGCGCGACAAGGGCATCATCGCCCCCGATGTGACGCCAACCGACGAGCAGATCGACCAGCTGATTTTCGCCCCGGGCTTCTCGACCGCCGATGCGGTCAGCGATATTTCCGGGCGTGGCGTCGGCATGGATGTGGTGCTCTCCAACATCAAGAAAATCGGCGGCTCGGTGCATGTCCGTTCGTGGACCGGCAAGGGCACGCGGATGACGTTGCGCCTGCCGCTGACCCTGGCGGTGCTCGACGTCATGCTGGTCAAGGTCGGCGTGTCGCCTTACGTGGTGCCGCTCTCCTCGATCGTCGAAACCATCCAGTGCTCGCGCGCCAGCTTCGAGCGGGTGCCGAGCGGCGGCCAGGTGCTGCAGGTGCGCGGCGAATATGTGCAGGTCATCGACCTGGCGCAGCGCTTCGAAATGCAAACCGAGACCGAGCCGGAAAACCGCTTCGTCGTGCTGTGCGAGGCCGAAGGTTCGGCCAAGGTGGCGCTGATCGTCGATGACATCATCGGCCAGCAGCAGGTGGTGATCAAATCACTGGAAGAGAATTTTGAACGCGTCGAAGGCATTGCCGGCGGCACGATCCTGGGCGACGGCAATGTCGCGCTGATCGTCGACGTTCAGGGACTGAAAACCACTATCGTGCATAAGAATGCGGCTTAGGCGCCGCTGCATGCATAATGACATGGCGTAGCCGCCACAGTAATGCGTAGCCGGCCAGAAGGCCGGCAGAAAGGCAAAGAAATGGAAGCGCTCGGTTTGCGTGACGATATGGGCGACAAGTCCGCCATCGCCGCCCAGAATTCCCTGCAGCTGATCGCCTTCTCGATCGGCGAACAGACCTATGGCGTGGAGATCACCACGGTGCGCGAAATCCGCGCCTGGAACGGTGCAACGCCCCTGCCCAATACCCGCGAATTCGTGCGCGGCGTGATCAATCTGCGCGGCACCATCGTGCCGATCTTCGATCTGCGCGCCCGCTTCGGCGACGGCCAGACCTCGCCCACCAAGAACCACGTCGTGGTGGTGATGAGCGTCGGCGACAAATGGGTCGGCATCCTGGTCGATGCGGTGTCGGACATTCTGACCGTGTCGCGCGACGACATCCACAATGTTCCCGAAGGCAATTCAATCGACACCGAACTGCTCAACGGCATCGTCACCCACGACAGCCGCATGGTCGGCCTGATCGACCTGCACGCCGTGGTCAGCGGCGCCAAGATGGACGGCTAGCCGGCTCCGGAATAAAAAAAGGGCACCGCAGGGTGCCCTTTTAGATACATCCCAGCTGACTTTATGTCCGTGCTTTCACAGTCCTGATCGTTTCAGCGTCGCGTCGGGATAACGCTCTCCCGCGATCTTGATCTGGGCAGCGGCCTGCTCGATTTCGGTAAGGTCGTCGGCGGTCAGCTTGACCAGTAGCGACCCGACATTCTCGTCGAAACGATCGAGCTTGCGGGTGCCGAACAGAGGCACGATCCAGGGCTTCTGTGCAAGAATCCAGGCCAAGGCCACCTGACCAGGCGTGGCGCCGTGGCGGTCGCCGACGCGGCGAATGAGATCGACCAGGGCCTGGTTATTGGCCATGGCTTCGGGCGCGAAACGGGGGATCTGACCACGGAAATCCCCGCTGACAAAGCTGGCTGCCGGATCGATGGTGCCAGTCAGGAAGCCCTTACCCAGGGGGCTAAATGACACGAAGCCAATGCCCAGTTCTTCGAGCGTGGGCAGGATTTCGGCTTCCGGCTCACGGGTCCATAGAGAATATTCGCTCTGCAGCGCTGTAACGGGTTGCACGGCATGGGCGGCGCGGATGGATCTGGCACCCGCCTCGGACAGGCCAAAATGCAGCACTTTGCCCTCGGCGATCAAGTCCTTGACCACACCGGCGACGTCTTCCATCGGCACATCGGGATCGACGCGGTGCTGGTAGTAGAGATCGATATAATCAGTTCCGAGGCGTTTGAGGCTGCCTTCGACGGCGCGCCTGATCTGGGAGGGCTGGCTGTTGACCCCGCCGCGATGCTCACCGGTGTCCTGATCGATGTCCCAGCCGAATTTGGTCGCGATCTTCACCTGATCGCGGATACCGGCAAACGCCTCACCGACCATTTCCTCGTTGGTCCAAGGGCCATAGGTTTCCGCAGTATCGAAGAAGTCCATGCCACGATCGACAACGGCACGCAGAAGCGAGATCATTTCTGGTCGGTCAGGGATTTCGCGTGCCTTGCCATATCCCATCGATCCGAGCGACAGCGCCGACACTTCCAGCCCCTGTCCAAGCGTGCGTTTTTGCATTTCGTTCTCCTCGCCGGCGCCGCATCGTTGCATGTGGTCGCCGATCCCTCAACCGTTGCGGCAGGACCGTGCTTTGGAAACTGGGGCCGCCGCTGTAGCCGGTCCGGGGCCCAGCCTATGAATGTCAGCTTTTGGAACACATTCGCGAGGCCTTGGACGGCCGGAGCGGGGTCGAAAGCCGTCCACGTACAAAAAAGGCGCCTTGCGGCACCCTTTACGACAGACCGGAAAATAGACCCGCTAGAACAGTTCGGCGTCGCCGCTGCTCTGGTGGGCGGCGATGCCGCTGAGCGCGGGCACGCGCAATTCGTCCAGCGTCAGGCTGGCCCAGATTTCGTCATAGACACTGTCGGGGGCGGTGGGCGGCAGCAGGGCGAACTGGCGCACGGCCAAAGCCATATTGTGGCAGCGCTGCTCGATGCGATCCTGACCCTGCAGGGCGGTGACGATCATCTGCACGGCATGCCGAACCGTGGCGTCCTGGCTCTTGTCGGCCAGCAGGTCGAGGGCTTCGGTGATGCCTTCTAGCATCGACGCCGTCTGGCGCGCGGTCTCATCGAGTTCTCTCGCGAGTTTCTGCAGTGACATAAAGATTCGATCCTAGCCCCGTTGCGGCACCCTAGCCCAATCTTTCTAAAGCTCTCCTTGCCGTGTTCGGCGGCAGTGGTTTCCTCGGTCTGCATGGTTAGCAATTGGCTAACGAGTTTAACGCTACGATCGGAACATAGGCTTTTGGGGTTGCAGACGATAAATGGCATTGCCGACTTCTCTACCGCCCGAGTTTGATCGCGGGGTGGTGACCACCGTGCACCAGGGCGACTGCCACGTCTCCAATGATGTCGATCTCACCTATTCAACCGTGTTGGGGTCCTGCATCTCGGCCTGTATTCGCGACCGGGTCGCCAATGTCGGCGGGATGAATCACTTCCTGCTGGCCGAACAATCGGGCTCCGCCAAGGATCGCTACGGCGCCTCGGCGCGCTATGGCGCCTTTGCCATGGAACAATTGATCAACCAGGTGATGACGCGGGGCACCGGTAAGAAGGTCAATCTCGAGATCAAGGTGTTTGGCGGCGGCAAGATCAATTCGGTGCTCGACGATGTCGGCCTGAAGAATATCGAATTCGTGCGCCAGTTCCTCGCCGACGAAGGCTATTTCGCCAATAGCGAGGATCTGGGCGGCTCTTTTGCCCGTCGCGTGCTGTTCAAACCCCATTCCGGCCGCGCCTTCGTGCGACGGCTCGATAGCGAGCTGGGGGCCAATGTGGCGCGCGAGGAAGCAGCGCTGGCGCGTCGTCGCACCGTGATCCGGCCGCCCCGCGACGATATCGAACTGTTTTAGTTTTTTGGCCTCCGGAGGGGGCCGGGGCGGCACAGGTGGAGGCCGAGTGTCATCATCTCAGTGTAGGGTCAGTCTTCGTCACGCCATTCCGAGTAAGCCGCCGTCTCAAAACGGTCCAGTTCTTCACCTTTCAACAATCAGGCTTAGCAAAGTCTTGCACCGGAGCGGCTTTATAGACTTGGTTAACCATTCCTCCGTAGGGTTCGATCATGTTGGACCCACGCCCTGATGATTTGCGGATCATGCCCGCCACGCCGCAGCGGCGGCTGGCGTTGATCGCCAGCTTGTTGTGGCTGGGCGCGGTGGCACTGGGGGGCACTTGGCTGGCTGTGTTCGGCCAGGGATGGCTCGGATTTTCCGGTGCCATCGGCCTGCTGCTGGTGGCGCTGATCGGCACATTTGCCCTCGCCGCCCGGTTTGACCGGCAGCATGACATCACGCTGGCCTCGGTGGCCCTGGCCGCCGGCTTGAGCGAGCAACCCGACGAGCCACTCAGCATGGCCGCTATCGTGGCGCGGCTCGGCAAGCGCCTGGAAAAGGCGCATCATTTCAAAAGTGCCATCGCCGCGATGCGGCAGCCCGCCGTGGTGGTGGACGACAAGGGCGTCATTCATGCCGCCAGTGCCGGCGCGACGCGGCTGATGGCCGGGGTCAGCGAGGGCGCGACGCTCGATATGCTGTTCGGCACCGGCTATCTGCAATCGGGCGGCGGGGCCCCGGAAGAGACCATGGTGATGCTGGGCAGCGGGCGGTTTACCGTGCTGCGCCGGCCGCTGGCCAAGGGCCGCTACCTGCTCGAAATGCTGCCGGCCGGCAGCTATATCGAAGATGATGATCTGGACGCCTTTGCCGGTGCGCTGGCCAGCGGCCAGACCGGGTTCCGCTTCGAGGCCGATGTGGCCGCGACCCAGCCGGTGCTGGCGGCGCTCAATCGCGGCCTCGGTGCCCTTGATGGCGGGCTGCTCCAGCTGGAGGCGGTGGTGTCGGGCGCCGACGAGCTGCCGGACGCGCTGGATGGCCCCTTGGGGAGCATGGCGCGACGACTGCATGAGTTCATCGAAACCATCAGCGAACAATTCGACACCGAACGGGCCCAGCGGCTGGCGCTGGAGGCGCGGCTGGGCAAGGTCGGGCATCTGCTGGACGGCTTCGAACGCCGCGCGGCGCAATATGGTGCCCTGGCCGCCGATAGTCGCGAGGATGCCTTGGTGACCGGCCGGGCGCTGGCGACAGGCAGCGGGCGCTTGCGCCAGGCTCAACTGCTCGGTCGCGAGGCGCAAAATCTGGCGGGCGAAGCCGATCTGGGCGTGCGGCGCACCGAGGCACTGGTCGGCGAGATCGACCACATGACCCACGATATCGACCAGATGGTGCAGGCCATCGAGGATGTGTCGTTCCGCACCAACCTGCTGGCGCTCAATGCCGCCGTCGAAGCGGCCCGAGCCGGCGAAGCCGGCGCCGGCTTTGCCGTGGTGGCCGATGAGGTGCGCCAGCTGGCGCAACTGACCAGCCGTTCGGCGCGCGAGATCAGGGCGGCGGTCAAGCGCGGCCGGGCCCAGTCCGAGACCGGGGTGGGCGAAACCAAGGCGCTGCAGGCGGTGATTGCCGGGCTGGAGCTGCATTTACGCAATCTAAGCAATGAGACCGATACGATCGCCACGACACTGGGCGAAGGTGATTTGGCGCTGAAGCGCCTTGTCGGGCGGATGGCGTCGTTCAGTGCGGCCGAGGAAACCAGTTCGGTTCCCCTGGCGCGACGGGCACGCGGCTGACCCGAACGAATGGGAATTGGGGTAGGCCACATGGAACCGGGAGAAATCTCCCTTAGCGACCGCGAGTTCACTCGCATCAAGAACCGGGTCTATCAGGTTGCCGGTATCTCGCTGAGCGATGCGAAACGAACGCTGGTGATCTCGCGCCTGAGCAAGATCGTGCGCGCTCTCGGCCTGCCGGGTTTCGACGCCTATGTCGACTATCTCGAGCATGGCGGCAGCGCCGGCGATGGCCAGGATTTCATCAACGCCCTCACCACCAATCTCACCCGCTTCTATCGCGAAGACCATCATTTCGAGCATCTGCGCAGCCATGTCGCGGCGCTGATCGCGGAAAAGCCGCGCGGCAACCGCTTGCGCATCTGGTCGGCCGGCTGCTCGACCGGGCAGGAGCCCTATACGATCGGCCTGGATCTGCTGACGGCGTTTCCCGAGCTGAAACGCTGGGATTTCAAGATTCTGGGCACCGATATCGATACGAATGTGCTCACCAAGGCGGCGCGCGGCTTCTACCCCGCCAGCGAGATCGCCGAACTCAGCCCTGAGCGCGCCCGCCCGTTCGAGCGTGGCGACGATGGCATGATCTATATTCCGGCGGTGGCGCGCGAGCTGGTGTCGTTCAAGCCGCTCAATCTGATTGGCGCCTGGCCGATGAAGGGGCCATTCGACGCGATTTTCTGCCGCAATGTGGCGATCTATTTCGACAAGCCCACCCAGGGCGAGCTGTTCGGCCGCTTCAGCGCGCTGCTGGCGCCCAAGGCCTTCCTCTATATCGGGCATTCCGAAAATCTGGGTTCGGGCGGCGAGGGTTTCCGCCTTGTCGGCAAGACCATCTATCAATCCAAGCGTACCTCCAGCAGACGAGAAGCGGCATGAGCATCAAGGTCCTGGTCGTCGACGATTCGGCGCTGATCCGCGAAGTGCTGACGCGCATGCTGATGCGTGATGGCGATATCAAGGTGGTGGGCACGGCCACCGATCCGATCGATGCGCGCGAAAAGATCAAGACGCTGAACCCCGATGTGGTGACGCTCGATATCGAAATGCCCAATATGAACGGGCTGCAATTCCTCGAAAAGCTGATGCGCTTGCGCCCCACCCCGGTGGTGATGGTGTCGACGCTGACCAAGAAGGGGGCCAGCGAAACCCTGCTGGCGCTCGAACTCGGCGCGGTGGATTTCGTCGCCAAGCCCAGTGCCGAATTTGCCGGCGGCATCGAAGCCTTCGGCGCCAATCTGCGCGACAAGATCCGCGCTGCCGCCAAATCCGATGTGCATGGCGCCTCGGCCAATCGGGCCGAAGCCCCCAAGGTTACGGTCAAGACCGCCGCCGCCCCGCCCGGAGCGCTGATTGCCATCGGCGCCTCGACGGGTGGGGTGGAAGCCATCCGCACCGTGCTGGCTGCCATGCCGGTCGATTGCCCGCCCATCCTGATTGCCCAGCACATGCCGGCCGGTTTCACCGGCCGTTTTGCTGCCCGGCTCGACGAGGTCTGCGCGCTGACGGTGCTGGAGGCGGAAGACCGCATGCCGTTGCAGATCGGCCATGCCTATGTGGCGCGCGGCGACTATCATTTGCGCGTCGAGCGGGTCTCGGGGCAACTCAAGGCCCGGCTGAGCCAGGATGAGCTGGAAAGCGGCCATCGCCCGAGTGTCGACGTGCTGTTTGAATCGGTGGCCAAGACCGCCGGTGCCCTGGGGGTCGGCGCGATCCTGACCGGCATGGGGCGCGATGGCGCCCGCGGGCTCAAGCTGATGCGCGACGCCGGTGCCTATACGGTAGGCCAGAGCCAGGCCTCGGCGCTGGTCTATGGCATGCCGCGCGTGGCCTTCGAAGAGGGCGCCGTGATGGAACAGGCGCCGGTGGAAGCCATCGCGGCGCGGCTGGCCCAGGCGCTGACGCGGCTTAAATCGGCCGCCTAAAGCGCCACAACGCCCGCATCAGGCCGTTCCGTGTCAATTCCAACCTCCCGGTTGAGAGATTTGTAACGCTTGTTGCCTAGTGTTTTGGCAGAAAATACGGGGTCTCAAGGCCCCACTCGCCAGGAAGGTGAAATACGACCATGCCTAAAGCCAGCGCAGTCAGCGTCCTGATCGTCGACGACCAGCAGTCCATGCGCGGTATCTGCAAATACATTCTCACCCAGCTCGGTTTCAAGGACATCATCGAGGCCAAGAGTGGCCGCGACGCCTTGGGCAAGCTGGAAAAATCCAATGTCGACCTGGTCATCTCCGACTGGAACATGGAAGATATTGACGGGCTGACCTTGCTCAAGGTCATCCGCAAGCACCCGCGCACCCAGTCCATGCCGTTCATCATGGCCACGGGACGCTCCGACAAGGAGCAGGTCAAGGAAGCCATTTCCTTCGGCGTCAACAATTACATCATCAAGCCATTCGACGCGTCGACCATGAAAAAGCGCATCGAGGCGGTGATCGGCGCGCTGACCTAAACCGCGCTGCCAGCACAAAAATCGGGCCACCCTTCGGGGTGGCCTTTTCGTTTCCGGCTGCCCTTTCGGCATCGAGATTTGTGCGTAAGGAGTGGTTAATCGCTCAAGTGTATCGTTTCCATTGATCGGCAAAGCCGACATGAGGGGGACGACCGCAGCAATCCGCGCCGTGCAAGGGCGCGGTATTTTCGTGTCACCGGCAGCGCCGGGGCATGCGGCTGGCGGTCAGCGAACAGCTGGAGCGTTCGATGGGACTGTTGCCGCAACTGAAGATTGCCCAGAAACTGCCATTGGCACTGGTCGGGTCGGCGCTGCTGGTGAGTGCCGGGGTGGGGCTGGCGAGTTACCTGATCGGTTCGGCCACGGTCGAGCAATTGTCGCGGCGGCAGATCGAGACCGTCGCCACCCAGACGTCGAACGAGCTGGGCTCCTATCTCGAGGGCATCGCCAAGGATCTGAGCATTACCGCGGCGACGGAATCGACCCAGACCATCCTGCGCGATCTCAACATTACCTGGGGCCAGTTTTCTACCGGCTCGCTGGCGAGCGACCCGGTAGCGGCGCTGCAAACAGCCTATATTGCCAACAATCCCGACCAGGCGCAGCGCGACCTGCTCGACGTGTCGACTGCCGACAAGCGCACCAATTACGACTTCACCCATTCCAAGATTCATCCGGCCTTCCGCCGGCAATTGCAGGCGCGCGGCTATGCCGATCTGATGCTGCTCGATCCGAACGGCAATCTGATTTATTCGGTGATGAAGCGCGACGATTTTGCCACCAGTTTTGCCAGCGGCCCCGGTGCCGCAACCGGGCTCGGCCAGGCGTTTCAGGCGGCCGCGAAAATGGCCGAGGGCGGCCAGGTGTCGTTCGAGGATTTCTCCGCCTATGGCGCCGCCGCCGGCGCGCCGCAAAGCTTCATGGCGACCCCGGTTTTCGACAACCGGCAGAAACTGGTCGGCGTGCTCGCCGTCGCCATTTCGACCGCCTCGGTCAATGCCATCATGAACAAGTCCGATGGGCTGGGCGAAACCGGCGAGAGCTTCTTTGTCGGCGCTGATTTCCTGATGCGCTCGGATTCCCGCTTCTCGGAGGCCGATGATTCACTGGCCACCAGTTTCCAGAACCCCATCGTCGCAGCCGCGCTTGCCGGCACCGAGGCCATCGGCATTGCGTCGGATTATCGCGGCATGGCCATGATGCTGACCGCCCAGCCGCTGGCTTTCGGCGGTGCCAATTGGGCGGTGGTCACGGCGGTCGGCGAGGACGAGGCCTATGCGCCGATCACCGACATGCGCAATATGATGCTGGCCATTGGCGGGGCGTTGCTCGCCATCGCCGCGATTGCCGGCTATTTCTTCGCCCGGTCGGTCAGCCGGCCGATCGGCCGCCTCACCACCACGATGGAAGCGCTCGCCGATGGTGATCTCGATGTCGCGGTGCGCGGCGCCGATGGCAAGGACGAACTGGGCGCCATGGCCCGCGCTGTGGAAGTGTTCCGCGAAAATGGCCTGCGCATCGCGCAATTGACCGAGGCGGAAGCCGACCAGATCATCCGCAGCCAGGCCGAACGCGCCATCATGATGCAGAATCTGCAACGAGCCTTCGGCGCGGTGGTGGATGCGGCGATTGCCGGCGATTTCACCCGCCGGGTCGATGCCGAATTCCCCGATGATGAACTCAACAGGCTGGCCCGCTCGGTCAATCATCTGGTCGCCACCGTCGATCGCGGCGTCAGCGAAACCGGCTCGGTGCTGGCGGCGCTGGCCGAGACCGACCTGACCAAGCGCATGGAGGGCGACTATGAAGGCGCCTTCGCCCAGCTGAAGGCCGATACCAATGCGGTGGCCGACAAGCTGACCGATATTGTCGGCCAGCTCAAGGATACCTCCCGCACGCTGAAAGCGGCGACCGGGGAAATCCTTTCCGGCGCCAATGACCTGTCCGAGCGCACCACCAAACAGGCCGCCACCATCGAGGAAACCTCGGCGGCGATGGAGCAATTGGCCTCCACCGTGCTGCAGAATGCCGAGCGCGCCAAGCAGGCCAGCGGCGTCGCCGCCACCGTGACCCACACCGCCGAAGAGGGTGGGCAGGTGATGGCGCAGGCCACCGAAGCGATGCAGCGCATCACCCAAAGCTCGGGCAAGATTTCCAACATCATCGGCCTGATCGACGATATCGCCTTCCAGACCAATTTGTTGGCCTTGAACGCGTCGGTGGAAGCCGCCCGCGCCGGCGATGCCGGCAAGGGTTTTGCCGTGGTCGCCGTCGAGGTCCGTCGCTTGGCGCAATCGGCGGCCAATGCCTCCTCGGAAGTCAAAGTGCTGATCGAGCAGTCGGCCGGCGAGGTCAAGGGCGGCTCCCGGCTGGTGCTCGATGCCGCCGCCAAGCTCGAAGCCATGGTCAGCGCGGCGCGCTCGTCCAATGCGCTGATGAGCGGCATCGCCAAGGACAGCCACGAACAGGCCGGGGCCATCGAAGAGGTCAATCTGGCGGTTCGCACCATGGATGAGATGACCCAGCACAATGCGGCGCTGGTCGAGGAGATCAACGCTGCCATCGAGCAGACCGAGGCCCAGGCGACCGAGCTCGACCGCATCGTCGATATCTTCGCCATCGATGCGGTAGCCCCGGCGCCGCAGCGCCGCCCCGCGCCGATCCAGGCGGTGGCCGACGGCGCGCGTGGCCTGCAGGACAAGCTGCGCAGCGTCGCCAAATCCTATCTCAGCCACGGCAATGCCGCCGTCGAGAAGGACTGGAGCGAGTTCTAGCGCAGGCTCGCCCGCCAGTCTTCCATACAAGAGCAACGCGCCGTTAAGTTCCGCCCCGCTATAAGCCTTCCATACAAGCAGATGCCAGCGGGGGAGCAGGCGGACGATGCGGTCGATTTCGGATTTCTGGGGCAATATCAAACTGACGACAGCCATTGCCGGGCTGGTGCTGATGAGCATTCTCGTCACCATCGTGGCCTATTCGGTCAATGGCTATATCGACCTGCGGCGGCAGTCGATCAATCAGAGCGTGGCGCAGCAGGCGGCCAATCTGCAACTGGCCGGCACCATTCTGGAAAAGCGCCTGTCCGGCTCGGTGCTGACCTGGGCGGAGGACGGCCAGATGGCCGCGTTCCAGGCATTTTCGCTGCCGTTTTTCCACGATAGCGCCGCCATCGACTCGGTCACCCGCATCACCCAGGGTTCCGCCGCGATCTTCGGCCTCGATACGGCCACCGGCGAGTTCCTCGCCAAATCCACCAGCTTCGAGCTGCCCGACGGCAAGCGCGCCCTTGGCTTTGCCATTGATAAGACGTCGCCCGAGCATGCGGCGCTGGCGGCAGGATTGCCGTTTTACGGCGAGGTGATGATGCAGGGCACCCGCTTCCACGGCGCCTTCCAACCCTTCACCGATCTCAAGAATGTGCCGCTCGGCGCCTTCTTTGTCGGTGGCGATGCGCAGCAGGCCGAATCCGCCGCCGATGGGTCGCTGCCGGGCATGGCGATTATGGGGCTGCTGCTTCTGGTGGTGATGGGCGGCATCTGCCTGCTGCTGTCGCGCCGGCTGACCGGCCCGATCCCGCGTATCGCCGGGGCGATGCAGGCGATTGCCGACGGCAATTACACCACCGAAGTGCCCTATGTGGCGCGCGGCAATGAGCTGGGCGCCATGGCGCGCGCGGTGGAAGTGTTCCGCGCTAATGGCCTGCGCGTCAGCGAAATGACCGAGGCCGAAGCGGCCCGCATCATCGCCGACCGCGACAACCGCCAGCTGATGATGAGCGAATTGCAGCACGCCTTCGGCCAGGTGGTCGATGCCGCCGTGGCCGGCGATTTCAGCGGTCGGGTGACCAGCGAATTCCCCGATCCCGAACTCAACAACCTGGCCAGCAGCGTCAACACGCTGGTGTCTAATTTTAACCATGGCGTCACCGAGATCGGCTCGGTGCTGGGCGCGCTGGCCAATACCGACCTGACGCGGCGCATGGGCGGCGATTATGACGGCGCCTTTGCCACGCTCAAATCCGACGTCAATGCGGTGGCCGACAAGCTGACCGATGTGGTCGGGCAATTGCGCGAAACCTCGGGCACGCTGAAGACCGCCACTGGCGAAATCCTCTCCGGCGCCAATGACCTTTCCGAACGCACCACACGCCAGGCCGCCACCATCGAGGAAACCTCGGCGGCGATGGAGCAATTGGCCTCCACCGTGATGCAGAATGCCGAACGGGCGCGGCAGGCCAGCACGGTTGCCGCCACCGTCAGCACCGCCGCCGAAGATGGCGGGGCGGTGATGCAGCGCGCCACCGAGGCGATGGAACGCATTACCCAAAGCTCGGGCAAGATCTCCAACATCATCGGGCTGATCGACGACATCGCCTTCCAGACCAACCTGCTCGCGCTCAACGCCTCGGTGGAAGCAGCCCGCGCCGGCGACGCCGGCAAGGGTTTTGCCGTGGTCGCCGTCGAAGTGCGGCGGCTGGCCCAGTCCGCTGCCAATGCCTCGGCTGACGTCAAGGTGCTGATCGAGCAGAGCGCCAGCGAAGTGCGGCAGGGCTCGGGGCTGGTGCATGATGCGGCGGGCAAGCTCGAAGTGATGCTGACCGCCGCCCGTTCCTCCGACGAGTTGATGACCGGCATTGCCCGCGACAGCCGCGAGCAGGCCTCGGCCATCGAAGAGGTCGGCACGGCGGTGCGGCAGATGGATGAGATGACCCAGCATAATGCGGCGCTGGTCGAGGAGATCAACGCCGCCATCGAGCAGACCGAGGCGCAGGCCAGCGAGCTGGACCGGATCGTCGAGGTGTTCACGCTCGATCAGATGCCGACCAGCCCGGCGCGCGCCATGCCGCCGACCCGGGCGCGGGCGCCGCAGCAACAGGCGCTCAAGTCGGCGGCCCGCAGCTATCTGAGCCGGGGCAACGCCGCGGTCGACGTCGACTGGACCGAGTTCTAAAAACCAGCTCACCGGGGCGCCATCGCGTCCCGGTGAGCGGTTTTTCCGGCGCTAAGCCGGGATTTGGCGAAATTATTCGTGTTCTGCGCCGATACGGGGCCGCTCGGACAACTTTAGCTTAACGGCTGTCCCGTAACTTTCCCCATCAGTTTGGGTCCGCATGGCGCGCGATGCTTCGCCTGCCCGGATGCTTGGGGAATTCGCTTATGCGCAAGCTCTTTGCCATGTTTGGCAATATCAAGATGACCACGGCCATCGCGGCGCTGGTCCTGGTTGCCATTATCGGCTCGATCGCTGCCGTGTCCGGCGCGATTTATTTGAACCTGCATGATCGCTCTATTGCCGACAGCCAGATGCAGCAGGAAACCAATCTGGCGGTGGCGGCGACCATTCTCGAGCGGCGCATTTCCGGCTCGGTGCTGAACTGGACCGATGAGGGCACCATGGCGGCCTTCCAGAGCTGGGCCATTCCACCGTTCTACGATACCGAAATCATCGATTCAGTGACCCGCGTCACCAAGCAGGATGCCTCGATCTATGTGATGGATACGGCGACGCAGGCGCTGATGGCCAAGACCACCAGCGTTGCCGCCGAGGATGGCAGCCGCGTGGCCGATCTGGTGCTCGACGCCTCCAGCCCGGCCTATGCCGCCATTCTGGCCGGTGAAAGCTATATCGGTCAGCTGCCGATCAATGGCGCCAGCTATTTCGCCGCCCTGCAGCCGATCGAAAAGATGAGCGGCGAAGTCATGGGCGCGATCTTTGTCGGCACGCCGATGGCCAAGGTCGAGGAAGCTGCCAATGCCGTGCTCGGGCTGATCCTGATGGTCGGCGGGCTGGTCACGGTGGCGCTGGGCCTTGTCGGCCTCGTGCTGTCGCGGGTGATCACCAAGCCAATCCCCAAGCTGGCCGGCTCGATGGAAGCCATCGCCGAAGGCAATTACGAAACCGAGGTGCCGTTTACCGAACGCGGCAACGAAGTGGGCGCCATGGCGCGCGCCGTTGAAGTGTTCCGCCAGAACGGGCTGCGCGTCAGCCAGATGACCGAGGCCGAGGCGGCGCGGATCATTGCCGATCAGGAAAACCGGCAGAAGATGATGAGCGAGCTGCAATCGGCCTTTGGCGAAGTGGTCGATGCCGCGGTCGCTGGTGACTTCACCCGCCAGGTGCAGGTCGAATTCCCCGATCCCGAGCTGAACGGGCTGGCCAGCAGCGTCAACAATCTGGTCTCGACCTTCAATCGCGGCGTCACCGAAATCGGCCAGGTGCTGGGCGCGCTGGCCGATACCGACCTCACCGAGCGCATGGAGGGCGACTATGAGGGCGCCTTCGCCACGCTCAAAACCGACATCAACGCAGTGGCCGACAAGCTGACCGAAGTGGTTGGCCAGCTGCGCCACACGTCGGGCGCGCTCAAGACTGCGACCGGGGAAATCCTCTCCGGCGCCAATGATTTGTCCGAACGCACCACCAAGCAGGCGGCGACCATCGAGGAAACCTCGGCGGCGATGGAGCAGCTGGCGTCCACTGTGCAGCAGAATGCGCAGCGCGCCAGGGAAGCCAGCGTCAACGCGGCGCAGGTCACCCGCACCGCCGAAGAAGGCGGCCAGGTGATGGATGCGGCGACCTCGGCGATGGAACGCATCACTCAGTCCTCGGCCAAGATTTCCAACATCATCGGCATGATCGACGACATCGCCTTCCAGACCAATCTGCTGGCGCTGAATGCTTCAGTGGAAGCCGCCCGCGCGGGTGACGCGGGCAAGGGCTTTGCTGTCGTTGCCGTGGAAGTGCGGCGCTTGGCCCAGTCGGCGGCGCAGGCCTCCAGCGAGGTCAAGGTGCTGATCGAGCAGTCGGCTGGCGAAGTCAGCTCCGGCTCCAAGCTGGTGGGCGATGCGGCCGGCAAGCTCAAGGCGATGCTGGAAGCCGCGCGGGGCAATAATGGCCTGCTCGAATCCATCGCCAATGACAGCCGCGAACAGGCGTCGGCCATCGAGGAAGTGTCCACCGCCGTCCGCACCATGGATGAGATGACCCAGCACAATGCGGCGCTGGTCGAAGAAACCAATGCCGCCATCGAGCAGACCGAGGCGCAGGCCAGCGAACTCGACCGCATCGTCGACGTGTTCCGCCTCGACCAGCAGGCTGTCCCCGCCGGGCGTGACCAGCGCCCTGCCGGCGGCACTGGCGCCGCACGCAGCCTGCAGCAGCGTCTGGCCGCCGCCTCATCCAATCTGCGCAGCCACGGCAATACCGCGCTGGCGACGGACTGGAGCGAGTTCTAACGCTGGCGACAACCCAACGGCGCCATACCTGAAATCGGACCAAACCGACCCTCGCAATGCTCCAGCGTTGCGGGGGTCGTTGCTTTTGACGGGTTTGGTCGTTCTGGAATGTTTAGTACATTGAACGGCATAGCCGTCCCGCCGCCCCCAAAGCCCCGGATTCCGGGCGTGTTAAACATTCGCTTAAGCACGTTCTGGTAATTTTACCGGATCAAGGCGCGAGCAGCTTGCTGCAACGCGTGGGGGGAGCATGGGGCAATCGAAATGTTGACGCGCGTTGGGCAATTCTTCGGCAATATAAAACTGACCACGATGATCGCTGCATTGGTGATCTCGGCCATCATTGTTTCGGTGAGCGTGGTCACGGCGGCAATCTATCTCAATCTGAGCGCCTCCACCCGCAGCACGGCGCTGAGCCAGCAGACGACCAATCTCAAAACGGCGGCCACCATCGTTGAAGGCAATCTGCCGGGCGCCGAGGTCAAATGGGGCGAAGCCGGCGAGCTGGCCGAAATCCACACCTGGGCCATGCCGCGCCAGTTTCTCAATCATGACATCGTCGATTCCATCGCCCGCATCACCGGCGAGGCCGCCAGCATTTTCGGCTGGGACGAGGCCAGCCAGGGTTTTGTGGGCATGACCACGACCATTGCCGGCGCTGATGGCCAGCGTCTGGCCGGCACTACCCTCGGCCAGGCCAATCCGGCCTATGCGACCCTGCTCGCGGGCCAGCCCTATTACGGCGAGGATGTGCTGGCCGGCACAGCCTATTACACCGCCTATCAGCCGATCCTGGATCAGGCCGGGGCGCCGGTCGGCTTGCTGTTTGTCGGCGTCGACAAGGACAAGGTCGAAGCGGTGGTGCTCGACGCGGTCAAGATGCTGCTGCTGGTGGGTCTGGTGACTCTGCTGGCGCTGGGCGCCATCGGCTATGTGCTGTCGCGCCTGATGATGGGTTCGGTGCCCAAGCTGGCGCGGACCATGAAGTCGGTAGCCGAGGGCGATTATGAAACCGAAGTGCCGTTCATCACCCGCGGCAATGAAGTGGGCGAAATGGCCCGCGCCGTCGAGGTTTTCCGCGAAAACGGCCTCAAGGTCAGCCAGATGACCGAGGAAGAGCGCGCCGCATCGCAGCGCCGTCGCATCGAGCGCACCGATATGATGGTGGCGCTGCAGGCGGCGTTTGGCGAGGTGGTGGATGCTGCCATCGCCGGCGATTTCTCCAAGCGCGTCCACGCCCAGTTCCCCGATCCCGAACTCAATGCGCTGGCCGGCAGCGTCAACAATCTGGTGGAAACGGTGGATCGCGGCCTCGGCGAAACCGGCGAGGTGCTGGCAGCACTGGCCGATACCGATCTGACCCTGCGCATGGAAGGCGATTATCAGGGCTCGTTTGCCAAGCTCAAGACCGACACCAATGCGGTGGCCGACAAGCTCAGCGCCGTGGTGACCCAGTTGCGCTCCACCTCGCGCGCCCTCAAGACCGCGACCGGGGAAATCCTTTCCGGCGCCAATGATCTTTCCGAACGCACCACCAAGCAGGCCGCGACCATCGAGGAAACCTCGGCGGCGATGGAGCAATTGGCCGGCACGGTGGCCGAAAATGCCCGCATGGCCGAAGACGCCAATGGCAAGGCGCAGTCGGTGTCCGACAGCGCCGCCCAGAGCGGGGTGACGATGGAACAAGCCAATCAGGCGATGGAACGCATCACCTCCAGCTCGGCCAAGATTTCCAACATTATCGGCATGATCGACGATATCGCCTTCCAGACCAATCTGCTTGCCTTGAATGCTTCAGTGGAAGCCGCCCGCGCGGGTGACGCGGGCAAGGGCTTTGCCGTGGTGGCGGTGGAGGTGCGGCGGCTGGCCCAGTCGGCGGCTAGTGCGTCATCCGACGTCAAGGCGCTGATCGAGCAGAGCGCCAATGAGGTCCGGGGCGGCAGCAAGCTGGTGTCCAATGCCTCCGACCAGCTCACCGCCATGCTGGACGCCGTGCACGAGAATACCAGTCTGATGCAGTCCATCGCCCGCGCCAGCCGCGAGCAGGCGGCAGCGATTGATGAGGTCTCGGTGGCGGTGCGCACACTCGACGAGATGACCCAGCATAATGCGGCGCTGGTGGAAGAGACCAATGCCGCCATCGAACAGACCGAAGCCCAGGCTAGCGAACTCGACCGGGTGATCGACATTTTCACCATCGACGCCGAGGCCGCGACGACGACACGCAGTGGCCGGGCGCAACCGCGCGCCTATCTCAGCCAGGGCAATGCCGCACTGGCGCAGGACTGGGCCGAATTCTAGCGGCGTCCCCTGGGGTGGCATGATGCCTGACCTGCCGCCCTCCACCCACCCCGGCCGTCACCCTCGGGCTTGACCCGAGGGCTCTACACTTCCCGTGCCGCAGCCAGTTCAGTCCCCTCGGGTCAAGCCCGAGGGTGACGATCCGGTTTCAAACCCATCCCCCCACCCTTTTTGTCGCCGCCCGCTCACGAAGCGGATCGTGCTTAACCCGACCTTAAGTCAGCCTTCGGCATGGTGGAGGCGGACGCAGTTGTACTTGGCCTGAACCGGTCGCGCGAGCACGCGGCAGAAGCAACTTTGCGTCGCTTCCCGCTATCAAATTCTGGTTCCTGCCGCACAGCTGCGGTCACGGGGCTCGGCTGTGCCGGGTTGTCGGGGGCCGTCTCGCAAGAGACACTTATGGTAGGGAATACAGAATGAAATTCTCCAACCTGTCGATCCGCACCAAGCTGGTGGTCGGCGCGGGAGTACTGTTCGCCACATCGATCTGTGGCATCGTGTTTGCTGGTACCACGCTGATGTACGAGACGGCGGGCAATGAGGCGGAAGCGCGGGCGCGCGCCCTGCTAGGCCAATATAGCCAGCTGGTTTCAGGGCAGATGGGCGGCGTGATTTCGCTGGCCCGTGGCATCACCACGGCCGTCGAAGGCGCCATTGCCGAAGGCCCGGTCAATCGCGATCAATTGGGCCGCTTGATGTCGGCGACGACCGCCGCTCGCCCCGAGCTGGTCGGCATGGCGCTGGCTTTCGAGCCCGATGCGCTGGATGGCCGCGATGCGGCCTATCTCAACCATCCCTATTCCGACGCCACCGGGCGTTTCGTGCCCTATTTCATCAATCAGGACGGCAAAATCGTCGTCGACAAGCTCGATTTGTCGCCGCAGGCCAATAATGAATCCTGGTACCAGCTGCCGCTCGCGGAAAACCGCACCGTCCTGACGCCGCCCTTCGCCTATGAAGTGGATGGCGAGACCGTGCTGATGACCACGATCAGCGCCGTGGTGCACAAGGGTGGCAAGCCGGCCGGCGTGGTCACCGCCGATCTGAGCCTGGCCACCATCGCCGGCGTGATTTCCCAGCTGCGACCCTTCGATGTCGGCAATGTCATGCTGATCAGCAGCGACAATCAGTGGATCGCCAATCCCGATCCGGCGCTGGTCGGCACGCAGCTGGCCCCCGAAATCGCCGGCGTGCTGCTCGATGAGAGCCTGATGAGCAAGGGCATGTATTACACCGATGCCAATGGCATTCAGCAATTCGTCGCCTCGATGCCCTTCACCTTTGATGGCGTCGACGACAGCTGGACCCTGCTGATGGATGTGCCCTCGGCCACCATCTTTGCCAGCGTCGACCAGATGCGCAATCTGTCGCTGGGCGCCGGTGCGGGCCTGCTGGCGCTGGTGCTGCTGCTGGTGTGGCTCGGCGCCGACATGATCGCCAAGCCGATCCGCCGCATGACCGCGATCATGGGCGGTCTGGCCAAGGGCGAATATGAGGTCACCGTGCCTTATGCCGATAATGGCGACGAAATCGGCGCCATGGCGCGGGCGGTGGAAGTGTTCCGCCAGAACGGGCTCAAGGTCAGCCAGATGACCGAGGCCGAAGCGGCGCGCATCATTGCCGACGAACAGAGCCGGCGCGCCATGATGAGCGACCTGCAACACGCCTTCGGTCAGGTGGTCGATGCCGCCATTGCCGGCGACTTCACCCGCCGGGTCGAAACCGAATTCCCCGATCCCGAACTCAACGGGCTGGCGCAGAGCGTCAATAGCCTCGTCGATACCGTCGATCGCGGCCTCGAAGAGACCGGCCGGGTGCTGACGGCCTTGGCCAATACCGACCTGACCATGCGCATGCATGGCGACTATCAGGGCGCCTTCGCCAGCCTCAAGGCCGATACCAATGCGGTGGGCGACAAGCTCACCGAAGTGGTGACCCAGCTGCGCGTCACTTCGCGCACCCTCAAGACCGCGACCAGCGAAATCCTGTCGGGTGCCAACGACCTGTCCGAACGCACCACGCGACAGGCGGCCACCATCGAGGAAACCTCGGCGGCCATGGAACAGCTCGCCGCCACCGTGTTGCAGAATGCGCAGCGCGCCAAGGATGCCAGCGTCAACGCCGCCGAAGTCACCCGCACCGCCGAACAGGGCGGGCTGGTGATGGAAAAGGCCAATGCCGCCATGGCGGCCATCGAAGTCAGCTCCGGCAAGATCTCCAACATCATCGGCCTGATCGACGACATCGCCTTCCAGACCAATCTGCTGGCCCTCAACGCCTCGGTGGAAGCGGCTCGCGCCGGTGATGCCGGCAAGGGCTTTGCCGTGGTCGCCGTGGAAGTGCGGCGCCTGGCGCAGTCGGCGGCCAGTGCCTCGGCGGACGTCAAGGTGCTGATCGAGCAGTCGGCCAATGAGGTCGGCATGGGCTCGCGTCTGGTGTCCGATGCCGCCGGCCGGTTGATGACCATGCTGACCGCGGCGCGCGCCAATGACCAGTTGATGGATGGCATTGCCCGCGAAAGCCACGAGCAGGCCGGGGCCATCGAAGAGGTCAATGTCGCCGTCCGCACCATGGACGAGATGACCCAGCACAACGCCGCTTTGGTCGAGGAAACCAACGCCGCCATCGAGCAGACCGAGGCCCAGGCCAGCGCGCTCGATGATATCGTATCGGTGTTCAATACCGGCATGCGCGAACCCGACCCAGTCCGCGCCCCGACGCGCAGCGCAGCGACCACCAACCGGCCGGCCGCCGTCAAGCGCGCCGCCCAGGCCTATCTCAGCCAGGGCAGTGCCGCCATCTCGGCCGACTGGAACGAGTTCTAGCAGGCTTCGCCTGTCGCTATCTGTCCAGCGCCCTCCCCCAGCGGGAGGGCGTTTTCGTTTGTGTGACGGCCGTGTAACGACCCCGGAAGCGCTTCTTTAACCATATTCTTCCTATGGTTTGCCGCCTCAACAGCGGAAGTTCATCGCATGACGACCCAGCTCAAACTTGCCTTCAAGCTGCCGGCCATGGTCGTGGCGATTGCGCTTGTCACCGGGGCCAGTCTGGCGCTGGCGGCCTATGTCGCCAGCAGTGCCATTGTCACCAGCCAGGCCGAGCAGCGCCTGACCTCCGCCGCCGCCAATGCCCATTCGGCGCTGGAAGCCTATCTGCGCGAAGTGGCCGAGGATCTGACGCTGTTTGCCGGGCGCTCCGAGATCGCCGCCAATATCGATACCTTCGCCGGCGCCATGCGCTCGCTCAAAGGGCAGGGCGATCCCACCGAGCTGTTGCAGGGTGCCTATCTGACGGGAAACCCCAATCCGGCCGGCGAACGGCTCAAACTCGACACCTCTGACAAGCTGCCGGTCTATGATCTGCATCACCGGAGCCTGCATGCTGATTTCCGCGATCTGCTGGAAAAGCGCGGCTATGACGACGTGCTGCTGTTCGATACCGATTTCAACAATGTCTATTCGGTGTTCAAGGACGCCGATTTCGCCACCAATTTTGCCGAAGGCGGCGGGCCCTGGGCCGCCAGCGATCTGGGCAAGGTCGTCCGCGCCGCCATGGCGGGTGAGGCCGGTCAGGTGTTCCTCTCCGATTTCGCCCCCTATGCGCCCAGCGCCGGGGCCCCGGCCAGCTTCATCGCCGGGCCGGTCTATGATCAGGGCTTTCTGATCGGCGTGCTGGCTTTGCGCCTGCCCACCGCCCGCATCGGCGACGTGCTGGGCCGCACCCGTGGGCTGGGAGAGAGTGGGGAAACCTATCTGGTCGGCCAGGACGGGCTGGCCCGCAATGACGCGCCGCAGACGCCGGACAATGATGTGCTCACCCTGTCGATTGCGGGCGAAGCGGTCAGCGCCGCTTTGGCTGGCACCGCTGGCATCGGCACGCTCGAACATGCCAATGGGCAAACCTATGTACTGGCCGGCGAGCCGCTGAGCTTTGGCGGCGTTGATTGGGCGGTGGTGGCGCTGGAGAGCCAGGCCGATATTTCCGCCCCCGCCAATAATCTGCGCCAGACCATGCTGCTGATCGGGCTGGCCTTGCTGGCGCTGGCCACGCTGGTCAGCGTGCTGATCGCCCGCACCATCACCCGACCGATTTCGCGCCTCACCGACGCCATGGCCGAGATTGCTGCCGACCGGCTGGAGCTGACCGTGCCCGGCCTCGAGCGCGCCGACGAGCTGGGCTATATGGCCGAGGCGGTGGAAGTGTTCCGCCGCAACGGCCTCAAAATGGCCGAACTGCGCCTTGTCGAGCACGATATGAGCGCCGAACGCGCCGGGCAGGTCAGTGTCATAAGGGCGCTGCAACAGGATATCGGCGCCGTGGTCGGGGCCGCCATCGACGGCGATTTCTCCCACCGTGTCGGCACCGAGCTCGCCGATCCCGAACTGCGCCTCCTGGCCGACAATTTCAACGATCTGGTCGCCACCGTCGAGCGCGGCCTCGGCGAAACCGGCAGCGTGCTGGCGTCCCTGGCCCGCGCCGATCTCAGCCACCGCATGACCGGCGACTACAAGGGCGCCTTTGGCCGCCTGCGCGACCACACCAATGGCGTGGCCGAACAGCTCGGCCAGATCGTCACCCAATTGCGCGGCACCTCGGGCGCGCTCAAGACCGCGACCGGGGAAATCCTCTCCGGCGCCAATGATCTGTCCGAGCGCACCACGCGGCAGGCCTCCACCATCGAGCAGACCAGCGCCGCCATCGCCCAGCTCAGCCAGACCGTGCTCGACAATGCCGACCATGCCGCCGAGGCCAGCCAGAAGGCGCGGGCCGTCTCGGTCGAGGCCGAAGCCAGCGGCGCGGTGATGGGCGAGGCCACTCTGGCCATGGGCCGCATCACCCAGTCCTCCGGCAAGATCTCCAACATCATCGGGCTGATCGACGACATCGCCTTCCAGACCAATCTGTTGGCCCTCAATGCTTCGGTGGAAGCGGCCCGCGCCGGCGATGCCGGCAAGGGCTTTGCCGTGGTCGCCGTCGAAGTCCGTCGCCTGGCGCAATCGGCGGCCAGCGCTTCTGCCGACGTCAAACTGCTGATCGAGCAGAGCGCCAATGAGGTCAAGGGCGGCTCCCAGCTGGTGGCCAACGCTGCCGAGCGGTTGGTGCTGGTGCAGGATGCCATCCGCGCCAATGCGCTGCTGCTCGACGGCATCGCCCAGGCCAGCCGCGAACAGGCGGCCTCCATCGACGAGGTCAATGTCGCGGTGCGCCAGCTCGACGAGATGACCCAGCATAATGCGGCGCTGGTGGAAGAGACCAATGCCGCCATCGAGCAGACCGAGGCGCAGGCCAATGAACTCGATCAGGTGATCGGGGTGTTCACCCTGGCCGCCCCGACCCGGGTGACGCCGCTGCGCTCGTCCGGCCGTGCTGCCTGAACGGCGCTGTCACCCGCCGAGGGCCCGGTTAACCGGGCCTTCACCATGCCCGCATCACTGTAGGGCAATTGATCCAGATCATGGTCCGCCGCCGGACTATGGCACACACGTCACGCAGTTACCCCTTGAGCGCCCCTATGCCCACCAAAGACAGCCTGCAATCCCGTCTCGACTTCATCGGCCTCGATCAGACGGCTCGCCAGCGGCAAGCCAGGGCGAAAATCCATGTCGACAAGCATCTGCCGCTGGCGCTCGATAAATTTTACGCCAAGATCGCCAAGGTCCCGGCGGTCGCGCGCTTCTTTGAGGGCAAGCCGCAGATGGACAAGGTCCAGGCCCGGCAGGTCGGGCACTGGCAGGCGATTGCCGATGGCGCGCAGGACGATACCTATTTCGAGGCCAGCAGCCGCGTCGGCCTGGTTCATGCCAGGATCGGGCTGGAGCCGCGCTGGCATATCGGTGGCTATGGCGTCATTCTGGAAAC
This sequence comes from Devosia sp. A369, assembly GCF_054489345.1. NCBI lineage: Bacteria > Pseudomonadati > Pseudomonadota > Alphaproteobacteria > Hyphomicrobiales > Devosiaceae > Devosia > Devosia sp. A369. Next base: position 173,901 of record NZ_JBTMWV010000003.1, on the reverse strand, counting down.
GCTGGTGACCGGTCTCGTGCATGACATGATGACCGAGGCGCTGCAGCCCAAAAAGGGCCGCTTCGGCAAAAAGCCCGCCTCGTCCGAGGAGGTTTTGGCCGCTGCCGACGACATGGCGCTGACCCTGGCCAGCCTGATCAAATCGACGCTGCTCGATATCGACATCGGCGTCACCGCCTATTTCGACAAGCTCACCGAGGACACCCGCGCTGCCGATGATGCGGCCAAGGCCAAGATCAATCGCGCGGTGACGCTGACCGGCGAAGTGCTCAAGGAGATGGCGGGCGGCGATCTGACCCATCGCATCATCGCCGAGTTCGATCCCGAATTTGCCCAGATCAAGGACGACACCAATGCGGTAGCCGACCGGCTGACCGATATTGTCGGCCAGCTGCGCGAGACTTCGCGGTCGCTGAAAACGGCGACCGGGGAAATCCTTTCCGGCGCCAATGATCTGGCCGACCGCACCACCAAGCAGGCGGCGACCATCGAGCAGACCTCGGCGGCGGTGGAACAATTGTCGCTAGTGGTGGTGGAAAATGCCCGCCGCACCGCGACCGCCAGCGGCAAGGCCCAGGTGGTGGCACAGAACGCCACCCAGGGCGGCACGGTGATGAAGCAGGCCAATGAGGCCATGACCGCCATCGAAGCCAGCTCGGGCAAGATCTCCAACATCATCGGGTTGATCGACGACATCGCATTCCAGACCAATCTGCTGGCTCTCAACGCCTCAGTCGAAGCCGCCCGCGCTGGCGATGCCGGCAAGGGTTTTGCCGTGGTCGCTGTCGAAGTCCGCCGGCTGGCCCAATCGGCCGCCAATGCCTCGGCCGACGTCAAGACGCTGATCGAGGCCAGTGCCCGCGAGGTGCAGAGCGGCACCCGCCTGGTTGGTCAGGCCGCCGAAACGTTGCTCGATATTCTGGCCGGGGCGCAGGAAAGCGCCACGCTGATCGACACCATCGCCCAGGCCAACAAGGACCAGGCCGCCTCGCTCGAAGAGGTCGCCATCGCCGTGCGGCAGATGGACGAGATGACCCAGCACAATGCGGCGCTGGTCGAACAGACCAATGCCGCCATCGAGCAGACCGAAAGCCAGGCCAGCGATCTCGATAGCATTGTCGACGTGTTCAAGATCGGCTCCAGCCGCGCCCCCCCCGTGACCCGCACCCCGCGCTTCCGCGCCGGCCCGGTCAGCGTCGGCAACACCGCGCTGGCGCAGGACTGGAACGAGTTCTAGCGGACAGTCGGCGGTTGGTTGTAACCATCGATCTCAGCGAGCCCCGATAGGCTCCCTCCCCCTTGAGGGGAGGGCGGGGGTGGGGGTATCGTGGTTCCCCCAGGCTCGATGTGTGTGGAGGCTCCGACACCCCCACCCTAACCCTCCCCTCAAGGGGGAGGGGACGGCATCGAGGCCCTCCAACACCAAGCCCCCCATAGGCCCGCCCCAGCGCGAAATTGTCGGTCCATTAACCTTTCTCGCGCAGCTTGAGCGGGACGCAGATCAACGCAGCATCGCGGGCAGGCCCGGCGATTCAAGGTGGACGATCGAGCCGTGCTTCACTCCGCAAATCAACTGCCGCTGCCAGCCACTAGACCTCCAGACGGCCACAGGCCGCAAGCGGACCCGCTGCATCTACGCAGTGTCCACTAGCGCCATCAAAACTCACATTTATCCATTATTTTCTAACCTGACTGCTGCGCCGGTCAGCGCTGGACGCATGGGGCTGGAGGGCCTTTTCGATGGGATTATTCGGACGGAATAGCGGCAGCGACGACAAGGCCAAGGTCGAGGCGATCATGCGCAGCCAGGCGGTGATCGAGTTCGGGCTCGACGGCACCATAATCACCGCCAACGCGAATTTCCTCAATGCCCTGGGCTATGCGCTCGATGAGGTCGTGGGCCAGCATCACCGCCTCTTTGCCGATCCCGCCGAGGCGCAGTCGCCGGCCTATCAGCAGTTCTGGGCCGATCTTGCCGCCGGCAAGTTCCAGGCCGCCGCCTATCGGCGCCTTGGCAAGGGCGGGCGCGAGGTGTGGATTCAGGCCAGCTACAATCCGGTGTTCGACAAGGCCGGCAAGCCGGTCAAGGTGATCAAATTCGCCACCGACGTCACCGCCCAGACCAATCAGGCGGCCGACCACGAGGCCCAGATTGCCGCCATCAGCCGGGCGCAGGCCATCGTCGAATTCAACCTCGACGGCACGGTGCGCAGTGCCAATGAAAATTTCCTTGCCGTGCTCGGCTATCGGCTCGACGACATCGTCGGCAAGCATCACCGCATGTTCTGCGATCCGGCCTATGCCGCCAGCGCCGACTACCGAAGCTTCTGGGAGCGGCTGCATGGCGGGGAATATGTGGCCGCCGAGTTCCAGCGCTTCGGCAAGGGTGGCAAGGAAGTCTGGATTCAGGCGTCCTACAACCCGATCCTTGATGCGCAGGGCCGGGTGGTCAAAGTGGTGAAATTCGCCACCGACATCACCGAGCGCAAACGCGCCGAAGGCATTATCGCCCATCTGACCGCCAGCCTCGCCAAAATGGCCGAGGGCGATCTGAGCGGGCGCATCGATAGCGAATTCACCGGCCAGTATGAGCAGTTGCGGCTGGCCTTCAATCAGTCGCTGGGGCGGTTGCTCGATATTGTCGGCGGCCTGCAAAAGACCTCGCGCTCGCTCAAGACCGCGACCAGCGAAATCCTCTCCGGCGCCAACGATCTGTCGGAACGCACCACCAAGCAGGCGGCGACCATCGAGGAAACCTCGGCCTCCGTGGAACAGCTCTCCACCGCCGTACAGGACAATGCGACCCGCGCCTCCACCGCCAGCCAGAAGGCGCAGGCCGTCTCCTCCAGCGCCACCGAAGGCGGGCAGGTGATGGCCCGGGCCAATGAAGCCATGGGCGCCATCGAGACCAGCTCGGGCAAGATCTCCAATATTATCGGGTTGATCGACGACATCGCCTTCCAAACCAATCTGCTGGCGCTGAACGCCTCGGTCGAAGCCGCCCGCGCCGGTGATGCCGGCAAGGGCTTTGCCGTGGTCGCTGTCGAAGTGCGGCGCCTGGCCCAATCGGCAGCGCAGGCCTCCAGCGAGGTCAAGGTGCTGATCGAAGCCAGCGCCAGCGAAGTCAAAAATGGCTCCCGCCTGGTCGGTCAGGCCTCCGAACAGCTGCTGGCCATCCTCAATGGGGCGCGGGAAAGCTCGACCCTGATCGATGCCATTGCCCTGGCCAATAGCGAACAGGCGGCGGCGCTCGAGGAGGTCACCGTCGCGGTGCGGCTGATGGACGAGATGACCCAGCACAATGCCGCGCTGGTCGAACAGACCAATGCTGCCATCGAGCAGACCGAAGCCCAGGCCAGTGAACTCGATCAGATCGTCGACATCTTCAAAATGGAAGGCGCTGCGCCGGTCGCCAAAAAGCCGGCCCGGCCGACCCCCGCCTTGCGCAGTATCGGCAATGCGGCGATCTCGCCGGACTGGAACGAATTCTAGCAAGACAACCGCAAGAAAACTGTCAGCATGCTGCCAGCCATTGCCCAGATTGCTGCAAGCATGCTTGAAGCAATCTGAGCAGGATGGAGAGCAGCATGGCGCGGATCGGGTTGGTGGCACATGACGATAAAAAGGACGATCTTTGCGTCTGGGCCGCCCGACATCGCCACATCCTTAGCCAGCATGAACTATGGGGCACCGGCACCACTGGCAGCCGGGTGATGGCCGCCACGGGCCTGTCGGTGGCGCTGCTCAAAAGCGGCCCGCTGGGCGGCGACCAGCAGCTCGGCGCGATGATCGCCGAGGGCAAACTGGATGTTCTGATCTTCTTTATCGATCCGATGACGGCGCAGCCGCATGACGTCGACGTCAAGGCGCTGACCCGGCTGGCGACGCTGTATGATGTGCTCTGCGCCAACAATAAATCGACGGCCGACGCGGTGCTGGTCTATCTGGGATCGCCTGACGCGCCAGACGTTTAGCGGCGATTTTCCGGCGTTGAAGCGATTGCAAAGCCGGCTTGCAACTTGAAAAGTCAAGTTGACCCATTGCCCGCCTTATGAACAGATGCCGCAAAATAGCCTGGATGTTCAACCGGGCATGCATCGTATTGGGGAGACGGGACGGCTTTGGTGCCTTCTGACTTGGTTATCGACGTTCGTAACGTCAGCAAACGCTTTGGCGGCTTGACCGCTGTGAACAACTGCTCGCTCTCGGTGCGACGCGGCTCGGTGACCGGGCTGATCGGACCGAATGGTGCGGGCAAGTCCACCCTGTTCAATATTGTCGCCGGCAACATCGAGCCCGATGAGGGCACGGTGATCTTCGACGGCGCCGATGTGACCGGCTTCAAGCCGCATCAATTGTTCCGCACCGGCATGCTGCGCACCTTCCAGATTGCGCATGAATTCTCCAATATGTCGGCCATCGAAAACCTGATGATGGTCCCCGGCGATCAGCCCGGCGAGTCGCTGGGCAATGCCTGGTTCCGGCCCGGTCTGGCGCGCTCGCGCGAGACCGAGGTGCGCAAAAAAGCCTTGGATGTCATCGACTTCCTCAAGCTGGGCCATGTGCGCAACGAGCTGGCCGGCAATCTTTCGGGCGGGCAGAAAAAGCTGCTCGAACTGGGCCGCACCATGATGGTCGACGCCAAGGTGGTGCTGCTCGACGAGGTCGCGGCGGGCGTCAACAAGACGCTGCTCAACGATCTGGCGAGCAATATCGAGCGGATGAACAAGGAGCTGGGCTACACCTTCTTCGTCATCGAGCACGATATGGATCTGATCGCCCGGCTATGCGACCCGGTAATCGTAATGGCGCAGGGCGAAAAGATCGCCGAGGGCTCCATGGCCGAAATCCGCGCCAATCCCGCCATCGTCGAAGCCTATTTCGGCACCCCCGTGGCGGTGGCGTAGATGAGGGTTCTGTTGTTCCAAAGCCGGCTCTGCTTGGGGGAAACCCGCTAATGCCCCTGATTGAATTGAAACATGTCGTCGGCGGCTATGGTGGCGCGCCGATCCTCAATGGTGTCAGCATGGCCATTGAGCAGTCCGATATCGGCGTCATTGTCGGGCCCAACGGCGCCGGCAAGTCGACCACGCTCAAGGCGATTTTCGGCCTGCTCAAGGTCACCGGCGGCACCATCGAATTTCAGGGCGAGAATGTCGTCAATTCGCTGCCCGACGCGCTGGTGCCCAAGGGGCTCAGCTTCGTGCCGCAGGAAAAGAACGTCTTCACCTCGCTGACCGTCGAAGAAAACCTCGAAATGGGCGCCTTTACCCGGCGCGACGATTTCAAGGACACGATGGACTGGGTCTATCAGATGTTCCCGGTGCTGGCGGAAAAGCGCCGCCAGCCGGCGGGCGAATTGTCGGGTGGACAGCGTCAGATGGTGGCCATGGGCCGCGCCCTGATGAGCAAGCCAACCCTGCTGATGCTGGACGAGCCCTCAGCCGGGCTGTCGCCGCGCTATGTCATCGAGATTTTCGAAACCATCGTGCGGGTTAACAAGGAAGGCGTCGGCATTCTCATGGTCGAGCAGAATGCGCGTCAGGCGCTGGCCTTCGCCTCGCGCGGCTTCGTGCTCGCCAATGGCCAGAACCGATTTACCGGCACGGGCGCCGAGCTGATTGCCGATCCCGAAGTCGCCAAAAGTTTCCTCGGGGGCTGAGGGTCATGGACGAACTCATATTCTTTATCAATCGCGTGCTGATTTCGGGCACCGTGCTCGGTTCGATCTATGCGCTGGGTGCCATCGGCATCACGCTGATCTTCGGCATTCTGCGCTTCGCCCATTTCGCCCATGGCGACATGATGACCATGGGGGCCTTCATCGCCTTTGTGCTGGCGGGGCTGTTCACGGCCATGGGCATCGTGACGCCGCTGCCGATGGGCTTCGTGGTGCTGCCGATCGCCATGGTGATCGCCGCCTTCCTGGCATTGGGCATCGACAAGGGCTTTTATGCCCCTTTGCGCAAGCGCGGGGCCCAGCCGGTGACGCTGCTGATCGCCTCGATCGGCGTGACGCTGATGATCCAGGGCCTGATCCGGCTGATTTTCGGTTCGGGCACCCGCAGCTTCTACGAGAATGAACCCAAGGATATCTTCCGCATCGATATGAGCGCCTTTGGCGGGACGCGGCCGATTTCGATCACCGAGCCGCAGGTGCTGATGTTCGTGGTCACTGCCATTCTGGTGATCGCGCTGCATCTGTTCCTGACCCGCTCGCGACTGGGCAAGGCGATGCGCGCCATGGCCGACAATGCCGATCTGGCACAGGTGTCGGGGATCAATACCGCGCTGGTGGTGCGGGTGACCTGGGTGATCGCCGGCGGTCTGGCCTGCGTCGCCGGGGTGATGCTGGCGCTCGACGTGGCGCTGATGCCCGATCTGGCCTTCAATATCGTGCTGCCGATCTTTGCTGCCGCCATCGTTGGCGGGCTGGGCCATGCCTATGGCGCCATCGTCGGCGGCTTCCTCATCGCCTTTGCCGAAACGCTGGCGGTGTTCAACTGGACGGCCGTGCTGCGCCCGCTCAACGGCTTGCTGCCCGAGGGCATGGAACTGCCGGCCAATCTGGCGCTGGTGCCCACCGAGTACAAGCTCACCGTCGCCTTCATCATTCTGGTGGTGACGCTGCTGGTGCGACCGACGGGTATCTTCAAGGGAGCGTCGTCATGAGCGCGACCGAGGCAAAAATCCGCTGGATCGACCGCCCGCTTTATCGCGGCATCGCCTTGTTCATCGCGCTCTTCGTGCTGGTGGCAGCCGCTGGCGTGTCGCAGGGCAGCGCCAGCATGCTGCTGATCCTGGTGCAGGCCACCGGCTTCGCCTTGATCGCGCTGGGTCTGAATATCCAGTGGGGTTATGGCGGGCTGTTCAACTTCGCCATCATGGGCTTCCTGATGGTGGGCGGCGCCGGGGTGGTGTTCATCTCCTATCCGGTCAATGCCAGCTTCTGGGATTCAGACGGGCCGATGATGCTGGGGCGGGCGCTGCTCGCCTTCCTGATCGGCGTGGCGTTGGTCTATGCCGCGCGCCAGACCAAGCGTCTGGGGCTGCGCGGCTTCCTTTATGGCTTCGTCGTCGTGCTGGCCTGGTTCATTGCCTATGTGATCTATCGCAGCCAGATCGATCCCGCCGCCGCCTATATCGAATCCACCGCCGGCTTTATCGGCGGGCTGGGGCTCAATCCGGTGCTGGGCTGGTTGTTCGGTGGCCTGCTGGCGGCGATCATTGCCTTTTTTGTCGGCAAGATCAGCCTTGGCCTGCGCACTGACTATCTCGCCATCGCCACCATCGGCATTTCCGAGATCATCCGGGCGCTGATCAAGAATATGGACTGGCTGACCCGCGGCACCATGTCGGTGTCGCCGATCCCGTGGCCGACGCCGCTGCCCCAGGCGCTGCAGGCCAATGGCGTGGGCATTGCCGACAGCTTCGTGCAGGCCCGGATGGGTTTCCTGGCGCTGGCGGTGGTGGTGCTGATCGTCGTGTTCTACTTCATCCAGCGCGCTTATGGCGGGCCGTGGGGCCGCATGATGCGGGCCATCCGCGACAACCACATTGCCGCCAGTTCGATGGGCAAGGACGTGACCGGTCGGCAGTTGGAGCTGTTCGTGCTGGGCTCGGTGCTGATGGGCATTGGCGGCGCCATGCTGGTGACGTTCAGCCAGATTTTCGATCCCTCGGGCTATCAGCCGATCAACCACACCTTCATGATCTGGGTGATGGTGATCGTTGGCGGCGCCGGCAATAGCTGGGGCGTGTTGCTGGGGGCGCTGCTGATCTATGTGGTCTGGATCCTGTCCGACCCGGTGGCGCAGCTGCTGTTCCTCAACCTGTCGCATCTGACGACCAATCTGGGCTGGGGTGCGATTCCCGAAATCGACTCGCGCGCGCTGCAGATGCGGGTCTTCGTACTCGGTGTGGTGATCTCGGTCGCCCTGCGCTTCGCGCCAAAGGGGCTGATCCCCGAAGTGATCCGCCGCGAGGGCTAAGCGCGGCACAAGCCGGCGAAAAATTTAGAGGGCTCGCAGCGTTCAGCTGTGGGCCTTTTTATGTCCGGGCAGTGACCCAGAGCCATTGGGTGGGCGCGCGGTCATAGCCGTTCCCCGCAACCTCTTCGAGCTGTAGGCTCGACCAGTCGGCGGCGGCGCGAAAATGCGCCAGCAGCGTGTCGCGGTCGGGATAGTTGTAGTAGCGGCCGAAGCGGTCGCGGCCTTCGCCAGTGCCGGCCTTGAAGCTGGCGGTGAACAGGCCGCCGGGGCGCAAGGCGGCATGGATGCGGCGCAGGTCGTCGGTCAGCTCGGCCGCCGGGGCGTGCAGCAGGCAGGCACAGGCCCAGACCGCGTCATAGGTCGCCGGCGCATCAAGTTCGTCAAAACGCAGCATGCGCACCATGCGGCCAAGTCGCGTGCTGGCCTCGGCCGCCAGCTCGGGCGAAGCGTCGGTGGCGTCGACATCAAAGCCGCGCTCCAGCATGACGGCGGCGTCGCGCCCCCTGCCGGTGCCGAGCTCGAGAATGCGGGCGCCGGGGGTGAGGGCGTCGAGAAAGGCCACCAGGCGTGGGGTGGGCCGGTCGCCACCGTCACGCACATAGTCGGCGGCGTTGTTGGCGTAAAACGCCAGTGTCTCGTCATTTGCCATGAGCGGCTCCCATGAAAAAGGCCCGGGATCGCTCCCGGGCCTTCAGTCGGTTCAGGCGATCAAGACTACTCGATCAGGCCCTTGTTGACGGACTTGCCGCCTTCGATGACGAAGTAGTTGATGGCGCCGGCCACGTCACCGACAGCGTCGAACTCGATGGTGCCCGAAGCGCCTTCGTAGTTGATGTCGGTGCCAGCTGCGATCAGCTCCTTGGCCTTGGTCCACTCGCCCGGCAGGATGGTTTCGCCAGGAGCATTGGAGACTTCACGCAGGGCGGCGGAGATGCCGTCACGATCGGCCGAGCCGCTCTTTTCGATGGCCAGGGCCAGCAGGAACACGGCGTCGTAGGAGTTGGTCACATAGGTGCCGTTGACGTCCTGGCCAGCCGCCTTAGTGAGGGCGTCCAGCGCGTCGAAGGACGGGCCAGCAGCCGCAGCAGCCTGGGTCAGGATCATGCCTTCAAGCGCAGCCGCATCGCGGCCGGCAAGCAGGGCTTCACCGGCCATGCCGTCGCCACCAACGAACTGGGTGAACGAGCCGGCTTCGATGGCCTGGTTCAGGATGGCGCCGCCACCGGCGTTTTCGTAGCCATAGATCACCAGCGTGGATGCGCCGGCAGCTTCGACCTGCCCGATTTCGGGGCGGTAGTCGGCCTTGCCGTCTTCATGGGCCACATTGGCCAGCACCTTGCCGCCACCAGCGACGAAGGCGTCGACAAAGGCACCGGCGAGGCCCGAACCATAGTCGTTATTGACATAGGTCACGCCGACTTCCTTGGTGCCCTGAGCGAGCAGCAGTTCAGCGGCCTTGACGCCCTGGATGGAGTCCGGAACCACGTCGCGGAACACCAGGTCGTTGTCGTCCAGCTCGGCAACGGCCGGAGCGGTCGAGGCTGGCGAGATCATCACGACATTACCCGGAATGGCCGAGCCATTGGCGCCGGCAATGGTGGCGCCGGAGCAGTAGCCGCCAAAGATCGCCACGACCTGCTCGGTATTGACCAGACGGTCAGCAGCCGGACCAGCGGCGCCGCCGTCGCAGGCGCTGTCAGCCAGCACCGAAGTCAGCTTCTGGCCGTCGAACATGCCGCCCTGATCGTTGACATTGGTGATGGCCAGATTGGCGGCATCAACCATGCCAGGCGCGAAGCCGGCGATGGGGCCGGTAATGTCGGCCAGGAAGCCGAGCTTGACCTCCTGCGCCATGGCAGGGGCAGCAATGGCGAGCGCCGAAGCGGCAACAGCCATTACCAGTGTATTCTTGAGATTGATCATGTTCGTCCCTCTGCTGGGCCGGTCCGGGGGCGGCTCTTGCCTGAGCCAGTCTTTTCCACGCGGAACGACGCGATAAAGGGGGCGCAACCCACGCCCCACTGGGGGGACTGTTGCACATTTGATTGGGCGGAGTCACCGGGTATTGATTGGCAAATCAGCCCGCTGTGGCTGTTGCTTAACGGGGCCGCATTTTGCATAGATTTGGCCTGAGGTGGGAGTGGCAGCCATGATGGCGAAGCGATGGCGCGCGGCACTGCTGGGACTGCTCGCGCTGGCCGCGACGCCGGCCCTGGCGCAGCTCACCGTGCTCGATCAGGCCCAGGATGCGGCCCAGCCCGCCGCTGCGCCGGCGGAGCCGGTTGCGCCGCCGCCGCCCTGTGGTGTCCAGCCACTCTCCATTGCCCGAATGAGCTGGCCATCGGCGGAATTGCTGGCCGAAATCCATGCCCGGGTTCTGGCCCGCGAATTTGGCTGCGAGGTGCGGGTCACGCCCGGCGATCTGGCGGCCACGGGGTCGTCGATGGGGTCGACCGGCCAGCCGGCCGTGGCGCCGGAAATGTGGGTGACGCGTATCGCCGACGTGTGGAATGCCGGCATCGCCGCGCAAATGCTGCGGCCTGCCTCTTCCACCTATGTGGAGACCCAGTTCGAGGGCTGGTTCATGCCGGATTATGTCGCGGCGGGGCATCCGGAACTGACCGGCGTCGCCGGGCTGGCGGCCGCCATGCCGACGCTCAATAATGGGGTCAAGGTGCGCTTCGTCTCCTGCCCGGCCGATTGGGCCTGCGCGCTGATCAACCGCAATCTGCTCGCGGCGCTGGGGCTGACCGGCATGGTGGAACTGGTCGAGCCGGGCAATCGCTTCGAGATGGATATGCTGATCGCCGAAGCGGTGAGCCGACGCGAGCCGATCCTGTTTTATTACTGGCAGCCCAATGCGGTGCTGGCGCAGTTCAATTTCGTGCCGCTCGATATGGGCGCCTATGACGAAGAGGCGGCCAAGTGCCTGGCGCGGCTCGGCTGCCCCACGCCAGTGCCCAGCGCCTTCCCCAGCGAAACCGTGGTCGTGGCCCTTGCTGAATGGGTGTTTACCGACATTCCGACCATCGCCGCCTATTTCCAGCGCACCAGCCTGCCGCTCGCCGAGATGAATGCTTTGCTGGCCCAGCTGAACGAGCCCGGGGCCACGGTGGAGGGCATTGCCGACCGCTTTGTGGCCGAGCGAGAAGATCTCTGGCGCCGCTGGGCCGGCCCGGCCGCGCCGTAACCGCTGCAAACTGGGCGATTTTGCGGCGATCAGATGGCCGCTAATTATTTTTCACTTGCGGCGTGATGTCGTGACCACTTGCGGGCACTTGCGTGAGCAAGTTTTTCTCTTGTGGCAGTCTTATTGAAATCTATTTCAGAATAGACGCCAAGTCTAAATTGCCAATTTTAACAGTTATCTGTCAAGTATTGGGCGATTTGACAGGACTGTATTGTGCTGTATGGTTTGAACATCCCAAAAATCCCAGGAGACGACCTGATGATATTGAAATCCGGTGGCATTGCCGCCGCGATGACCGTTGCGCTGTTGTCCGCTGCAACCGTACCCGCCATCGCCCAGGACTCCACCGCCGCCTGCGGTACTGATCGCACCATCGACATTGCCGAGATGACCTGGCCGTCAGCGGCCGCTCTGGCTCATATTCACGCCACCATTCTCGAAGCCGGCTTTGGCTGCGATGTCGAGATCGTCACTGGCGACACTGTTCCCACCTCATCGTCCATGCTGACGCGTGGCTCGCCGGCCGTAGCGCCCGAGCTGTGGACCAGCGCCATTGAAGAGCCCTGGGCCGAAGGCGTTGCCGAGGGCAGTGTGGTGTCGCTGGGCGAGGCCATCACCGATGGCACGGTCGAAGGCTGGTTCATCCCGCGCTACACCCAGGAGGCCCATCCCGAACTGGTGTCGGCCACCGACGTGATCGCGCGCCCCGATCTGTTCCCCGATCCCGAAGATTCCAGCCAGGGGCGGCTGTATTCCTGCCCGCCGGGCTGGGCCTGCGAGCTGTCCACCTCGGCGCTGTTCGAGGCCTATGACATGGATGCGACGTGGAACCTGTTCTCGCCCGGTTCGGGCGGCACGCTGGATGCTTCCATCGCCCGCGCCTTCGTACGCGAAGAAGCTATCGTGTTCTACTATTGGGGTCCGACAGCAATCCTGGGCAAGTATGACGCGGTGCAGCTGGAAATGGGCGAGCCCGATGAGGCCGTCTATATCTGCAACACCGATCCCGATTGCGACGAACCCGCCGGCGTGACCGCCTATCCGTCCTCGCCCGCCGTGGTTGGCGCTGCCGCCTGGCTGACCGAGGAAGCCCCGGAAGTGGCCGAGTATTTCACCAAGGTCGGCCTGACCAATGCCGAAATCAGCGAGCTGCTGGTCTATGGCGACGAGAACCAGGCCGATGCCGCCGCGACCGCCGAAAACTTCCTGCGTACCAAGGAAGAGCTGTGGAGCGGCTGGGTGTCGCCCGAAGTGGCCGAAAAGGTCAAAGCCAGCCTGAGCTGATTGTTCGTTCCCATGATGACGCGGCCGGGTTGCGACCCGGCCGCTTTCCGTATGATGCCCGAAGGCGCGATCTATCGCTTTTCGGCATCATGCGCACCGAACTCCCGAAAAGAGAGCCCGCGTGTTTCCCGATATTATTGATTCCCGGCCGCTGCGACGCGCCATTGACGATGCCCTCAACTGGGTCGTCCGCAATTGGGGCGATGGCTTTGAGGCCGCCGCCTATCCGCTGCTGATGCTGCTCAAATCCATTGAGAGCCTGCTGATCGCCACCCCGTGGTGGCTGATCATGGCCATTCTGGGCGGCATTGCCTGGCTGGCCACACGGAACTGGAAGCTGCCGGCGGTGGTGCTGACCTCGCTGCTGTTTCTGGGCGTGATGGATTTGTGGCAGGACGCCATGACCACCATGGCCTTGATGATCGCCGCGACCATCACCGCCATTCTGGTCTCCATTCCGGTCGGCGTGTGGATGAGCCGGTCCTCGCGGACCCGGCAGATCATCACCCCGGTGCTGGATCTGATGCAGACCATGCCCAGCTTCGTCTATCTCATTCCCACGGTGATGATCTTCGGCCCCGGCAAGATTCCGGCGCTGATCGCCACCATCGTTTATGCGGCGCCGCCCTTGGTGCGGCTGACCGATCTGGGCCTGCGCTCGGTTGATCCGGCGGTAATGGAGGCCAGCCGGGCCTTCGGCACCAGTCCGCGCCAGCGCCTGTTCGGCGTGCAGATTCCCTTGGCGCTGCCGACCATTCTGGCTGGCGTCAACCAGACCACGATGATGGCCTTGGCCATGGTGGTGATCGCCTCGATGATCGGGGCCGGCGGGCTGGGCTATCAGGTGTTGCAGGGCATCGGCCGGCTTGAAGTCAGCCGCGGGCTGTTTGCCGGGCTCGGCATTGTCGCGCTCGCCATCATTTTCGACCGCATCACCCAATCATTCGGCAAACAATTGCAGGGCCGTATCGGCCTGTCGGAGGCGCGCTAGATGAACGTCATGACCTCGCCCGCCCAGTTGGGCGATAAAGCCACCGACCTCGCCATCGCCATGCGTGGGGTGACCAAGATTTTCGGCAGGGACCCGCAAGGCGCGCTGGCGCTGCTGCGCTCCGGCAAATCCAAGGCCGAAGTACAGGCCGAGACCGACCATGTGGTGGGGCTCGACGATGTGTCGCTCGATATCGCCCGTGGCCAGATTTTCGTGGTCATGGGCCTGTCGGGCTCGGGCAAGTCGACGCTGATCCGCCACGTCAATCGCCTGATCGAGCCCACCTCCGGCGAGATCGTGGTCAATGGCACCGACGTGCTGCAGATGGACCACGACGCGCTGCGCTCCTATCGGCGCACCCAGGTGGCCATGGTGTTCCAGAAGTTTGGCCTGCTGCCGCATCGTTCGGTGATCGACAATGTCGCCTATGGGCTGGAAGTGCGCGGCGTCAGCAAGGCCGAGCGGCTCAAGGCGGCGGCCAAGTGGATCGAGATCGTCGGGCTGTCCGGCTATGAGCAAAGCCAGCCGCGCCAGCTCTCGGGTGGCCAGCAGCAGCGCGTCGGTCTGGCGCGGGCGCTGGCGCTGGATACCGACATCATCCTGATGGATGAGGCCTTTTCGGCGCTCGACCCGCTGATCCGCTCCGGCATGCAGGATCAATTGATCGAGCTGCAGAAATCACTGGGCAAGACCATTCTGTTCATCACCCATGATTTCGATGAGGCGCTCAAGATCGGCGACCGCATCGCGGTGCTCAAGGATGGGGCGCTGCAGCAGGAAGGCAAGCCGGAAGATATCGTGCTGCGGCCGGCCAATGCGCATATCGAGGACTTTGTGCGCGAGGTGAACAAGGCCCGCGCCATCCATGTGCGCTCGATCATGGAGCGGGGCGAGCACGAGCCCTGCGCCCAGGCGGTGTCCAAAAATGCCCGCTGTGAGGATGTGCTGCCGCTGTTTGATGAACACCAATGGGTGGGCGTGCTGGATGATGAAGGCCGCCAGATCGGGCGCATTACCGCTCGGCAGGTCATCAAGGCTCTGGCGCGGTATACGCCGGGCGTCGGCGAAGACCCGTGACAGCTTCATGACAGCTATCCTTCCGTCGTAGTTGCGTCCGGCGCAATGGCGCAGATATAAGGGCGCCGTGAAGCCGAGTGTGGCAGCGGGAGTAGCGACTTTGGATTTGAAACGGATCAACGATCACGTCACCGTCTCGGGGCAGATTCAGCCTGAGGATGTCGCCGCGCTCAAAGCCGCCGGTTTCGTGGCCATCGTCAACAACCGCCCCGATGGCGAATCGCCCGACCAGCCGGACGGCGCCGTCATCGAGGCTGCCGCCAAGGCGGCGGGCCTAGCCTATTATGCTATCCCGCTGGGCCGTGAAGGGGTTTCCCCCGCCATGGTCGAGCAGACCAAATCAGTGCTCGAGGGGAGCGCTGGTCCGGTCTTCTGTTTCTGCCGTTCGGGGACGCGTTCCACCACCTTGTGGGCGCTGAGCCAGGCCGGAGACGTAGCGGCGGATGAGATCATTTCGCAGGCGGCCGAAGCCGGCTACGACATGAGCCACCTCGCCGGTCATCTCGGCCGCAACTAGACTTAATCTGTTTCGGCGGTTGAACGGGCAACCGTCACGACCGCCGTTGACGACCTGAGCCGGACCCTTACGGGTCCCTAACCCCTCCAGCTCGGAACGGTTATCCATGCCTATCAAGAAAATCCTCGTCGCCAATCGCAGCGAAATTGCCATCCGCGTGTTCCGCGCCGCCAATGAGCTGGGGCTCAAAACGGTGGCCGTGTTTGCCGAAGAGGACAAGCTGGCGCTGCACCGCTTCAAGGCGGATGAGGCCTATCTGATCGGCAAGGGGCTTGGCCCGGTCGAAGCCTATCTGCAGATCGAGGAATATATCCGTATCGCGCGGCTGTCCGGTGCCGATGCCATCCATCCCGGCTATGGCCTGCTGGCAGAAAGCCCGGAATTTGTTGATGCCTGCGAGGAAGCCGGTATCATTTTTATCGGCCCACGCGCCCAGACCATGCGCGACCTCGGCAACAAGGTTGCCGCGCGCAACATGGCCATCGCGTCCAACGTGCCGGTGGTGCCGGCGACCGGCGCGCTGCCGGATGATCCGGCGATGATCAAAAAGCTGGCTGCCGAGATCGGCTATCCGCTGATGCTCAAGGCGAGCTGGGGCGGCGGCGGGCGCGGCATGCGCCGCATCATGGATGAGGCGTCGCTGCTGTCGGAAGTCTCCGAAGGCAAGCGCGAGGCCAAGGCGGCGTTCGGCAAGGACGAGATGTATCTCGAAAAGCTGGTCGAGCGGGCGCGGCATGTGGAAGTGCAGCTGATCGGCGACGCCCATGGCAATCTGGTGCATCTCTATGAGCGCGACTGCTCGGTGCAGCGTCGCAACCAGAAGGTGGTGGAGCGCGCTCCGGCGCCGTATCTGTCGGATGCAGTGCGCAAGGAACTGACCGATGCCGCCGTGCGGCTGGGCAATGCCGCCAATTATCGCGGCGCCGGCACTGTTGAATTCCTGATGGATGCCGACACTGACAAATTCTATTTCATCGAGGTCAATCCGCGCATCCAGGTCGAGCATACCGTCACGGAGGAAGTGACCGGCATCGACATCGTCAAGGCGCAGATCCATCTGCTCGATGGCGCGGTGATCGGCACCCCCGAATCCGGCGTGCCGCTGCAGCAGGATATCCGGCTCAACGGCAATGCCATTCAGTGCCGGGTGACCACCGAAGACCCCGAGCAGAATTTCATTCCCGATTATGGCCGCATCACCGCCTATCGCGGCGCTACCGGCTTTGGCGTGCGGCTTGATGGCGGCACTGCCTATTCCGGGGCCATCATCACCCGGTTCTATGATCCGCTGCTGGAAAAGGTCACCTGCTGGGCCCCGACCGCCGAAGAAGCGATTGCCCGCATGCATCGCGCCTTGCGCGAGTTCCGCATCCGTGGCGTCTCGACCAATCTGGCCTTCCTCGAAAACATCATCACCCACCCCGATTTCGTCGAGAACCGCTATACCACGCGCTTCATCGATACGACGCCGGAGCTGTTCAACTTCACCCCGCGCAAGGATCGCGCGACCAAGCTGTTGAGCTACATCGCGGACGTGACGGTCAACGGCCATCCCGAAGTGCGCGACCGGCCTCGGCCGCCCGCAGCTGCCGCGGCGCCGGTGGTGCCCGAATTTCCGCCGCTGGCGGCCATCGAAGGCAGCCGGCAGATTCTGGATCGTGACGGGCCGAAGGGGCTCGCCGACTGGATGAAAAGCCAGAAGCGGGTGTTGTTCACCGACACCACCATGCGCGATGCCCATCAGAGCCTGCTGGCGACGCGCATGCGCAGCTTCGACATCACCCGCATTGCCGAAGCCTATTCGCGCGGTCTGCCGAACCTGTTCAGCCTCGAATGCTGGGGCGGGGCGACGTTTGACGTGGCGATGCGCTTCCTCAATGAAGACCCATGGGAGCGGCTGGCCAAGGTGCGCGAAGGCGCGCCCAATATTCTCACGCAGATGCTGCTGCGCGGCAGCAATGGCGTCGGCTACACCAACTATGCAGATAATGTCGTCAAGTTCTTCGTCGCCCAGGCGGCCAAGGGTGGCGTCGATATCTTCCGCGTTTTCGATTGCCTGAACTGGGTCGAGAATATGCGGGTCTCGCTTGATGCGGTGCTCGATGCCGGCAAGGTGGCAGAAGGCGTCATCTGCTACACCGGCGATGTGCTCGATCCCGACCGCGCCAAATATGATCTCAAATATTATGTCGGGCTGGCCAAGGAGCTGGAACAGGCCGGCGCGCATATTCTGGGTCTCAAGGATATGGCCGGGCTGCTGAAGCCCGCAGCAGCGCGCAAGCTGATCGAAACTTTGCGCAACGAAACCGACCTGCCGATCCACCTGCATACCCACGACACCTCGGGGGCGGCCTCCGCTACCGTGCTGGCGGCAGTCGATGCCGGCGTCCATGCGGTCGATGCGGCGATGGATGCGCTGAGCGGTACCACCAGCCAGCCGACCCTTGGCTCCATCGTGGCGGCGCTGCGGGACGGCGAGCGCGATCCCGGACTCGACGCCAAGGCGATCCGCCAGATTTCCTTCTATTGGGAAGCGGTGCGCACGCAGTATCGCGCCTTTGAGAGCGATCTCAAGGGCGGCGCTTCGGAAGTCTATCTGCACGAAATGCCGGGTGGCCAGTTCACCAATCTCAAGGAACAGGCGCGTTCGCTGGGTCTGGAAACCCGCTGGCACGAAGTCGCCCAGACCTATGCCGACGTCAACCAGATGTTCGGCGATATCGTCAAGGTGACGCCGAGCTCCAAGGTGGTCGGCGACATGGCACTGGCCATGGTTTCGGCCGGACTGACTCGCGCCGATGTGGAAGACCCCAAGCGCGATATCGCCTTTCCGGATTCCGTGGTCGGCTTCTTCGCTGGCGATCTGGGCCAGCCGCCGGGCGGCTTCCCCGAGGCGCTGCAAAAGAAGGTGCTCAAGGGCAAGGCCCCGCTGACTGAACGGCCGGGCTCCTATCTCAAGGATGTCGACCTCGAAGCCGAGCGCAAGAAGATCGAGGACGAAGTCGGCCATCCGATCGATGATTTCCGCCTCGCCTCTTACCTGATGTACCCCAAAGTTTTTTCCGATTTTGAAAAGACTCAGGATCGCTACGGCCCCACCGAGGTGCTGCCGACGCCGGTGTATTTCTATGGCCTCGTGGAAGGCCAGGAACTGCTGGTCGATCTGGAAAAGGGCAAAACGCTGGTGCTGCAATATCTCAGCCGCGCCGAAACCAACGACAAGGGCGAAGTGCGGGTGTTCTTCGACCTCAATGGTCAGCCGCGCACCATCACCGTGCCCGACCGGCTGACCGCCGGCGCCGTCAAAGTGCGGGCCAAGGCCGCCTTGGGCGATCCCAAGCAGGTTGGCGCGCCGATGCCGGGCGTGATCTCGGCGCTCAACGTCAAACAGGGTCAGACAGTCAGTGCCGGCGATGTGCTGTGTTCGATTGAAGCGATGAAGATGGAAACCGCCATCCACGCCGAAGCCGATGGGGTGATCGCCGAATTGCTGATCAAGCCCGGCGACCAGATTGACGCCAAGGACCTGCTGGTCCGCTTCGAATAGAAAAAAGGCCCGGAGTGATCCGGGCCTTTTTTATTGGGGGAGTGTTCGCCTAGACCCGGCGCGCCTGACCATCAATGGTCTGGCCGTTGCGCTCGCGCGGGTCGGCACGCACCGGCACCGGCAGGCGGCTGACGATCCAGCTCACCATCAACGGGATCAGGATCAGATCATCGACCCAGCCAATGAAGGGCAGGACATCGGGAATGATGTCGAACGGATTGATCAGGTAGAACGCGGCAAACAGCGTCGCGGCCTTGAGGTAAAGCGGGGTTTCACGCGCCAGTAACGCCTTCCAAAGCAGAAGGGCTTCTTTGCGGAAAAGGACGATGCGGGGGAGGAGGGTGCTGAACATGATTGATAAATGGGATGGGTCCGCCGGGGATCAAGAGCGGGCCGATCACATTTTTGGGTCCGCCTGCGTCGGTTGGCATCACCTAGAAACATTGCGTCGGCGGGCCGCCCGGCCTATTTCTGCTGCAGAACTTTAGAGGTGTCTTATGGCTGGCCCGGCAATGCGCAGGCAATCGGTGGGTGTGGATGTTGGCGGCGTGATGGTCGGCGGCGGCGCGCCCGTGGTCGTGCAGTCGATGACCAATACCGATACTGCCGATATCGATGCGACGGTCAAACAGGTGATGCAGCTGGCGCGCGCCGGTTCGGAGATCGTCCGCATCACCGTCGACCGCGATGAGAGCGCCGCTGCGGTGCCGATCATCCGCGATCGGCTGGCCGTCATGGGCTATGACGTGCCGCTGGTCGGCGATTTTCACTATATCGGCCACAAGCTGCTGACCGACCACCCGGCCTGCGCCGAGGCGCTGGCCAAATACCGCATCAATCCGGGCAATGTCGGCTTCAAGGCCAAGCGCGACACGCAGTTTTCGACGCTGATCGAGATTGCCAACCGGTACAACAAGCCGGTGCGTATCGGGGTGAACTGGGGCTCGCTCGATGAAGAGCTGCTCACCAAGCTGATGGACGAAAACGCGGTGTCGCAGACGCCGATTTCGGCCTCAGCCGTGCAGCGCGAAGCAATTATCCAGTCAGCGCTGTTGAGCGCGCAGCGCGCCGAAGAGCTGGGCATGGGCCGCGACAAGATCATCCTCTCGACCAAGGTATCCGACGTCCAGCATCTGATCGCGGTGTATCAGGATCTCGCTTCGCGCTGCGATTATGCGCTGCATCTGGGGCTGACCGAGGCTGGCATGGGGTCCAAGGGCATTGTCGCCTCGTCGGCGGCACTGGGCATTTTGCTGCAGCAGGGCGTCGGCGACACCATCCGCATTTCGCTGACCCCCGAACCGGGCGGCGATCGCACCACCGAGGTCAAGGTGGCGCAGGAGCTGCTGCAGACCATGGGCTTCCGGCAGTTCGTGCCGGTGGTGGCGGCGTGCCCCGGCTGTGGCCGTACCACCTCCACCACCTTCCAGTCGCTGGCCAAGGAGATTCAGGATCATCTCTCGAGCTCGATGCCGGTGTGGAAAGAGCGCTATCCGGGGGTGGAAGGTCTGTCGGTGGCGGTGATGGGTTGCATCGTCAATGGCCCGGGCGAGAGCAAGCATGCCAATATCGGCATCTCGCTGCCCGGCACTGGCGAAACCCCGGCGGCGCCGGTGTTTGTCGATGGCCAGAAGGTGGCGACGCTGCGCGGGGCCGATGTGGCCGATCAGTTCAAAGTGATGGTGGCCGATTATATCGAGCGCAAATTCGGCGCTGGCCGGGAGGCAGCGGAATGAGTGATTTCTTCCGCCAGCTCTTCGCGCCCTTCGCTTCGGTGCCCCGCCGCTGGCTCTGGCTGGGCGCCATGCTGCTTATGCTGTTGGTACTCGGGCTGACCGGAAATCTGGCTTAGAAATGCAAAAGGGGCGCTAGCGCCCCTTTTTTATGATCAGGCCTGGGTCTGCCATTCGGCCAGCGGGAACACCCGGTCATAGGCCCAATTGAACACGAAGGCGTAGGCCATGTAGAACGCGGCCAGCGCGATATCCATCAGCAGCGCATCCCACAGCGAGATCTGCAAATACCAGGCGATGGCCGGCAGCATGAAGATCAGCAGGCCGAGCTCGAACAGCATGGCATGACCGACGCGGATGGGGACGGTTTTGGCGGTATTGCCGCGCCAGCGCACCATCAGATGGTCGAAGCCGAGATTGAAGACATAGTTCCACAGCATGGCGATGGTGGCGCCGAACACCACCACCACGGCGGAATCGCCGCCGGGCAGGTGGAAGGCTAGCGCGGCAAGTGGTGTGGCCAGCGCAATGCCGATGACTTCGAAGCTGACAGCGTGGCGGATACGGTCGGCGGTGGTCCGCATTGAAACATTCCCTTGAGTGTCGGGTCGTCCCGAATGCAGGTCCCAAAATAGGGGGAGGCCGTCCTCGCAGTGGCGATATAGGGCCTTCCGCGCGCCGGGGCAAGGCAAAGGGGCGCAAAGCCCCTATGCCTTGCGGGCAGGTAGCCTAGATCAGGCCTTCGGCCTTGAGCGCGGCCTGAGTGGCCGGGCGGGCGCCAACGGCAGCCATCAGCGCTGCGATCTTGGGGAAGGCGGTGGCCAGATCGATGGTGCTGCGGCTCCAGTTGATGACGGTGAAGGCGTAGGCGTCGGCCTGGGTATAGTCACCCAGCAGATAGGGGCCGGCTTCGGGCAGCATCGCCTCGAACTGCTTCAGCCGGCGGGTGATTTCGGCCAGCACAATGGCGCGCTCTTCGTCGCTCATATTGGGCTTGAACAACCCGCCGGATGCCTTGTGCAAATCGCCGATAAAGCCCAGCGCTTCCTGCAGGCGGGCGCGCTCCAGCGTGCCGGCGGCGGGCTTGAAGGCGGCAATGTCCGAGCTGTCGCCCAGATATTGCAGGATCGCCGGACCCTGGGTCAGCACCTGACCTTCAGCGACCTGGAGGGCCGGTACGGCGCCGCGCGGATTGATGGCAAAATAGTCGGCGTCGGACGCGGTCTTTTTCGTCCGCAGATCGACAGCCTCGATGGCAAAGGGCCGGCCCAGCTCGTTGAGTACAATGTGGGAGGCCAGCGAACACGCGCCGGGGGCATAAAACAGTTTCATCAGGAACCTAACTCGTCATCCATCCAGCCAAGCGGCTGTGCAGCTTAGCTAGGGTGGCGGTGCGGCGCGCACCAGTGAAGCTATCGTGATCGCGGCAATATGTCCTGCGGTCAGACCGAGGCTTCGACTTCGAGCGGCGGCACGCAGGCATCGACCCATTGGCCACCACACAATTCAGCCAGCCGCTCGACGTTCAGCCGCACCGAAGCATGGGTGTCGCCGCCGGCGGGGATCACCTCGGCGTAAACCTTGAGCGAGCTATCCAGGTAGATCGGCAGCGGCGCCGGCAGGCCGAAGGGGCAGACGCCGCCGACTTCGTGGCTGGTCAGGCGCAATACATCCTCGGCGCCGAGCATGCGCGGACGGCCGCCAAAGGCGGCCTTGGATTTGACGTTGTCGAGGCGAGCGTCGCCACGCGTCACCAGCAGGAATTCCTCGTCCTTGACGCGGATGCACAGCGTCTTGGCGATCTGGCCGGGTTCGACGCCATGCACCGCGGCGGCCAGTTGCACCGTGGCGGTGGAGGCGGTGGTGACTTCGACGATGAGGTCGGGGGCGCGGGCGGCGAGGTCGGCTTGAACGGATTGGAGGCTCATCTTGACGCTTTCAGAACAGGCGGGCGAGGCGGTTTTCGTAATCGGCGCGCATCAAATGATGCACCGGCGTGGTGAGGGCGCGGCGCATGAAATCGGGATCGATCTCGCGCACCCCATCCAGCGCCATCAATGCGGCGACGCTGATGCGTTCCCCGGCATAGGGATGATAGGCGACGTCCATGCCGCTGGCCACCGTGCCCGGCGTAATGACCCGGCAATAGGCGCCGGGGCGGCCGGCGCGATGGAAGCGCTTGGCCCAGAACTTGTCGCCCATGCGGGCGGAAAACACCGTGCAGGGCGTGCGGTGCGAGGTGACTTCGAGCACTACATCATGGATGGCGAAGCGGTCGCCGACCGCGACGTTGCGACCTTCGACGCCGGAAATGGTGAGGTTCTCGCCAAATAGGCCGGGCTCCATGGTCTGTCCCAGCTCACCGGCCCACCAGAAATAGTCATCGGCGAAATAGGCATAGATGGCCTGATCAACGCCGCCATGGTGGCGACGGTCGACAATGGCGTCATCCACGAGGCCTTGCGCGTCGATCTCGACCGGCCCGTCGACCGGGCGCTTGAAGATGCCGGTCAGCGCGGATTTGGCGGGGATCGGTTCGGCCTTGCCGCGATTGACGCTGAGCAGCGTGGCCACTTGCTCAATGCTCCCGGCTGGCAAAATAGCGGGCCGTGGCGCGCAGCCCATCGGCCTTGGGACCAAAGGTGCGCAGCGAGAGGACCGCCTCATTGACGATCTGGTCGAGCCGGGCGCGGGCGCCGTCGAGGCCCAATTGGCCAACCAAAGTCTGCTTGCCCTTGGCGGCATCCTTGCCGGTGGCCTTGCCCATGGCTTCAGGGGTGGCGGTGACGTCGAGAATGTCGTCGGCCAGCTGGAAAGCGCGGCCGGCGGCCTCGGCATAGGCGGTGAGAACCGACAGGGCCCGCGGCTCGGCACCGCCCAGAATGGCCCCCATGCGGACGCTGGCGCGGATCAGCGCGCCGGTCTTCATCGCCTGCATGGTGGAAATTTCATTGCCGGAAAAGCCGCCGCGCTCGCCCGCGATATCACGCATCTGCCCGCCCACCATGCCGCCGGCGCCGGAGCCGGCAACCAGTTCGGCCACCAGCGCCAGGCGCACGGCCGGATCGGGATGGCAGGCCGGATCGACCAGCATGCCAAAGGCGTGGGTGAGCAGGGCATCGCCGGCCAGGATGGCGGTAGCGTCGTCATAGGCCTTGTGCACCGTGGGGCGGCCGCGACGCAGATCGTCGTCATCCATCGCCGGCAGATCGTCATGGATCAGCGAATAACAGTGGATCATTTCCACCGCGAGACCGGCGGTCAGCGCGCCGACTGGGGCCGCGTTGAAAATGGCGGCGGCCTGCCGCACCAGCAGCGGCCGCAGCCGTTTGCCACCCTCAAGGCTGCCATGGCGCATGGCTGCAATCAGCCGCTCGTCGGCCGGGCCGGGGCCTGACAGGCGCGCAACAACAAGCTGGCGCTCCAGCGCGGTTTCCACAGCAGCAGCGCAATCGGCGATATCGGCAGCGAAATCATACATGACTCGTTGCTAGCCGGTCAGCCGCGCCGCTGCAAGCCGGGAGGAAGTGGCACTGGAAACTCCTTGTTTGCTCGGCTAAGGGGTGCCCATGGCACGACGCAGCACACTCAAGGGCATCTTGCGCTGGCTCGGCATCGCATTGGCGATTGCCGTGGCCATTCCGGCCCTGCTCACGCCGCTCTACCTGGTGGTCGATCCGATCTCGGTGCCGATGCTGGAGCGCTA
Organism: Devosia sp. A369; assembly: GCF_054489345.1. Taxonomy (NCBI): domain Bacteria; kingdom Pseudomonadati; phylum Pseudomonadota; class Alphaproteobacteria; order Hyphomicrobiales; family Devosiaceae; genus Devosia; species Devosia sp. A369. The sequence continues at coordinate 149,865 of NZ_JBTMWV010000003.1, read as the reverse complement.
TGTCACGGGCCGTCCGGTGGATCGGCAGTGGCGCGATATCGCTGACATTTCCGACCGGCTCAAGGCGTCGGTTATCTTGTCCGAAGACGGCCAGTTCTGCCGGCATGGCGGCGTCGATATGGGGGCGCTGCGCGACGAAGTGCAGAAATTCATGGCGGGGGAGGAGGCGCGGGGGGCGTCGACCATCACCATGCAGGTGGCGCGGAACCTGTTTTTGTGGAATGGCCAAAGCGTCGTGCGCAAGGCGCTGGAGGTGCCGTTGGCGTTCTATATCGACCTGATCATGCCGAAAAAGCGGATCATGGAGATCTACCTCAATATCGCCGAATGGGGGCCGGAGGGGCAGTTTGGCGTGGCGGCGGGCGCCCACTATGCCTTTGGTATTGAACCACAAAACCTCAACTGGCGCACCGCGACGCTGCTGGTGACGGCGCTGCCCAATCCACTGCTGCGGCAGCCGGCGCGTCCATCAGCGGGGATGCAGCGCATTGCCCGGATCATCGAGGGGCGGGCGCTGCAATTTGGCGAGCGCGCTGCTTGTGTCGGCGAGAATGGGCAGCTGGCGCTATAGCGTCACGCCGCCGCTGGCTCGTCGCGTAGCAAATCGGCCAGCGCCATGAGCTGGCGGTCGCGAATGCCCAATTCGCGTAAGTGGCTGGCGGTGTTGAGGACGTAGTCGACATTGCGGCCCGACAGGCCGACGGCGACGCGGACCATGGCGAGTTGCTGGTCGAGGCTGAGATGGCCGGCAAACTGCTCGTGTCGCTCGTCGACGAGGAAGGCTAGGGCGCTGACGCTGCGGCCGCCGGCCAGATGCACCGGGCGCATGGCGTCGCGATAAACCGAAGTAACCTGTTCACGCGCCTGCAAATAATCGCGGACGGCCTGCCAGTCGGTATCGGCGACTTCGAACACCATGCCGCGGCAGGAGCCGCCGCGGGCCAGCCCGAACACCAGGCCCGGATGTTCCTCGGTGCCGCGATGGTGGTGGGAGACGATGGAGAGGCTGCGATGGGCGCCCCGGAGCAGGCCCTGCTGGGCGGAAAGGTGAGGGAAACCGGGGTTCCAGATCAGTGAGCCGTAGCCGAAAACCCAATGCGTCGCCGTGGTTTGCATCGCCATAACCTGAACAGAAAGCCGGGCAAGCCTGCCCGCACGCTGAATTGCAATAGAAGCCGGGCGATCCTAAGGCAGCGGGGATTTACCGCCGGTGAACGGGGTGCGCAGGCAAGCCGCTTTAGGTAAGAGTTTCGCCATGAAGAAACGAATCATTATTCTTGGCAGTGTCGTGTTGGCCGTGGTGGCGCTGTGGAGCGTGGCCTGGGTCGTGCTGGCGGGCATCGTCAAGACCAATATCGAGCTGCTCGCCGACGCCGATGGCATCACCACGCCGCGCATCACTTGTGAGACGCTGCATGTCGGCGGCTACCCATTCCGCTTCGATGCCGATTGCGTTGCGGCGCAGATCGTCAGCGGCGATGTGACGGTAGAGGTGCCCGGCATTCGCGCCAGCATTCTCGTTTACGCGCCGACCCATGTGCTGGCTTCGGCACAGGGGCCGCTGCAGCTGAGCGACAATTTTACCGGCACGCGCAATGGGTTAGACTGGTCGAGCCTGGAAGCCAGCGTCCGACTGAGCGACTGGCGCATCGCCCGTGCCTCGGTATCGGGCAAGGATGTGACCTGGTTCGACAACCTCATTGGCGAGTCGTTGATCGCCCAAAGCCCGCTGGTTGAGGCGCATCTGTTTGACATTCCCGAGCAGCATGATGGCGAGCGCGGGCTGGCCGCGCTGGCGCTTTTTGCACGGGCACAGAACGCGCAATGGCCGGGGCTGACGCTCAGCGATGCCACGGCCGAAGTGCAGCTGGAGCTGACCGGATTGCCCGATGATGTGCGCGTTTGGGACCAGCAAGCGCTGGCAGCAAACTGGCAAAGTTCTGGTGGTTTTCTTAAAGTCGTTTCGGTCCACGCCACCGACGCCGATGCCAGCCTCGACGCGCAGGGCGAATTGCGGCTCGATCCGCAGGGCATGCTCGATGGTCAGATCTCGGTGAAGTCGGTTGGTGTCGCTGAACGGCTCGGTCCGCTGCTCGAAGAGCCGTGGCGCACTCTGGTGCTGGGCACGCCGGCGGCCGATGGGTCGCACAGCAATCTGCTCAGCTTCCGCGCCGGCGCGGTGTTTTCGGGTCTGGTGCCGATCGCGGCTTTGGCGCCGCTGTTTTAGGGCGCCTCAGTAGGTCTCCCCTTCATTCGTCATTGCCGGGCTTGTCCCGGCAATCCATTCGCTCAGCGCGTGGAGTGGACCACCCGGATAAACCGGGTGGTGACGATGGGGAGGGGATCGAGATGGCCCTTCGGGCCACCTTCTCCCCTCAGGGAGAAGGGAGCTAAGCGTCGTCGCCGCCGCCGTGTTCGCGGATGAAGGGGGTTGGCGGGGCTGGTGGGGTTTCGAGTTCGCGGCCGAAATTGGCGGTGGCGGTTTCCTGGCCGGCCGAAATGATCGAGCGGCGGATGGCGCGGGTGCGGGTGAACATGGCTTCGAGCGCCGGGCCGTCGCCGGTGCGGACGGCGCGTTGCAGCACCGAGAGGTCTTCCGAAAAGCGACCGAGCATTTCGAGCACCGCGTCGCGATTGGTGAGGAAGACGTCGCGCCACATCACCGGGTCGGAGGCGGCGATGCGGGTGAAGTCGCGGAAGCCCGAAGCGGAGAACTTGATGACTTCGGACTGGGTGGCGGCTTCGAGATCGGCGACGGTGCCGACGATATTGTAGGCCACCAGATGCGGGATATGGCTGGTGATGGCCAGCACCATATCGTGGTGGCCCGCTTCCATGACTTCGACCTGGCTGCCCATGGCGCGCCAGAAGGCGGCCAGCTTTTCGGTCTGGGCGGCATCGACGTCGCCGGCTGGGGTCAGGACGCACCAGCGGCCGGCGAAGAGTTCGGCAAAGCCGGCGGAGGGGCCGGAATATTCGGTGCCGGCGATGGGGTGGCCGGGAATGAGGCTGACGCCAGCCGGCACCAAAGGCGCCAGCGTCTTGACCACGTGACCCTTGACCGAGCCGACATCGGAGAGGATGGCGCCCGGCTCCAGTGCCGGAGCGATGGCGCGCATGACGCTTTCATAGGCGCCGACGGGGGTGCAGATGATGACCAGATCGGCACCGCGCACCGCTTCAGCGGCGTCGAGCGTATAGATGTCGCCCAACCCCAGTTCGCGTGCTTCGTCCAGCGTCGCCTGCTGGCGGGTGGCGATGGAGATCACCTCCACCAGACCCTGCCGGCGCGCCGCCAGGGCGATGGAGGAACCGATCAGCCCGATACCGATCAGGGCCAGCTTGCGAAAATGCGCACTCATGAGATTTTGACCAATGCGTTGAGAATGCCGGCGACGCCGATCATGGCCTGTTCGGAGCCGATGGAAATGCGCAGGCCGTTGGTAATGCCATAGGACGGGCCGATTTCGCGGACGATCAACCCGCGCTCATACAGCGCCTCAAAGGCCTTGGCGGCGAGGGCGTCGTCGGGGAACAGCACCATGACGAAATTGGCCTGGCTGGGCAGCACATACATGGAGTTGGAATGCAGCTCGGCCGTCAGCCAATCGCGCCATTTGGCGTTATAGGTCTTGAGCTGGGCGGTGAATTCAACGTCGCGCGTTGCCGCCGCAGCGGCCAGCTGGGCCGGCAGATTGACGTTGAACGGGCCGCGAATGCGGTTGATGGCGTCAACGAGATGCGGCGGGCCGACCATCCAGCCGATGCGCGCCGCCGCCAGACCCATCTTGGAGAAGGTGCGGACCATGACGACGTTTTCGGCCTCGCCGACCAGATCGAGCCCCACCGAATAATCGGCGGCGGTGACATATTCGGCATAGGCGCTGTCGATCACCAGCAGGATATCGGGGCGCAGCCCGGCATGCAGGCGTCGCACTTCGGCGTCGCTGAGATAGGTGCCGGTGGGATTGTTGGGATTGGCCAGCCAGACGATTTTGGTCCGGGGCGTCACGGCCGCCAGCAGCGCATCGACATCGGCGGTGTAATTGGTCTCGGGGACCATGGTGATGGTCGCGCCGGTCGCCCGGGTGATGATGGGATAGACCGAAAAGCCGTAGCGGTTCATCAGCGCGTCGTCGCCGTCGCCCAGATAGGTCTGGCCCAACAGATGCAGCAGATCGTCCGAACCATTGCCGCAGACGATGCGCGCCGGGTCGATGGCATGCACTTCGCCCAGCGCCTCGCGCAGCAGGCGCGAGGAGCCCTCGGGATAGATTTCGAGGTGATCACCGACCGAGTGGAAGGCTGCGATGGCCTTGGGGCTGGCCCCGAGCGGGGATTCATTGGCGCTGAGCTTGACGGCCTGGCTTCCCGCCGCGCCGGCCTTGCCGGGCAGATAGGGCGCAATGTCGAGAATGCCGGGCTGCGGAACGGGTCGAATGGGATCGGACATGATGGGGTACGCTGGGCGGAAAAACCGCGCGGACCATAGTCAAACTGCGGGGGGAAGGCAAAGGGAAGTACGCTTGCACCCTGGATAAGGACCTCGGTGGGTTTGGCCCCACCCCACCCTCGTTCCCTCCCCATCGAGGGGAGGGAGGCGCTGGCTGAGGCGCCGGTGTTCATCGTCTCCCTCCCCCTTGTGGGGAGGGATCAAGGGTGGGGGTGTGGGGCGGGTTCGGCGGAGGGGGCGGGAGCTACTGTGATCGGGGCTAAACCACCCCTACCCTGGATTTCTGCTGGACGCAGAAATCCGGTCCCTCTCCCGCAAGGGGTGAGGGGGATGACTGCGGGGGCGGTGGGCGGCGGAGAGCTGGCTAGCTCTGTCGAGCTGTCGCGGTGCTCATGCCGGGGACGCGGACGAAGCGTTCTTCGCGTTTGCGGCGGGCGATGGCGGGGAAGGCTTCCTTGCGGGCGCGGACGCAGATGACGCCGCTCATGGCGGGGCCGAACAGGCGCCCGGCGCGTTCGAACAGGCGGGTGGATTTGAGCACCAGAGATGATTGAAACGGCGGCAGGAACAGGCCGTCGCGCCACAGCTCGGGGACGAAGCTGTGGTCACGCAGCAGCTTGTCGAGCTGGCCGCCGGAATAGGGATTGCCCGAGCCGAAGGGGGTGTTGTCGCGCTGCGCCCAGATGCCGCGGCGGCGCGGCACCACCAGCACCAGATGGCCGTTGGGCGCGGTGATGCGCCACAGTTCGCGCATCAGTTCCTCGTCGTCGGCGACGTGTTCGAGGGCATGGACGGCAATGGTCATGTCGATGGCGGCGTCGGTCAGCGGCATTTCCAGCGGATCGCACAGCACCGTGTGCGACGGGCCCTCGCGCGGCCAGGCTGAGGCCCCCTGGCGGCCCGGCATGAAGGCCAGCACGCGTTCGGCTGGCTCCAGCGCAAAGCGCAGATAGGGGGTGGCAAAGCCCAGCCCCAGCACGCGCTTGCCGCGCACATCGCCGGCAAGGCCAGTCACCTGTTCGCGCACCAGGGCGCGCGAAATGCGGCCCAGTGGCGATTTGTAATAGGTGATGAGGCGGGTGACATCGGCAGTCATGGCCCAACTCTGCCGCTTTCGCCCGGTCTTGTCCAACGGGGCGGTTGTTTTGTGCCCCTCGGCGGCCTAGCTATCAGCTTAATCTGATTATGAAGGAGTAGTGCCATGGGTCTGATCGTCGATGTGTTCCCCGCCCGGAGCGACAATTTCGGCTATCTGGTTCACGACACCGCCAGCGGCCGCACGGCGGCGATTGATGCGCCGGACGCCGCCGCGATCAAGACCGCGCTGGAGCATCGCGGCTGGACGCTGAGCGATATTTTCATCACCCACCACCATATCGACCATGTGGAGGCGATTCCGGCGCTGAAGGCCGAATTCGGCGCGCGTGTGGTCGGGCCACGGGCCGAGGCCGACAAGATCGACGGGCTTGATGAGCTGGTGGCCGGCGGCGAGACGGTGAGCCTGGGCGAGACAGTGTTCGACGTGTTTGACGCGCCGGGCCATACGCTGGGGCATATCGTGTTTCACGACAAGGTCGGCAAGCATCTGTTCACCGCCGACGCGCTGTTCTCGCTCGGCGTGGGCCGCATGTTTGAAGGCACGCCCGGGCCGATGTGGGACGGCGTCAAGGCGCTGCGCGAGTTGCCGGACGACACGCTGGTCTATTGCGGCCATGAATATACCGCCAGCAATGCCGCGTTTGCGCTGTCGATCGACCCAGACAATGTGGCGTTGCAGCAGCGCGCCGCCGAGGTTGAGGCACTGCGCAAGGCCGGCAAGGCCACCATCCCGTTCCCCCTCGGCCAGGACAAGGCGGCCAATCCGTTACTACGCGCCGACGATCCGGGCCTGGCGAAGCATTTTGGGCTGGAAGGCGCCAGCGCCGCCGAGGTGTTCGCCGCGATCCGCAAGGGCAAGGACAATTTCTAGCGATGTCCGCCGCGCTGATTTTCAAACCGGTCACGGATGAGACAGTCAGCGATTTCCAAAGCCTGTTCGGCGCGCCCGGTGCGCCGAGCTATTGCTGGTGCATGACCTGGCGGGCCAGCAGCGACGAACTCAAGGACACCAAGAGCCCCAGTCGCCAGCGGCAGATGCTGGGGCGGATCGCCGAGGGCGTGCCGGTGGGATTGCTGGCCTATCTGGCAGGCGTGCCGGTGGCCTGGGTGTCAGTGGCGCCCAAACAGAGTTTTCGCGGGCTGGGTGGCCCGGAGGACGATTTGCCGGTGTGGTCGCTGACCTGCATGTATGTCGCCAAGGCGCAGCGCAAGACCGGGCTCAGCGCCGCGCTGATCACGGCGGCGGCACAGCATGCCAAGGCGCAGGGCGCTGCCGTGCTGGAGGCCTATCCGGTCGCCCCCGATTCTCCGAGCTATCGCTTCATGGGTTTTGTGCCGGCCTTCGAGCGGCTGGGCTTTGCGCCGGTCGGGACGGCAGGAAAGCGCCGCCATGTGATGCGGCTGAGCCTGTGACGCGCTGGTCGATCCACAGCGCGATGGCATTATAGTTAACAAATGATTAGCATCTGGCACGCCGCTTGCCCCTAATAGGGGGTAAGGCCAGATGATTTGTCTCATATCGGGACGTGCTGGCCTGCTTTGGGACAAAGCGAGGCTGAGATGGCCGATAGTGAGACGATCCGGGCGGGACTGCCGATGCGGCTGGAAGCGGCACGGCCACGGCCGTCATTGCTGCGCAGTGCGCCGATGGCGGCATTTGTCAGTCAGCTGCTGGCCGAGCGGGATGTGTTGCCGCCGCAGCGGGCGCGGCGGCGGGGCAGTGCCGAGGGGGCGATCGGCGCTTATGCCGCTGGGGCCAGGATCGCGGTCAAGCGGCTGCCGGCGGGCTATCGCACGAGTATTGTGGCTTAGGGGCGGAGCGCCCCCGCCCTAGTTCATCGAGACGTCGCGCTGGGCGCTGGTGATGGAGACGGTGAAGCCGGCGACGACGTCGATCAGGCTCATCACCATCAGCAGGAAAAACACCGAGCTGGCGGCCGAGCCGACCAGCAGGAACTCCACCAGCATCACCACGAAAATCGCCATCGACAGCATGTGCTCGACGATGGAAGCGCGGTTGCTGCGGGTGGATTTCAGCACTTCGAAGAACAGGCAGACAATGCCGACGACCAGCAGGAAATCGCCGGCGCTGATGTGCCAGGGCGTGCCCGAGGGCATGGGCAGAGCGAACATGCCCGCCGCCCAATTGAGCGGATTGCCGGCAAAAATCGTGAACACGATCAGATTATAGGCCAGGAACGGAAACACCAGCAGCGGCGGGATGAACCGGCCGGGGCGGGTGGGTTGCTGGCGGCCATTGGAGGGAATGTAAACGGTCTCGGTCATGGCGGGCTCTCCAAAGGGGCGGAGCGCACAATGCCAGAGGTGATGGCGGGCGGGAAGGGCTTGTAACGGGTCGCATCCACTGCGCGACACCTCCCTCTTGACGGGGGAGGCTGGGAGGGGGTGCGCGAGCCCCGATATGGGGCCAGCCGACCCCCACCCTTGATCCCTCCCCGCAAGGGGGAGGGTGTCGACTGAGAGCCTGGCGTTCTCGGAGATCAGCTTTTGAGCTTGAGCGGGCCGACCATTTGTTCGGGTTTGACTTCGGCGTCGAATTCTTCGCCGGTGAGCAGGCCGAGGGCGATGGCTTCTTCGCGCAGAGTGGTGCCGTTCTTGTGGGCGGTCTTGGCGATCTTGGCGGCGTTGTCGTAGCCGATCTTGCGGTTGAGCGCGGTGACCAGCATCAGCGACTGTTCCAGCAGCTGGGCGATGCGGGTGCGGTCGGGCTCGATGCCGATGGCGCAATGATCGTTGAAGGATTTTGCGCTGTCAGCGAGCAGGCGGATGGACTGCAGAATGTTGTAGGCGATGACGGGCTTGAACACGTTCAGCTCGAAATTGCCCTGGCTGGCGGCGAAACCAATGGTGGCGTCATTGCCCATCACCTGGGTCACCACCATGGTCATGGCTTCGGACTGGGTCGGATTGACCTTGCCCGGCATGATCGAGGAGCCGGGTTCGTTTTCGGGAATGGTGATTTCGCCGAGGCCTGAGCGGGGGCCGGAGGCCAGCCAGCGCACGTCATTGGCGACTTTCATGAAGGCGGCGGCGAGCTGCTTGAGGCCGCCCGAAGTGCCGACAAAGGCATCGTGGCCGGCCAGCAGGGCAAACTTGTTGGCGCCGGTGATGAAATCGTGGCCGGTGAGGCTAGCGATCTCGGCGGCGACGGTCACGGCATAATCGGGGTGAGCGTTGAGCCCGGTGCCGACGGCGGTGCCGCCCAGTGCCAGCTCCTTGAGCTGGGGCAGGGTGACCTTGACGGCAGCCAGGCCATGATCGATCTGGGCGACCCAGCCGCTGATCTCCTGGCCCAGGGTCACCGGGGTGGCATCCTGCAGATGGGTGCGGCCGATCTTGACCACATCCATGAATTCCTCGGCCTTGGCGGCGAGGGTGTCGCGCAGCAGGGTGACGCGGGGGATCAGGTAATTCTCGATCGCCTCGACGGCGGCGATATGCATGGCCGTCGGATAGGTGTCGTTGGACGACTGGCTCATATTGACGTGGTCATTGGGGTGGACGGGCTTTTTGGAGCCCATGACGCCACCGGCCATTTCGATGCCGCGATTGGAGATGACTTCGTTGACGTTCATGTTGGACTGGGTGCCCGAACCGGTCTGCCACACCACCAGCGGGAAGTGGTCGGCCAGCTTGCCTTCAATCACCTCGTCGGCGGCGGAAATGATCAGGTCGCGGGTGGTGACGTCGAGCAGGCCGAGCTTGTGGTTGGCCAGCGCCGCGGCTTTCTTCAGCACGCCAAAGGCGGTGATGATTTCGCGGGGCATCTTCTCGCCGCCAATGTCGAAATTGGCGAGGCTGCGGGCCGTTTGCGCGCCGTAATATTTATCGGCAGGAACCTCGATGGTGCCCATCGTGTCCGACTCAACGCGCATGCTCATGGCTTAACTCCGGTTTAGGCCGCTCTTTCCGGCGGCAGACATAGCAAAACGGCCGACCCAGTGAAGGGTCGGCCGTCGGCATATCAGAAACGGACGCAAGGCGCGCCTCGTCTTTGGTTTACTTCCGAGCGTCGAGAATCTGACGACCGCGATACATGCCGGTCTTCAGGTCGACGTGGTGCGGACGGCGCAGCTCGCCCGAATCCTTGTCTTCGACATAGGCCGGGGCGGAGAGGGCGTCGGCCGAACGGCGGAAGCCGCGCTTCATCGGCGAGGTCTTGCGTTTTGGCACTGCCATGGTCGGTACTCCGAATTCAATATCGTTGTGCCGCCAAAGCGGCCCAGAGAGTTCATCTCTGAAAGGGGTTGATCGGCTCTATAGAGCAAGCTGGAAGGCTTGGCTAGGGGGATTTGCAAGAGTCTGCGTGTCGGATTGCGTTGCTCTCGTAGTCGACACCCTCCCCCTCGCGGGGAGGGATCAAGGGTGGGGGGCTCCCGGGCACCGGACTCGCGGAAAGATACCCCCACCCGGCTCGATTTACGGACTTAGCGAAGGGCTAAGTCCTATCTCGCTGTCCCTCCCCGCAAGGGGGAGGGTGGGGGCTGGTGGCTCTCCCTACGAAAGGCCAAATGCGGCCTAGGCCGCCTGTACGCCGGGCAGGGGCTCGGCGCCTTCGAGGTCCCAGATGGTGGAGAGGCGCTCGGCGGCGGCGCCGGGGGCGAGCACGCGGAAGGCGCGATCGGCGCAATCGAGCGCCAGCCGGAAGCGGGTGCGGCTCATCGGATCATTGACCAGCTCGGTGGTCGAGCCGACCCAGAGCACATGACTGCCCTTGGCGATGAGGAACAGATTGTCCTCACCCAGCACGAAATGTTCGAAGTTTTCGCTGATCAGCCCATAGGCGCGACCGGAGCGGCCTTGCCAGCTGCTGTGGCGGCCAAAACCGTGGGTCAGGACATTGCTCTCGACAGTTTTGGCCATTTACGCCATCCCCACAGCGATCGTCGAATTGGAACAAAGGTAGAACAAAACACCAAGCACGTCAAGCGGCTCCATGCTTGATTACTACATCTATGTTCGCGTTCGTCCGAATCGTCAATATGTAGTGGTTATGGGGCGTCGGCGGCCGCTTGCTTGAGAGCGTCGAGGCGGGCGCGCAGCTTGGGATCGAGGGGGCGGGAGAGACCATGTTCAGCAGCCTTGAGAATCAAGGCATCTGATTCGGACTCGATGGCTTTTTTGAGTCGCTCCTGAAACACGTCGGCCGAGAGCCCGGCTTCGATCGGCGGCAGGAATTTGGCTTCGGCAGTGCCCGGCCAGATCAGCAGGCTGTTGCGGCCCCAGAACAGGCCCGAGTTCAGCGCCACCGGCACCACCGGCACCTTGAGCTCGAGATAGAGCCGGACGATGCCCTGCCGGTAGTCGGCGGGGGCGAGCGGCGCCTTGCGGGTGCCTTCGGGGAAGATGACGATGCGGCAGCCGCGGGCGATGGCGGCATGGGCCTGCGCCATCATCAAGGGAATGGCTTCGGCGCCGCGCTTGCGATCGACTTCGATACAATCGAGCGAGCGCGCCGCCGGACCGAAGAAGGGGATCTGCATCAGTTCTTTTTTGACGATATAGGCCGGCCTGCCCGTGTGCGGGAAAATCGAGAACACATCCCAGTCGCTCTGGTGCTTGGCGGCGATGATGCAGCCGCCCTCGGGAATGTTTTCCATGCCGCTGACCTGGGTTTTCACCCCGGTAAAAAAGCGCAGATAGGCCAAATTGGAGCGGCACCAGAATTTGGCGATGGCCCAGCTGGCCGGGGTACGGCCGCGGAACATGGCGATGGTGCCGATGGTGATAGCGACCAGCGCGGTCTGGCCGATAAAGACGAAATAGAACAGCGCCGAGCGCACTGCCTGCACGATAGCCATCAGCCTCTCCTACGGCGTGGGGCCGTTTTGAGCGTCATAACGGGCAAACGCCGGCTTGGCGAGGGCGTTCCATGGGCTATGTCGGCCCCGATGCTGTCCCCTCCCCTCAAGGGGGAGGGAGCACATTGGGGCTCCCCAACATTGAGGTCGCTATGCCTACGACGTCTCGGCCAGGAAGCGGCGGACGGTGACGCGGGAGGTGATGGCGGTGAGGGCGGCGATGACCGGGACGACGGCGATGATGCCGATCATGCCGTCAATGCCGAGGGCGAAACGTCCGAACAGCACGCCGACCTGCGCGCCGGCTTCGCTCGACAGCATATTGCCGGCGGCGGTGCCGATCAGGGCGAAGAACAGCAAGGCGGCCACGGTGCCGAGCAAGCCGCCCTGCAGGCCGATGGAGAGGAACCGGCCCTGGAATTCGCCGGCGATGAATTTGTTGGAGGCGCCGATATAATGCAGTACATCGACGATTTCGCGGTTGGTGGCCATGGCGCCACGGGTAGCGAAGACGATGGCCAGCACCGTGGCAGCGCCGATCAGAATCAGCACCAGCAGGCCCGAGAGTACGATGGTGCCGGCCATGGTGTTGAGCTGCTGCCGCCAGGCGGCGTGGGTGTCCAGACTTGCCCCCTTGATGGCGCCGAGATTGCGCTCCAGCCCTTCGATATCGGCATCAACCGGATCGGCCAGCTGCACCACGACGAGGCGGGGAATTTCGATGGCGGTGAGATCGAGCCCGGCGCCGAGCCAGGGGGCGAGCAATTGCTCGCTTTCGGCCAGGGTCAGCGCCCGCGCCGAGGCGATGCCGGGGGTGGATTCGGCCAGCGACACGGCGGTGCGCAGATTGGATTCCATCACCTCGCCCGAGACCGGGCGGATCTGGATGGTGACTTCGCGGCCGACATCGGACGACCAGGCAATGGCTGATTTCTGCACCAGCACCACCCCGCCCAAAGTAACGGCGGACAGAAAGCCCATAATGGTGATCAGCAGCAGCAAAGTGCGCCCAGCCACGCTTTTTTCGGGGACGATGGGGGCGGCGCCGCGACGGCTCGGCAGGACGGTCAGGATACGCTCAATCATGGATCACCAGCTCGCCCTTGCTGAGCAGCATGCGCGGATAGCTGAACTGGTCCAGCAGCGGCAGTTCGTGGGTCGCCAGAATGATGGTCATGCCCAGCGTGCGGTTGAGTTCGGCAAACAGATGCACCAGCCGGCTCGACAGGTCCGGATCGACATTGCCGGTGGGCTCGTCGGCCAGCAGCACTTTGGGCCGGGCAATGACGGCGCGGGCAATGGCGGCGCGTTGTTTTTCGCCGCCCGAGAGCAGCGACGGCAGCGCATTCATGCGCTCGCCCAGCCCCACCCATTCGAGCAGTTCGGTGACATTGGGGCGGTATTCGCTTTCGGGCTGGCCCAGCACGCGCAGCGGCAGGGCCACATTTTCAAAGGTGGTCAAATGGTCGAGCAGGCGAAATTCCTGAAACACGATGCCGATATGGCGGCGCATCTGCAGCAGGCGGTCCTGGCTGAGATGGCTGACATCCTCGCCGAACATGGTGACGCGGCCGCGCGACGGCTTCAGCGACAGCAGCAATAGCCGCAGCAGGCTGGTCTTGCCGGCGCCGGAAGGGCCGGTGAGAAAATGAAACGAGCCCGGCTCGACCGAAAAACTCAGGTCCCGCAGAATCTCCGGACCATTGCCGTAGCGCAGCCCGACATTGGAAAACTCGATCAAGAACAGAGGCTCCCCTTTGGTCCGCCATGCGGGCGAATCAGGTGTTGTGCGCATCATAACAGCCATGGCGGCGGCATGTGCAGGCGCTGTCCTTGCCGGGATGAAAGGGACGAAAATGTGGTGGATTGATCGGTGGGTCGCACAGGTTTGAGGAGTTTTAACCCCCTGCCGCTAGGGTCGGCGCTGCGTTACTGCCTCCTCCGTTCTGTCTGGCCCGATGATCATTACCTGTCCACATTGCCAGACCAAGTATCAGGTGACCTATGAGGCCATAGGCTCGGCCGGTCGCAAGGTGCAGTGCGCCCAGTGCCGACAGGCCTGGAAGCAGCGCCCGGTGGCACCGGAAACCCCGCCGACGCCGGAGCAGCAAGCGGCGTTTGATTCGATCACCGAGGATGCGCTCGACGAAGTGATGATGGCCGAGGAACGTTCCGCGACCACGGATGGGGCGGCGCGGCAGGCGCTGGAACAGGCCAATGCAGCGACCCAGCAGCAAAGCACCAGCGCCGATGCCGCCTTGATGCGCAAACGGCAAAAGGCGTTCAGCCAGCGCCAGAATGCCATGGCGGCCGAGCTGCCGCTGGCGCGGCTGCGGCGCAGTGTCAGAGTGTTGGCGGTGCTGCTGCTCGGCGCGATCTTGATCGTCGGCTATTTCGGCCGGACGCAGGTGGTGGAGCGGTTTCCGGAGCTGGCCGGCGTCTATGAGGCGATCGGGCTGGGCGTCAATGTGGTGGGGCTGGAATTTTCCAATGTGTCGACGCTGCGCACGCTGCGCGACGGCAAGGATGTGCTGATCGTTTCGGCGCAGATCGTCGGACTGATGCCCGAGCCGGTGATGGTGCCGGCGGTGGTGGTGACGCTGATCGATGCGCAGGGGCGCGGCGTTTACGAATGGAGCGTGACCCCCTCGGTGCGCGACCTGATGGCGGGCGAACGCTCGACCTTCGATACCCAACTCACTCTGCCCCCGGGCGACGCTGCAAGGGTGCGGCTAAGCTTTGCCGGCGGGCAGGAAATGACCATAGGCGGGGCTGAACCCGCCACCGAGTTTTCTATTCTGGAGCAACATTGATGGCCCGTATTCTGGTTGCCGAAGATGATCCGTCAGTGCGCGCCTTCGTGGTGAGCGCGCTGACCATGAAGGGCCATGAGGTCGTCGCCGAAGAAGATGGCGGGCTGGCCGCCGAGACGGCTGATGCCGAAGAGGGGCAATTCGACCTGCTGCTTTCCGATATCAAGATGCCGATCATGGACGGCATTGCGCTGGCCCTGCATGTGGCCGCGAAATATCCCCAGATGATCATCGTGCTGATGACCGGCTTTGCCGATCAGCGCGAGCGGGCGCATGGGCTCGACGCGCTGATCTATGACGTCATCACCAAGCCGTTCACGCTGGCGGAATTGTTGCAGAAGGTCGATGACGCGCTGGTCGGCAAGCCGGTGGAAGTGTTGTCACTGGCTCGGCGGGCGCGGGAGCAGTAGGGGCGCCGGCCGCTTAGCACAGCGCTCGTCCCAACCGCGATGTCACCGAGTATGTGCGGAGTGTCGCCTACAGCCAGTCCGGCACGCTATCGAGGGCCAGCAATTCTTCCAGCGATTTGCGCGGGCGGATGACGTGGTGGCGGGTGCCGTCGACCAGTACTTCGGGGATCAGCGGGCGCGAATTATAGGTCGAGGCCATCACCGCGCCATAGGCGCCGGCGCTCATCACCGCCAGGAGATCGCCTTCCTTGACGCCGGGCATGGTGCGGCCCTTGGCGAGATAGTCACCCGTCTCGCAGACCGGGCCGACGATGTCGGCGGTGATCGGGGCGAGGTTGGAGTGATTGACCGGCTGGACGTCGTGATAGGCCTCATACAGCGTCGGGCGCAGCAGATCATTCATCGCCGCGTCGACGATGACGAAATTGGTGCCGCCTTCCTTCACATATTCGACCTTGGTGACGAGGATGCCGGCATTGCCGACCAGCAGCCGGCCGGGTTCGATCACCAGGGTGCAGCCGAGCTGGCCGATTTTGTCGCGCACCACGTCGGCATAGGCGGCCGGTAGGGGCGGCGCGTCTTCCTCGGCGTTATAGACAATGCCGAGGCCGCCACCGACATCGATATGCGCGATGGCGTGGCCGTCGGCCTGGAGCGCCTTGACCAGGTCGGCGAGCAGGGTGAAGGCCTCGGCGAAGGGGGCGAGTTCGGTGATCTGGCTGCCGATATGCATGTCGACGCCCACGGCTTCGACATTGGGCAGCTCGGCGATGCGGGCATAGACTTCGCGGGCGCGGGCATAGGCGATGCCGAATTTATTCTCGGCCTTGCCGGTGGAAATCTTGGCGTGGGTGCGGGCATCGACGTCAGGATTGATGCGGACCGAGACCTTGGCGGTCAGGCCCATATCCTGGGCGATCATCGACAGGCGTTCGAGTTCGGGCTCGCTTTCGAGGTTGAAGCATTTGATGCCGACTTCGAGGCCGCGGCGCATTTCGGCGACGGTCTTGGCGACGCCGGAAAACACGATCTTTGCCGGCTTGATGCCGGCGGCCAAAGCGCGTTCCAATTCGCCGAGCGACACCACATCGGCGCCGGCGCCCTCGCTGGCCATCAGCTTGAGCACGGCCTGATTGGAATTGGCCTTCATCGCATAGGCGAGCAGGGTGGGGATGCCGTCAAAGGCGGCCTGTACCGCGCGCACCTGGCTGCGGAGGGCGGCGCTGGAATAGACGTAAAACGGCGTGCCAACCTTGGCGGCGAGCTCGTTGAGATTGACGTCCTCGGCAAACAGCGTGTCGTCGCGGTGTTGAAAATGGTGGACCAAGGCCAATCTTCCTGTCTTCCCCCTCTCCCCTTGTGGGAGAGGGTGCCCGAAGGGCGGGTGAGGGGTTTGCTCAACCCGCGTTGCCCCCTCATCCGTCTCGCTACGCGAGCCACCTTCTCCCACGAGGGGAGAAGGGAGGGCCCGGTGATCTAAACTGACGCCGTGAAAAACAAAAGCCCGACTTAGCGCGCGGCCTCATAGGTGGCTTCGATGCGGTCGGCGACCATGGCTTGCAGGCGCCAGAGATGGGGATCGTGAATGCCGATATCCTCAAGGTGCTTGACCGTGGCGAACAGATATTCGGCCATCGAGCCGCGCGAGCCGACGGCGGTGGCCAGCATGTCGGCGATGGCGTCGATGCTGAGACCCGAGACATAGCGACCCGAATTGCGGTCGATGCAGAAGGTGAGGGCGCGGATGCTGCGCTCGTCGGTGGCGACATTGACGAAGCGGGGCGGGAAGGGCGAGGGCCGCCAACCCATTTCGCGCTCGAATAGCTGGGTCAGGCAGTGTTCGACCCGGTCGGGCGGCAGGCGATACAGTACGCCCTTGCAGGCGCCGCCGCGATCCAGCGCCAGCATCAGGCCGGGATTCTCATCGCTGCCGCGAAAGCGGTTGTTCCAGCCGAGGCAAAATGAGCGGTGCCAGCCGCGCACTAGCCCGGTGCGCATTTCGACGAAGTCGCAGGCCGGTTTCCAGATCAGCGAGCCATAGGCGAAAATCCAGACTTCGTCGGCGCCGGGATCGGGGCCGAACAGGCTGGCAATGGTGTTGCGGTGATCGTCCGGGCCGGCCTCGCGCAGGCCGGGCGGCGGCGGGGGCAGCACGTCGGACAGGATTTGGGGCTGGAGATAGCCGACATGACGCTCGGTGAGGCGCATCTGTCGGGGTTTTTTGGCCACCAAATTCTCCTTATTTTTCGGCAGGGAGTCTGTTGCCAAATGCCAGTCACCAATGCGGCGTCATCCCGGCCTTGAGCCGGGACCCATCCTGAGATGGGGGCGCCGGCGGGATCGGGAGATGGGCCCCGGCTCAGGCCGGGGTGACATCGTGGGTGGGGCAAAATCGCGACAGGTCCCGCAGGGGAGCATTGGGGCAGTTGAGAAATTATTCAACCCCACCATCGCCATGACTGCCACGCGACTTGGGCAGCGGCAGGGGGTCGTGGGGCTGGCCGGTCAGCTCGGTTTTCCAGCGGGCGGCCTGGATCAGCACGTTGGATGGGGCGGTGCCGCCATAGGATTTGCGGGCGGCGACCGAGGCTTCGACGGTGAGCACCTTGTGGATGCGGCTGTCGATGCGCTCATCGATGGTCTTGAAGTCCTCGATGGTGAGGCCTTCCAAGCCGGTGTTTTTCTGTTCGGCCAGCGCAACGATCTGGCCGGTGATGTGATGGGCGTCGCGGAACGGGATGTTCAGCTCGCGCACCAGCCAGTCGGCGATATCGGTGGCGGTGGAGAAGCCGGCGGCGGCCGAGACGCGCATGCGTTCGCGGTTGGCGGTGAGATCGCCGACCATGCCGGTCATGGCGGCCAGCGACAGCGACAGCGCGTCGAGCGCATCGAAGGCGACTTCCTTGTCTTCCTGCATGTCCTTGGAATAGGCCAAGGGCAGGCCCTTCATCACCACGATCAGGCTGGTCAGCGCGCCCAGAATGCGGCCGATCTTGGCGCGCACCAGCTCGGCGGCGTCCGGATTGCGCTTCTGCGGCATAATGGAAGAGCCGGTGGTGAATTTGTCGCTGAGCTTGATGAAGCCGAACTGAGCCGAACTCCAGATCACCATTTCCTCGGCGAAGCGCGACAGATGCATGGCGCAGATCGAGGCGGCGGCCAGGGTTTCGAGGATGAAATCACGGTCGGAGACGGCGTCGAGCGAATTGGCGGTCGGGCGGTCAAAGCCGAGCGCGTTCGCGGTCATCTGCCGGTCGATGGGATAGGGCGTGCCGGCCAGCGCCGCCGAGCCGAGCGGGCTCTCGTTGAGGCGCTTCCTGGCATCGAGCAGGCGGCCGGCGTCGCGGCCGAGCATTTCGACATAGGCCAGCAAATGGTGGCCAAAGGTCACCGGCTGGGCGCTTTGCAGATGGGTGAAGCCGGGCATGATGGTGGTGGCTTCCTGCTCGGCGCGGGTAACCAGCGCCAGCTGCAGGGTGTGAATCTGGATCACCAGCGTGTCGATGGTGTCGCGGACATAGAGCTTGAAATCGGTCGCGACCTGATCGTTGCGCGAACGGGCGGTGTGCAGCCGGCCGGCGGCATCGCCGATCTTTTCACGCAAGCGGCTTTCGACATTCATGTGAATGTCTTCCAGCGCCCGCGAGAACGTGAAGCTGCCACCCTCGATTTCAGCCAGCACCTCGGTTAGACCTGCGACGATGCTGTCGCGATCCTCCTGCGTCAGAATGCCCGTCTCGGCGAGCATTGTGGCATGGGCGATCGATCCGGCAATATCCTGGCGGAATAAACGCTGGTCGAATCCGATCGAGGCGTTGATTTCTTCCATGATGGCGTCCGGGCCGGTGGCAAACCGCCCGCCCCACATCTTGTTGCTCATCGAATACCTCGGAGATTGCTTTATGACCGATATGCACGCGCCTCGCCCCAGGATGACCCACAGCCGGGTCCGGCTGTGGGTCATCCTGGGGGTGACGGGATTGGCGCTAGCTATAGCGGCGTGGCTGTGGCTCGGCAATGCTGGACAGGCAAAGGAATGTCCGGTGCAGGACGCGGCGGCGCAGGCGATCGACGCTGCGGCCAAGGGCGAGCTGGCGGCGCTGAATGGCACCGGCGAAGGGCGCGGCTATGCCACGCTGGCGTTCAAGGACGCCGACGGCAAGGCCATGACCATTGCTGATTTCAAGGGCAAGGCGCTGCTGGTCAATTTCTGGGCCAGCTGGTGCGTGCCGTGTCGCGAGGAAATGCCGGCGCTCGACGCGCTGGCGACGAAATATAATTCGGACGCCTTCATGGTGCTGCCGATCAATCTCGATATTGGCGAGGGCGGGGTGGCCAAGGCGCAGTCGTTCCTTGATGACGGCGCGTTCGCCAATCTGCCGCTTTATGCCGACAACACGTTTGCCGCCTTCGAGCGGCTGAAGCAGCAGGCCGTGGCCGTGGGCCTGCCGGCGACGCTAGTGCTGGATGAAAATGGCTGCGAGCTGGCCGTGCTGCAGGGCCCGGCGGAGTGGCATAGCGCCGATGGCGAAGCGGTGGTTGAGGCGCTGTTGGCGCTCAAGAGCTAGTTCTACCTTTCTTCCCCTCTCCCCTTGAGGGAGAGGGACAGCTTTGCCGCGTTCAGCGGAAAAGCAGGGTGAGGGGTGCTGCGCAGGCCCATGCTTCAATGCTTGGGGAAGCAACCCCTCATCCGCCCTTCGGGCACCTTCTCCCTCAAGGGGAGAAGGGAAGAAGAAAATCAGATAAGCCGGTCCACCACCGCGCCTGAACTGAGCGCTACGGCCGGGGCTTCGCCGGTGGGGCTGGCGCTGGCGGCTTGTTGCTGGTCGTCGTCGACGGCCAGCATCAGTTCCATGCGCAATTCGGCGACTTTGGCCAATTGGGCGGCCAGCGGGGTGCCGGCGCGATCCACCATGCGGTTGATCATCACCGATGGGCTGATACCGAGAGCATTGCTCATCACCTTCTCCCTAGGCCAGCTTGTCGACCTTGGCGCCCTGACCGGGCGGTGGGGTCGAAAGCGCCGACTGCATCAGGGTTTCGAGCAGGTCGGTCTGCATCTCATGGGCTTTTTTGAACACGGCAATCTGCACGCTGGTTTGCAGCTTGACCGAATTCATCGCCATCATCTGGGTCGAGAGGTCGGTATTCATCGCAGACCTCCTGTGCTGACTGGTCCAGGCGGGAGCCTAGGAGGGCGGCGTAAACAAAGTCTTCGGCGACGGTGTTAATTTAGTTTGAATTAGCGCGCAGCCGGCGCCCAGCGACCGCCGAACAGCGGCACGTCGCGCCGCTTGAGCAGGGCGGCCAGCACGATGCCGGCGAGGAAGCCGCCCAGATGCGCCCACCAGGCGACAGGTTCTTCCGAGCCGATCAGCACGTAAAACAACTGCGTCGCCACCCAGAAGCCGAGCATCCAGAAGGCGGGGACCGGCAGCGGAATCGGGATGACGATGCGGGCCAGCACGAAGACGCGGGCATGCGGGTAAAGCAGGATATAGGCGCCCATCACCCCGGCCACGGCGCCCGAAGCGCCGATCAGCGGGCCATTGTCGTTGAGGTTGAACGCCAGATGCGCCAGCGCGGCGAGCACGGCGCAGGCGAGGTAAAACAGGGCGAATTTGAAATGGCCCAGCGCGTCCTCGATATTGTCGCCGAACACCCACAGAAACAGCATGTTGCTGAGCAGATGCAGCCAATCAGCATGCAGGAACGCATAGGTCACCAGCGTCGCCCAATCGGGCAGCCACGGCACCGGTTGGGGATAGAGATCGCGCACCACGATGGGGATCATGCCGAAATCGATGGTGGCCTGATCGAAGGCCGCCGGCGGTAGCACCGCCTGCAGCATGAAACAGATGATGGTGAGGCCGATCAGCCCATAGGTGACATAGGGGAAACCGATATGGCGCATGGGATTGGTGTCATGCAGCGGCAGAAACATTGCTTTTGGCCCTTACCCTGGCGACATCGCCCGGCTGCACTAATGTCTTGAAACTCCGGTCGGTTCCAGACCCGCGCGGAGATCGGGGGCCTAGTCGCGACCGCCCTTTTTGACATCGCCATGGTTGCCGGGGACCCACAGCACATCCTTGGCGCCATTATTATTGGCGACGCGGGCCAGCACGAAGAGCAGATCCGACAGGCGGTTGAGATAGCGCACGGCCTCGGGGCTGGTGTCGGGCTCGGCAGCGGCCAGTTCGACGGTGATGCGCTCGGCGCGGCGGGTGACGGTGCGGGCGATGTGCAGGGCCGCCGACAGCGGCGTGCCGGCGGGCAGGATGAAGCTTTTCAGCGGCGCCAGATCGGCATTGAAATGGTCGATCTGCTGCTCGAGGAAAGCGGTCTGCACGGCGCGGATGCGCAATGAGGGGAAATCGGCGTCGGGGCTGTCGGCACCCGGCGTTGCCAGATCGGAGCCGACATCGAACAGATCATTCTGGATCCGGCCCAGCAGCATATCGATTTTGGGCATGGAGCCGGTATGGATACGCGCCGCGCCGATAGTGGCGTTGGCCTCTTCCACCGTGCCATAGGCGTCGACGCGCAAATCGAATTTGGGGCGGCGGGGGCCGCGCACCAGCCCGGTGGTGCCGTCGTCGCCAGTGCGGGTGTAGATGCGGTTGAGCTTGACCATGCTAGCCGCGCCCGGCGCCGAAGAAGAACAAGGCGGCCATCAGCAGCAGCAGCACCACGGCCTGACCGGCGACGCGCAGGCGCATCAGCTTCTGGCTGGTACTGCCCGGCCCGCCCTTGGTCATGTTCCACAGACCCATGCCCAGCACGACGACAACGAAGAGCAAGGCGAGGGCGATGGCGATATTGAGAGCGAGTTGCATGACATCCTACCGATTGGAGCGCTGGTCAGTGATGGAGGCGGCAAGACCTGCGGCCAGCGCATCATAGATCGCACGAATCCGGGACGAGGTGAACAATTCCCTGTCGGTGATCAGCGCGGCCGGTTGTCACAAATGGATCGGCTTGTCCGAGTAGATGGGGGTGCCTAATGTCCGTTGCCATGGCGAGGGACACGGAAAGCAATGGAAGGTGGCGTGCGATGAGCTGGTTCGTGATCTGGCAGCGGTTTGAGGGCGCGCTGGTGCTGGTGGGCGCTTTGGTCCTGTTCTGGCAGCTGGATAGTGGCTGGGCGTGGTGGCTGGCGATCCCGGTGTTCTTTGCGCCTGACCTGAGTTTTTTGGCCTATGCGTTCGGCCCAAGGGTGGGCGCAGTGGGCTACAATATCGTGCATATCTATGGCTTTGGCCTGGTGCTGCTGGCGGCAGGATCGGTGTTTGCCGTGCCGGCGCTTGCAGCCTGTGGCGCGCTGTTCCTGGCCCATGCCGGCTTTGACCGGATGCTGGGCTATGGCCTCAAAGCGCTGGAGGGATTTTCGCTGACCCATCTGGGGCGGATCGGCAAGGGAGCCTAAAACCCGACCGCGCGCCGCACATCCTCTTGCGTCCAGCCTTGGGCGCGCAAGGCCGCGAGGCTTTCGGCGCCCTTGGATTTGGCCAGCTTTTTGCCGGAATCATCCAGAATCAGGCGATGAAAATTATAGACCGGCGCCGGCAGGCCGAGCAGCATTTGCAGCAGCGTGTGGATATCGGTGGCCGCCTCCATGTCGCGGCCGCGCGTCACATGGGTGATATTCTGCGCCGCGTCGTCGACCACGACGCTGAGGTGATAGCTGGTGGGGATGCCCTTGCGCTGCAGCACCACATCGCCCCAGCGTTCGGGCTTGGCATAGCGGATTTGCGGCCGGTCGGTGAGCAGCGGGCCGACCACGGTAAAGCTGAGCATGCCGACACGGTCCATGGCCTTGGCGGTATCGAGGCGGAACTGCACCGGATCGCCGCGTTCCAGCCGCTCGATCTGCTCGCCGCGGTCGAGATGGCGGCAGGTGCCGGGATAGAGCGGGGCGCCATCGGGGTCGCTGCCATCGGCATGGGCGGCGATCTCGCTGCGGGCGCAGAAGCAGGGATAGAGCAGGTTTTGCTCGCGCAAACGGTTGCCGGCCTCGGCATAGGCGTCGAGCCGGTCGGACTGGCGCAGCACCGGTTCGGGCCAGTCGAGCCCCAGCCAATGCAGATCGTCGATGATTGTGGCGGTGAATTCGGGTTTACTGCGCTCGGTATCAATGTCTTCGATGCGCAGCAGGGCCGTGCCACCCAGCTGGGCGGCGGCGCGCCAGGTATAGAGCGCCGAATAGGCATGGCCGAGATGCAGCCTCCCATTGGGGCTGGGGGCAAAACGAAGGACGGGACTGGATGGATTCGGCGACACAGGACGGTTCTACCATAGGCCTGCTGCCGCCGTCACCGCGCCTCGATAGTGTCGACGCCATTGCCGCCCATATCGAGGCGCTGGTGGGGCTCGATCCGCGGCTGGGCCCGGTGCGCGATTTTGCCGGGGTGGTGCCGCCGCGGATCAATCGCCGGGGCTTTGTCGGCATGGCCAAGGTGATCTGCGGCCAACAGGTGTCGGTGGCCAGTGCGTCGGCGATCTGGAGCCGGTTTGAGCTGCTGCCCGGGGCGCTCGATCCGGCAACCTATCTGGCGCTGAGCGAGGAGTCGGTGCGCGCCACCGGCTTTTCCGGAGGCAAGTTTCGCACCGTGCGGGTGATCGCCGAGGCGGTGGTGGATGGGACGCTGGATTTCGACGCGCTGGAGACGCTGCCGGGGGATGATGCGGTGCGGTCTCTGGTGGCGCATAAGGGCATCGGGCCATGGACGGCGGAGGTCTATCTGATGTTCTGCGCCGGCCATTGCGATGTGTTTCCATCCGGCGATCTGGCGCTGCTCAAGGCGGTGCAGCATGGGCTTGGCCTTGACGCGCGGCCAACCATCAAGGAAATGATCGCCATCGCCGCTGGCTGGACGCCCCATCGTTCGGCAGCGGCCCTGTTGTTCTGGCGGTATTTCGCGGTGATGCGCGACCGGGAAGGAATTCTTTTATGACCAAACTCTCCGGCCCGATGGTGCCCCCCGCTTCCGGTGGCCTGCCCAAGCAGGCGGTGATTCTGCTGCATGGCTATGGCAGCGACGGCAATGATCTGATCGGGCTGGCGCCGCTGTGGCAGGACGCCTTGCCCGATGCGGTGTTCATCTCGCCCAATGGGCCCGAACAATGCGGGCAACTGGCCTCGGGCTATCAGTGGTTCGATATCAGCTTTGACGGCGACCGGCTGGCCAAGCGGCAATTGGGCGTGGTTCAGGCAGCCCCGGTGCTGCGCGAATTTCTCGACGATCTGTGGAGCCAGACCGACATTACCCCGGAAAACACGCTGCTGGCGGGTTTCAGCCAGGGCGCGATGATGGCGCTGCATGTTGGGCTGTCATTGGATCGCCCGCTGATGGGCATCATCGGCTTTTCCGGGGCGCTGCTGCCGCCGGAGGGCTTTGGCAGTGATGGTGTGGCCAAGAGCCCGGTGTGCCTGGTGCATGGTGACAACGACAGCGTGGTCGATCCGATCCATAGCGCCGAGGCCGATCTGGCGCTGCGCCAAGCCGGCTATGAGGTGCACTATCACGTGAGCCCGGGCGTCGGGCACGGCATTGCCCCGGACGGCATGGCGTTTGCCACCCGTTTCATCGAGCGCCTGATCA
Organism: Devosia sp. A369; assembly: GCF_054489345.1. NCBI lineage: Bacteria > Pseudomonadati > Pseudomonadota > Alphaproteobacteria > Hyphomicrobiales > Devosiaceae > Devosia > Devosia sp. A369. The sequence continues at coordinate 125,664 of NZ_JBTMWV010000003.1, read as the reverse complement.
CAAAATAAAGCGAATGCTTCCCGCTTCACAGGGCTGACACAAAGCGCTTAGTATAAAGCGCTATGGACTTACTCGATTCCCGTTCCGGGAGACTCAAGTGACCATCCACGTGTCGCCTGAGGCCTGTCCCGCTCTGGTGCTGAACGCCGACTTCCGGCCGCTCAGCTACTATCCATTGTCCCTATGGTCCTGGCAGGACGCCATCAAGGCGGTGTGCCTCGATCGGGTGAATATCGTGTCGCAATATGACACGGTGATCCGCTCGCCCAGCTTTGCCATGCAATTGCCCAGCGTGGTGGCGCTCAAGGATTATATCAAGCCGGCGCGGAACCCGGCCTTTACCCGCTTCAACGTGTTCCTGCGCGATCGCTTCCTGTGCCAATATTGCGGCTGCAAGGACGATCTGACCTTCGATCACGTCATCCCCCGCTCCAAGGGCGGCCAGACCACCTGGGAAAATGTCGTTGCCGCCTGCGCGCCGTGCAATCTGAAAAAAGCCAATCGGATGCCGAGCGAAATCCGCATGTTCCCGCACCAGACGCCGTATCAACCCACGGTATATGACCTGCACAATAATGGCCGGGCTTTCCCGCCCAACCATTTGCACAAGAGCTGGCTGGATTATTTGTACTGGGACATCGAGCTGGAGCCGTAGGGCTGGCTGGGTGGGGCGAGCTTGAGGATCAGTAGAGCTACGGAGCCCGTGCTCTCTTGCAAGGTGTTTAGCCAATAACTATTATTGGTTTTCACTCAGGCACGGAGAACAGGCATGGCCATCAGCGCTGAACTGGGCGAAACGCTCGAAAAAGTCGTGACCGATCTGGTTGAGAACGGCCGCTACAATTCCAAAAGCGAAGTGCTGCGCGAAGGCGTCCGCCTGGTGCAAGAGCGCGAGGCGCGGTTCAAGGAGTTGGAAGCCAAGCTGCAAGTGGGGCTGGACGAGATTGATGCGGGGCTCGGCATCCCGGCCGATGACGTTTTTGCTGAACTCATGGCCCGCTACAGTGAGATGGCCGAAAAGAAATCGGCATGAGGCTGCGGTTCGCTCCTCGAGCCAGAATGGATTTGCGCGGCATAGGCGACTATATCGCCGAGGACAGTCCAAAACGGGCCATCACCTTTGTGCAGGAGTTGCAGACCGCCTGCATTGAGCTGACCGAAACCCCGTTCGGTTTTGCCGTTTTGCCTAATTTCGCCGATCGCGGGTATCGTCGGCGGGTACACGGGCGCTACGCGGTCATCTATGTGGTGCGCGACGACGTCATCTCGGTGATCCGCGTCCTATCGGCAGCTGTCGACATCGACGCCGCTCTGGACGTCTAGCCCCGCTTCTGCCCGCGCAGCTGGGCGGCAATCGATACGCCCAGCAAAACCACAATCACCAATGACACCAGTGCGTTGTAGCCGGCCATGGAAATGCCGAGGAAGCGGAACTGCACCACGTCGCAGCCGATGACCGGGGTCAGGTTGCTCAGCGCGTTGAAATCCATGCTTTCGCCGACGCCAGTGCAGGCGGTCGGGCCGGGCCAGAAGCCCCATTCGACGCCAGCGTGGAACGCCCCCATATAGGTGCTCCAGACGAAAATGGCGGTGACGATGGCCATGGCGACATACCAGACCGGCAGCGGCAGCCGGTTCCAGGTGAGCAGCACCAGCAACAGCAGCGGCAGGCCATAATAATAGGCGAGGCGCTGTTCGAGGCAGAGTTCGCAGGGCACGAGGCCGCCGAATACCTGCGAGGCGAGCGCCAGCAGGATGGTCACGAGGCCGAGAACGAAGGCGGCGCCTGCCGAAAGCTTGTCGAGCGGGCGGAGGAACGATTGGGCCATTTGGGTTCTCGAGTGACGCTGGAGTGAAGGCTGGATAGCGTGCCGCTGTGGCAAATTCCAGCCGGAAACAGGCTTGTGATCAATCGCCGGGCAGGCTGATTCCAGCCGCCTGACGCAGGGCGATGGCATTGGCCGGGGCGTGCAATTTGTCCTCATGCACGAAATAGGCAAACACGTCCTTGCCCGATCCAGCCCAGGCGGTGACGGTTTTGGCCCAGTCGGCAATGTCGGTGGGCTGGTAGCCGCCGCCATGGCCATGCGCCGGTCCCTGCAACCGGCAATAGGCGAAATCGGCGGTCAGGTCGCGCGATGGATTGTCCGGCGTGTCGGCGATGACGCGCGCAACATTATGTTCGGCCAGCAGCGCATTGACCTCGGGCGCGTCAAAGCTGGCATTGCGCAGCTCGATGGCGTGACGGATCGGGCCGACGTTGCCGGTATCGAGGAAGGGCGGGGATTTGAGCCGTGCATCGGCCTTGCCCGCCAGCGCGACATAGTCGGCGCCGGTTTTGGGCAGCAGCGCCAGGAAGCCGCTCAGCACATCGCGGTCATAGCTGACATTGGGCGGCAGCTGCCAGATGAATGGACCCAGCTTGGGGCCGAGGGCCAGCGGACCCGAGGCGAAAAAATTGGCCAGTTCGATCTCGCAGTTTTTCAGCCGCTTGATATGGGTGACCAGTTGCGGGCCCTTGATGGCGAAGACAAAGCCGTCGCGGGCTTCGCCGGCCCATTTGGCAAAACTCTCCGGCTTCTGGTTGGCACGGAAGGTGGCGTTGATCTCGATGCTGCCGAGGCGGGAGCTGGCATAGGCCAGCTCTTTTTTCTGCACGAGGCCTTCGGGATAAAAGCTGCCGCGCCAGGGTTCGAACACCCAGCCGGCCGTTCCAGTGCGCACTTCGCCTTGCTTGCTCACGCTCTTGTCCTCCGCCGCCCAGCGCCAAACAGCTAACGGCCACGCCGATCCGACATGGCCACAGAGCGGCCGAATATTTTCTAGCCGAGCCTGTCCCGCCCGTCTCGCTTAAAAACAGGGTCGAGACATGGACGCCCAGATGCCACGGGACCCGATTGCTCCCCATGCCGCACCCCGCGCGAAACCATTGCGCCGCGCGCGGCCGGAGAGGGAAAGAGATTTAATCACGACCGTTCATATCGTGAATGAGCCGGGCTATAAGCTGTGTTCGTTTTCGCTTTGACAGGAAAGTTTTTTGACCGCCGCACTGATCTCGTTGAACAAGGCCACTAAATCCTTTGGGCAGGGAGACGCGCGCATCACGGCGGTCGATCAGGTGGACCTGTCCGTGGAGCGGGGCCAGATCTTCGGGGTGATCGGCCATAGCGGCGCGGGCAAGAGCACGCTGATCCGCCTGCTGAACGGGCTGGAGCGGGTCGATAGCGGCACGGTCCATGTCGATGGTCTCGATCTGTCGCATGCCGAAGGGCCGGCTTTGCGCAAGGCACGGCTGAAGATCGGCATGATCTTCCAGCATTTCAACCTGCTCTGGTCGCGCACCGTGGCGCAGAACATTGCCTTCGCCCTCGAGATTGCCCGGGTTGACCGGGCGACAACCAAGGCCAGGGTGGCCGAACTGGTGCGTCTGGTGGGGCTCGAAGGCCGCGAAGACGCCTACCCGGCGCAATTGAGCGGTGGCCAGAAGCAGCGCGTCGGTATCGCCCGGGCCTTGGCCAACCATCCCGATGTGTTGCTCTGCGATGAGGCCACCTCTGCGCTCGATCCGGAGACCACGGACGCCATTCTGGACCTGTTGTCCGACATCAATCGCCGGCTGGGTCTGACCATCGTGCTGATTACCCATGAGATGCATGTCATTCGGCGCATCTGCGACCAGGTGGCGGTGATGGAAGCCGGGAAAGTGGTGGAGACCGGTCCGGCCAAGGCCGTTTTCGCCCAGCCCCAGGCCGAGGTGACCAAGCGTTTCGTGCGGCAGATTTCCAGCGCCGATACCTTCGACCCAACGGTCCCTGGCCTCGTGGACGGTGCCCTGATCAAGCTGGTCTATGTCGGGCCCCGGGCCCGCCAGCCCGTGCTGGCCGACGCGATCCGGCATTTCGACCTCCCCATCAACATCGTGCATGGTCGGGTGAGCCGAACGCGCGATGCCGCTATCGGTGAACTCTATGTCGAGGTGCCGGCCGAGGGCGCGGCGCTGCAGGCATTGCTGGCCTATCTGGCGGAGCGCGACATCGTCGCCGAAATCATTGGCGAGGAGACCGCGCCATGATCGAATTGCTGTTTCCCAATCTCCGGCTCGACCAGTTCTGGAAGGCCACGATCGACACGCTCTACATGACGGGCATGGCTGGCAGCGCGACCTTTATTCTCGGGCTGCTGATCGGCACGGTGTTGTTTCTGACCAGTCCTGGGCAGCTGCTGGCCAATCGCTCGGCCTATGGCGCGCTGTCGCTGGTTACCAACCTTTTCCGCTCGATCCCCTTCATCATCCTGATCGTGCTGCTGATCCCGGTAACCCGGTTCCTGGTCGGGCGCATGCTGGGCGTCAACGCCGCCTTGCCGGCGCTGATCGTGGGGGCAGCGCCGTTCTATGCACGGCTGGTGGAGATTGCCTTTCGCGAGGTCTCCAAGGGCGTGATCGAAGCGACGCGCTCCATGGGTGGCGGTGTTTTCACCATCATCTTCAAAGTTCTCATTCCAGAGGCAGGCCCCGCGCTGGCTTCGGGCCTCACCGTGTCCCTGATCTCGCTGGTTGGCTTCACCGCCATGGCCGGGGTCATCGGGGCCGGGGGGCTGGGCCATCTGGCCTATCTCGAAGGTTTCCAGCGCAATAATGGCGACGTCACGCTGGCCGCCACCGGAATGGTTCTCGTCATCGTCTTCGCCATTCAATTCGCTGGCGACATGGCGACCCGCAATCTCGACAAACGATAAAACCAAAGGAGCCAATGATGGCAAAGACCTCTCTCATCACCGCAGCGTTGCTCGCTGCAACTGTGCTGGCAACCCCCGCTCTGGCCCAGACCAAGCTGGTGGTTGGCGCATCCTATGTGCCGCACGCCGAAATCCTCGAACAGGCCGCGCCCATCCTGGCCGCAGAAGGCATCGAACTCGAAATCATCCCGTTCCAGGACTATATCCTGCCCAACACGGCGCTGGATTCGGGTGAAATCGACGCCAATTATTTCCAGCACGTGCCCTATCTGAACGAAGTTCTGGCGGACAATCCGGACTATGATTTCGTCAATGCCGGCGGCATCCATGTCGAGCCGATCGGCCTTTATTCGCAGCGCTGGGATAGTCTGCAGGACCTGCCGGACAATGGCGAAGTCATCCTGCGCGACTCGGTCGCTGAAGAAGGCCGCATTCTGGCGATCTTCGTGCGTGAAGGCATCGTCACCCTGCCCGAAGGCCTCGATGTCTATTCCGCCCGCGTGCACGATATCGTCGGCAATCCGAAGAATTTGACCTTCAAGACCGATGTGGAAGCCGCATTGCTGGCGCAGGTCCATCTCAATGATGAAGCCGACGCCGTGGTGATCAACGCCAACTACGCCCTCGATGCCGGCCTTGACCCGGTGAATGATCCAATCGCCGTCGAAAGTGCCGAAAACAACCCCTATGCCAACATCATCACCGTGCGGGCCGGCGATGAAACCCGGCCGGAAATCATTCGCCTTGTCGAAGTGCTGAAGTCCGAGCCGATCCGCCAGTTCATTCTGGAAAAATACAAGGGTGCCGTGGTTCCCGTCGCCGACTAAGCCCTTGCGATAGTCGGAAGGCCCATTGCGGATGCAATATCCGCAATGGGCCAGTTCAAGACTCTCCCCGGCCTGAACGGCCGCTTGCGCCCCGGCCCCGAATGCGGGCATTTTGCCGAAGCCGAGTTTGAAGGGGTGCCATTGTGACTGCAGAGACTGTCGCCACGCCGGTCGTTGTTATCGGACTGGGCGGCACCATTGCCATGGCTCCCGGCGCGCAGCCGGGCGTCACACCGACCCTGACCGCCGATCAACTGCTCGGGGCGGTGCCCGAGTTGGCGGCGTTCACGGGCCTGCGCGCCGAAAGCTTCCGGATGTTGCCCGGCGCTCACCTGTCCTTCGATGACATCGTGCAGTTGGCCGCGCACATCAACGACCTTGCTGCTGCGGGTACCCAAGGGGCGGTCATCACCCAAGGCACCGACACTATCGAGGAAACTGCCTTTGCCCTGGACCTGCTCGTTGTCCCCGACATCGCGGTCGTGGTCACCGGAGCGATGCGCAATCCATCATTGTCGGGGGCGGACGGCCCGGCCAATCTACTCGCGGCAATCCGTGTCGCCGCCAGCAGCGAGGCCCGGCAGATGGGCGTCGTTGTCGTCCTGAATGACGAGATACATGCCGCCCAGTTTGTCGCCAAACGACACAGCACCAGCCCATCGGCGTTTGTCTCGCTGGGTGGGGGTGTCATCGGTGGGGTGAGCGAGGGGCGCGTCCATTTCCATACCCGACCCCTGCGCGCATGGCGGTTACCACGCCACAAGGTAACCGGCAGCCAGCGGGTAGCCTTGCTCCGCCTGTCGCTGGATGATCAGGGGGAACTGATCCATGCGGCGGTCGAGGCGGGTTTTGCTGGCCTGGTCATCGAAGGGGTTGGTGGCGGGCACGCCTCACCCAATGCTGCAGCGGCGCTGGAGCGAGCCGCGACCGCGATCCCGGTCGTGCTGGCCAGCCGGGCCGGCAATGGCGAAGTATTGCGCAGCACCTACGGCTTTGTCGGGGGTGAGATTGATCTGCAACGGCGCGGCGTCGTGCTGGCCGGCCAGCTCGACGGGCTCAAAGCGCGGGTTCTGTTGACGCTGCTGCTCAGAGCCGATTGTGCCGGCGACGTGAAGCAGATCTTTGCCGGGCCGGCCGCCCAAATCGATTGATCGCTGATCCGGTGCTCCAACCCGGAGGGGCTTTACGCCCGCGTTACGGGTTAGCGCCGCTTTCGATCTAGAGCCGTTACGCCGCTAAGGCGTAGCTCCGTTCCATCTCAAGTGATGGAGCGTTCGATGCTTGCCGATTTTCTCAAGATCGCCATCGAAACGGCCAGTTCGGGCCGATCTGAAGCTGATCGAGCAGGGTGCCCACAATCCCGCGCGCGGGCTCAACGCCCGCGGCCGAGCGAGGGTATCGCATGAACGCCGCGATCAATTCTTGCATCGCCGACACGGCAAACTGGTTAGGGGCGGTTTGGCTCAAATAAAAAGGGGACTGGCCGAAACCAGTCCCTTCCCAATAAACGCCCACACAGGATGGCTGCGGCTAGAACTTGTAGTTCAGGCCGGCGCGGACGACGCTGAAGCGCTGCGTAGCGTTGGTGTTGCCGAACGGAGCGGGCAGGTTGTTGTAGGTCTGGGTGCCCAGGTCGACATAGAGATATTCGGCCTTGATGGAGATGTTGGAGGTGGCCTGGGCTTCGAGGCCCGCGCCCACGGTCCAGCCCATATGGGTGGCGGTCTGCGAGGTGGTAACACCATTGTCGAGGCTGACGCTGCCACGGCCCGCGGCAAAGCCGCCGGTGACATAGGGCATCACCTGACCAAAGCTCATGCCGGCGCGGCCACGGATGGTGCCGAACACGTCGATGCCCGCCTTGAGCGTGTCGCCGGCGCCCAGATCCTGGGTGTGGCCGATGCTGGCCCACTGCAGATCTGCTTCGGTGCCGAGCACGAAGCCGCCCATATCCAGATTGTAGCCGACCTGTGCGCCCAGCGCGCCGCCGCCGCTATTGTTGGAGACCGTCGCGCCGCCAGCAGCAGGCTGCCGGTCCAGGGTGCCCCAGCCGTAGCTGGCATTGACGCCAGCGTAAAAGCCCGACCAGCCGGAGGCCGGGGTGGGCGAATAGATCGGGCTCGCGCCGCTGTTCCAGCCGAGATCGGCAGCCTGGGCAGCGGTGGAAAGCAGCAGGATCGCGGAAAGCATGATGCCAAGGCGCTTCATGGATGTCCTCGTAGAAGGGAAGGGAAATTGTCCTGCGCAAAATGCGACTGAACAAATTAATAGTCGGGTAAGGAACAGGGTTAACGCCATGCAGGAGAGCATGGCAGGTGATCACATTTGCGCGGGATGGGTGTGGAGGGGCGGAATCGGGCCGAAAGCGGCGGTTTTTGATATTGCCACGCCACGGTGTCGCCCCGGCCTTGAGCCGGGGCCCATCTCGAGATCAGGCCGGTGAACCCATCTCAGGATGGGTCCCGGCTCAAGGCCGGGATGACACCGCGTTTAGACGAAGCGAGGGGCCAAAAACCTAGAAACTCGGGCGTGGTCGGGGGAAGGGGGCGGAGTCGGTGCTGGGCAGGCCGGGGCGCAGGTCGCCGCCGAGGGAGGCTTCGGTGGTCGGGGCGCTGAACAGCGGCAGATGCACCGGGCGCGGGCGCGGCAGGTTGATGCCGACGGCGATGCGGCCCAGATCGGTGGCGACATAAGAGCTGGCGATCACCGTGTCACTGAGAAAGCTCGGCTGGCCCTTGAGCCCCATGGGGAAGGCGGCTTCCTGGGCGGCGGTATAGGCGGCGGCTTCCTTGCCGCAGATCAGCGGGCGCATGTCGACCGGCGCGGCGCCGGGATTGTTGGCGAGGCCCAGCACGTTCTGTCCGGTCGGCGTGGCGCCGCCCGACAGGCCCTTGAGCAGCAATTCGGCGGTCCGCTCATTGCGGTCGCGGCCCGAGGCGCCGCCCAGCACCACGGCGAGCAGGCGGCGGCCATTGCGTTCGACAGTGGTGACGATGTTGAGGCCGGAGGCGCAGACGAAGCCGGTTTTCATGCCGGTTGTGCCAGCAAAGCTTTCCAGCAGCTTGTTTTCCGACTTCAGCGCCTTGCCGTTGAGCATCACGGTGCTGGTGCCGAAAATCGGCAGATATTGCGGAAAGCTCTGGCGGATATAGAGCGACAGGATCGCCATGTCGCGGGCCGAGGTCACCTGGGCCGGGTCGTGCAGGCCATTGGCATTGGCGTAATGGGTGGCGGTCAGCCCCATGCGCGAGGAGGCTTCGTTCATCATGCCGACAAAGCTGGCCTCGTCGCCGCCCACGGTTTCGGCGATGGCGGTGGCGATGTCATTGGCCGATTTGACCAGCATCAAATACAGCGCGTCCTGCAAGCTCACTGCACTGCCCACCGGCAGGCCGGATTTGGACGGCGCCTGGTTGAAGGCCTTTTTGGAGACGACCACCGGGGTGTCGAGCGTGACCTTGCCCAGAGCGATCTGCTCGAAGGCGACATAGGCCGTCATCATCTTGGTGAGCGACGCCGGGTGCCAGGGCTGGCCAGCCTCCTGGGCATAGAGCACGTCGAAATTGTCCATATCGACCAGCAGCATCGGATTGGCGCGGGCCGGCGCCAGACTCAGCAGGGCCAGCAGGACGACAAGGACAAGACGGCGGGCAAACAGCAACGGACACGGCTCCAGGGTGGGGGAAAGGCGCCCCTTCTTAGCAGCGCGGCGCCGTCACCTCAATGGAAGGGGATGGCTGCTGACGGGGTTTTGAAGCCGGCTTTTGAAGCCAGCATCGGCTGGCAGCATGCTTGTGGTTTTCTTGCGGTTTTCTCGCAATTTGCCTGTAATTTTTTGCCCCCTAGGCACAATAAGGAACTGTGTCTATATTAGTGCCTGAGTTACGCGAAATGAAAGCTATATTCCATGTCACTGCACGACACGTCCAAATCCGCCAACTGCACCGCGATGTCTGACGTGCTCAATCGCATCGGCGACAAGTGGAGCGTGCTGGTGGTGGGCATGCTCGGGCGCAACGGCACGCTGCGCTTCAATGAGCTCAAGCGCATGATCAATGGCGTCAGCCAGCGCATGCTGACGCTGACCTTGCGCAATCTCGAGCGCGATGGGCTGGTCACCCGCACCATCTATCCCGAGGTGCCGCCGCGCGTCGAATATGGCCTGACCGAAATGGGCAAGACGCTGGATGGTCCGATCAGCAAATTGTGGGATTGGTCGGCCGAGCATCACACCGCCATCATCGAAGCCCGTTCCATCTATGACGCCCGCGCCGATGCGGTGGCTGCTGCCGAGCCGCGCAAGGTCGCCTATGTCAATGGCTGAGTGAGCCATGGTCTGGACGCGGTCGGCGCTGGCGCAACAGCTCACCGCACTGGGTCTGCGACCCGGCGATGCGGTGCTGACCCATGCCGGGCTGCGGTCGGTCGGGCCGATACTGGGCGGGCCGGATGCCCTGATCGCGGCGCTGGGCGACGCGGTCGGGCCCGACGGCACCATTCTGGCCTATTGCGACTGGGCCTATGATGATCGCGACTATCCCGATCATGCCCTGCGCCCGCAGGTGCCGCCCTTCGATCCGGAGCGCTCCCGCGCCACGCGCGACAATGGCGCTTTCCCCGAATTACTGCGCACCACACCGGGCGCCAGACGCAGCGGCAATCCCGGTGCGTCCTGCGCCGCCCTGGGTGGGCGGGCCGACTGGTTCGTCGCCGATCATGCGCTGGATTATGGCTATGGCCCGCACTCGCCCTTCGGCAAGCTGGTCGCCGCCAATGGCAAGACCCTGCTGGTTGGCGCGCCGCTCGACACCATGACGCTGCTGCATCACGCCGAGCATCTGGCTAATCTGCCGAACAAGCGTGTGCGGCGCTACGAGGCGCCGATGCTGATCAATGGCCGCAGTGTGTGGCGGCATTTCGAGGAATTCGACACCAGCGATCCGGTGGTCGATGGCCTGGCCGACGATTATTTCGCCGATGTGGTGGACGCGTTTTTGGCCAGCGGGCAGGGCAGGCGCGGCCAGATCGGCCACGCCCCGTCGGTGTTGGTCGACGCCCCGGCCATCGTCGCTTTCGCGATCGACTGGCTGGAGCGCCGCTTCAGAGCCTAGATCAGCGCGACGATCTTTTTGCGCTTCCACACGAACTGATACCAGCTCGCCTGTAGCACCAGCATCATGGTGAAGCTGGCGGCATAGGCGATCCAGATGCCGGTGAGGCCGAGGCTGGTCTGGCTGAGCCAGATCGCGCCGGGCAGTTCGATGAACAGGATACAGGACAGCGACAGCAGCATCGGCGCATAGACCGTGCCGCTGGCGCGCATCATGCCCGAGAACACCACGCTCCAGCCGAAGCAGAGAATGCTCCACAGCACCACATGCAGCAGGGTTTCGGTCAGCTCGATCACTTCGGGATCGGTGATGAACAGCGCCACCACATGCTGGCTGAACAGATAGGCCAGCACGATCAGCCCGCCGGTGATGATCAGATTGAGCAGCACGGCAGTCTTGGCGATGGTGCCCAATTGCTGGGTCTGGCCCGCACCGATGGCCTGGGCGGCAAAGATCGAGGCGGCGATGCCGATCGACATGGCGGGGAACTGCACATAGCTCATCACCTGCCCCAGCGCGCCATAGGCGGCAGTGGCGTCCGAGCCAAAGCGGTTGACCAGCCCGATCACGACGATGCCGGCGATGGACGAAATCACCATCTGCATGCCGGTCGGGACGCCCAGCTTGAGGATCAGCCCGAGCAGCTTGAAGTCGGGATGCAGCATGGCGCGCAGCAGCACCGCATCGGGCGCCAGCGGCATATTGCGGATCCGCATATAGAAGAACAGGAAGACCAGCACGGTGAGGAAGCCGGAGATCATCGCCCAGGCCGCAGCATTGACGCCCAGCTGCGGCAGGCCGAACCAGCCCAGGATCAGTGCCGGGGTGACCAGCAGGCTGACCACCATCGACATGATCAGCGAGAAGAGCGGGGTGATGGTGTCGCCGACGCCGCGCAGCACCGAGGTGACCACGAGGAACATGAAAAAGCCCGGCATGCCGATCAGCACGATGCGCGCATAGCCCACCGACATTTCGCGGATGTTTTCCGGGGCGCCGAGCACGGTCATGATCTGTTCGGTGAGCAGCCCGCCGCCCACCGCAACCAGCGCGCCGAGCACCAGGGTGGCGAACAGCGTGGTGCCGGCCACCTGCTTGACCTTGTCGACATTGCGCGCGCCCCAGGCCTGACCGATCAGCACGGTCGAGCCGGCCGACAGGCCAATGACGAAGCTCATCAGGAAAAACATGATGGGGAAGAAGGTGGCGGTGGCGGCCAGGGCCTCAACGCCGATCATCTGCCCGATATAGATGGAATTGACCGTACCCGAGAGCGCCTGCAGAATATTGGAGGCCATCAGCGGTATGAGAAACACGACGAACCGCTGCCAGAGCGGCTTGGATTGGGGGTTCATTTGAACACTCCGAAGAACCTCGACAAAAAAGAGCGCCCCGACAGGGGCCCCGGGAACAGCGCAACGCTGAGAAAATTTCAGGTCGCTGCAGGGACCGATTTACACCCTCATGGCGGAGTGCAGGCTGGACGGGCGCTGGAGGCGTGGCAATGACACGGCGCAGTTTCTACGCTTGAGGGTGGTGGGCGTCAACGCGTTTTGCGGGCGTGTGGGCGGGGGCGCGGAGGCTGGGGCCCCACCCCCTCCCAGCCTCCCCCATCTAGGGGGAGGTGTCTCTCCACTCGCGTGGCACGATCCCGTCACGACCACTGCGCGGTACCTCCCCCTTGAAGGGGGAGGCTAGGAGGGGGTGACGGAGCGCCCCGATATCGTGGCTCCCATCCCCCACCCTTGATCCCTCCCCACAAGGGGGAGGGAGACGATGAACACAGACACCTCAGCCAGCGCCTCCCTCCCCTTCGATGGGGAGGGAATGAGGGTGGGGTGGGGCCACACACACCGATGAGTGGACAAGCCCAATCCACCCTTATCACCGCCACCAATCGCTCCCATCACCAAGTGTCATCGCCCCAGGCGCGAAAAGCTGATGCGTTCGCGGCGCGCTGCGGCTAAGCATCAACCATGTCCACGATCACCGCCGCCCCCGCTGTCCGCTTTTCCGACCAGTTCTATGCCGGCGCCCGCGCCTGTATTCCCGTCGTCATCTCGGTGGCCGCCTATGGCATTGTCTGGGGCGTGTTGGCGCGCGGCACCGGGTTGAGCCTGCTGGAAGTGATCCTGATGAGCGGGCTGGTGTTTGCCGGCTCGGCGCAATTCGTGGCGCTCGATCTGTGGAGCGCGACGCCGTCCAGCCTGCCGATCGGCCCGCTGATCATCGCTGCGCTGATCGTCAATCTGCGCTATCTGCTGCTGACGGCGACGCTGCGGCCCTTGTTTGGTCCGCATGAACAGGTCAAGGGCGCGCTGATCATGGGCATTGTCTCGGACGAAACCTGGGCGATGACCGTGGCCGAAATGGCCAAGGGGCGCGGCTCGGTCGGGTTTTTGCTGGGCGGCGGCGTGCTGGCCTATTGCTGCTGGATGGCCACCACCGTCATCGGCCATACGCTGGGCTCGGCGATTGACGATCCCAGTCGCTATGGCCTCGATTTTGCCTTCACCGCCACCTTCCTCGTGCTGCTGCTCGGCATGTGGAAGGGCAAGGGCGATCTGGTGCCGTGGATCGTGGCGGCGCTGGCGGCCATTATCTCGGCCAAGCTGATCGAGGGCAGCTGGTATATTCTGATTGGTGGCGTGGTCGGCAGTCTGGCCGGGGCCATCGCCGAAAGGCTGCGCCATGCTCACTAGCACCGAAGCCCTGCTCGCCATCGCCGGCATGGCGCTGGTGACTTTCATGGTCAAGGCCGGGGGCTTGCTGCTGGCCAATCGCCTGCCGCGCGACGGCTTTGCCGCGTCCTGGCTCAAGCATATTCCCGGCGCGGTGCTGGCCTCGCTGGTGGCCCCGGCTCTGGTCACCGGCAGCGCCGCCGAAGTCATCGCCGCTGCCATCACCGCCGGGACCTATGTCATCACCCGCAATCTGCTGGCGTCGATGGCGGCCGGCGTCCTCGCGGTTTATCTCGTACGACTGTGGCTGCTAGCGTAATCAGCCTGTTGCAGCGCAACCCGACCTGGGTTAGAGAGCTTTCCCGTGCCCCTCTGGCGGAATGGTAGACGCAGAGGACTCAAAATCCTCCGCTGCGAGGCGTGCCGGTTCGAGTCCGGCGGGGGGCACCATTATCCCACTATAATTGCAAACTGCAGCACCGTGCCCTCGGTGCTGAGCGTGCAGTCGTGGCCGTGCTGGCGGCAGTAAAGCGGGATATCCACCTTGGCCATCGGGTCGGTGGCCAGCACGAGCAGGGTTGCGCCGGCGGGCAGGCCCGCAAGACGCTTTTCCATTTTCAGCACCGGCAGCGGGCATTTCAGCCCGCGTGCGTCGATGATGTCGGGCTCAGTCGCCAAGGACAAGAACCCAGTGGATGCCGTAGCTCGAGGTCGGGTTGAAGGCCATGGCGAGGCCGGCCTTGCCGGCCGTGGCGCGCAGGCCGACGGCGTCGGCGGGGTTGTTGCGCCAGCCCGAGAAGGTCTCGGCAAAAGTGGCGTAACCGGCGCTGAGCTTCATCACCGTCAGGCCCTGCGGGGTTTTCGGCGGGGTGCCGGTCTGGGCATATTGATTGGCCAGCGCCTGGGCGGTGCCGTCGAGCGCCGCGTCGGAGGCCAGAGCCGGCAGGCCGGCGGTGGCGCGATAGGCGTTGATCATGCCGATGGCCTGGGCCTGGTCGAGCCGGGCGCCCGGCTGATCCATGCGGGCCGACAGAGCCGGCGCCAGCGCCGTGGCGCTGCTGGCACCGCCGCCGCCCATGCTGCAGGCGGAAAGGACAATTGCCGCCAACACGGCGGCGAGCGGCGCAAGGGCCGGCTTGAAAGAACGCAGAGCGGTCATGAGTAAATCCTGAGACAAAGGGCCGTGGCCAATTATGGGCCGAGCAAGGCCAAAAGATGGTTGCCCCCTCTATAACCGCCAGACACCTGCCAGCGGCTTAACGCGATCTGGTGCTGTCGGGAGGTGGTGATCTCGGCGGGATTCGAACCCACGACCCCCGGATTAGGAATCCGGTGCTCTATCCAACTGAGCTACGAGACCACGCCGGACGAAATACCAGCAAGGCCGGATGGTGACAAGGCGAAGCGGCGGCCTTCGCCGCGCTTCTTGCTCAGGGGCATCCCGCCCAATCGCCGGATCCCCTCTCCCCTTGTGGGAGAGGGACAGACCTGACGCGTTCAGCGGCAGGTCAGGGTGAGGGGGCTGCGCTCGCCTATGTTTTGATGTCGGCCGAAGAACCCCCTCATCCGCCCTTCGGGCACCTTCTCCCACGAGGGGAGAAGGGGGGCTCGGTGGGCGACCACCATCCCGCACCACGCCCCGAGGGTGACGCGCGGTAGGCGGGGCAATGTGCGTCTTCACGGCGTGAAATCGGCGTTCATGATTTTTTGCCGTATTTGGGTGCATGGTTAGGGAAGTCTTTCCGGGGCCTGATTTGTTCACCTCCAGTCTCGTTCGCCTTGCTGCGCTTGCGGCCCTGTCTTCGGTGTCGGTGGCGAACCTTGCCTGCGAACAGCTGGCGATGGCGGCCTGTGGCGTGGTCACGGCGGTCACCGATGGCGATACGGTGATTCTCGATGATGGGCGGGTGGTGCGGCTGATCGGCACGCAGGCGCCCAAGCTGCCGCTCGACCGGCCCGATTTCGTCACCTGGCCGCTGGCGCCCGAGGCCAAGGCGGCGCTGCAGGCGATCGCCCTCAACCAGAAGGTGCGGCTGGGCTATGGCGGGGAAACCATTGATCGCTATGGCCGTAGCCTGGCGCATCTGTTCATCGACACGCCGGACGGCGAAATCTGGGCGCAGCAGGTGATGGTGGCGCAGGGGCTGGCGCGGGTCTATTCCTTCCCCGACAATCGCGCTTGTCTCGAATTGTTGTTGGCCGCCGAAGGCCGGGCCCGCTTGGGCGGGCTTGGCATCTGGGCCGATCCCTATTACAGCGTTCGTGCGGCGGACGCGCCCGGCGACCTCCTTGCCCGGGCCGGCCATTATGAACTTGTCGAAGGTAGAATCCTGCTGGCCGATAAAACCGGCGGGCGGGTCTATCTCAATTTCGGCCGGTTCTGGAAGGAAGACTTCACCGCCGTGATCGAGGCGCCGGCTTTGCGGCTGTTTGCCAAGGCCGGTATCGACCCGCTGGTGCTGGAACAGGCGCTGGTGCGGATTCGCGGATGGGTGGACGACCGGGATGGTCCACGCATTGAAATTACGCATCCCGAACAGATCGAGGTTCTGGCTAGGCAATGACGGGCATGGGGCATATCGCAAAAATTTTGCGCAGCGGCGTGCTGGTGGTGTCGCTGCTGGCGCTTGGCGCCTGCACCAGCCTGACCGGGACCAATGTCGCGGTCAGCCAGACCGGTGACAATCCGGCGCCGGCCGTGGTGCCGGCTGGTACCGAACCCGATGACGTGGTGATCGGTCGCCGCGAGCATCCGCGTATCATCGCCGCCTATGGCGGGGTGTATTCCGACCGGCCGGCCGAAATCATGGTGGCCCGCATTGTCGGCCGCCTGCTCGCTGCCGCCAGCCAGCCCAATGCCCAGTTCCAGGTGACCATTCTCGACAGTTCCGAGGTCAATGCCTTCGCGCTGCCGGGCGGCTATATCTATGTGACGCGCGGTATCCTGGCGCTGGCCTCCGATACCAGCGAACTCTCCGCCGTACTGGCCCATGAAATTGCCCACGTGACGCTGCGCCATGCCCGCGCGCGCACCAATCGCACCCGCACCACCCAGATTGTCGACCGCGTCATCACCGGCGTCTTCGGCGGCGATACCTCGACCGACGCCACCGCCAACCGCACCCGCGAATCAATGGCGGCCTTCAGCCAGAATCAGGAGCTGGAAGCCGACCGTGAGGGCATCAAATTTGCCGGCAAGGCCGGCTATGACCCGCAGGCGGCGGCGCGCTTCCTCGGGGTGATGAGCCGTTTTGCCAGCTTCTCGGCCGGCGAAAATGGCGGGGAAGGGTTCTTGTCGTCCCACCCCTCGACCCCGGCCCGCATCCAGAAGGCGCTCGATACCGCCAAAACCATGTTCGGCCAGGCCCAGCTGGAGACGGACCGCGCCGGCTATCTGGCGTCGATTTCCGGGCTCACCTTTGGCGACAGCCCGGCGCAGGGCTCCATCGTCGGACGGCGCTTCATCCATACCGCGTCCAAATTCACCTTCACCGTGCCCGACGGCTACACGCTGCAGAACTCGCAGAGTGCAGTGGTCGGCGTCGCGGGCGACGGCGAGGCGGTGCGTTTCGACAGCGCCGATGTGCAGGCCAATGTGGGGCTGGCGGATTATCTGAAATCGGGCTGGATCGCCGGGCTCAAGGCCGACAGCGTCAAGACGCAGAGCTTCAACGGTATCGAGATGGCTTCGGGCCTGGCCCAGACCGACCAGTGGTTCTTCCGCGTCTCGGTGATGCGGCTGGATGGCCAGGTCTATCGGTTCATTTTTGCCGCCAAGAGCGACAGCGCCCGCTTTGCCCAGGGGGCCGACGCCACGCTGCAGAGCTTCCGCCGGGCCAGCGCCGCCGATCTCGGCCAGGTGCGCAAGGTGGCGCTGCGCGTCGTCACCGCCAAGGCCGGCGATAGTGCCGATTCACTGGCGCGACAGATGGCCGGGCTCAGTCGCGGCAGCGAATTGTTCTATATCATCAACGACCTCTATCCCGGCGACAGCGTCGTAGCCGGGGAGAAATACAAGGTCGTGGTGCTGCAATAGCCTAGAGCTTCTTGGCCTGATCGCCGATGACGTCGGCGGCGCCGCCGGTGCCCGCGCCCATGACGACGAACAGATTATTGCCGACGGCGGCAAAGGTGCCGGCAATGGCGACAGCGATCAGTGTGCCCAAGAGGGCATATTCGATGGCGGTGGCGCCGGCTTCGTCGCCGATAAAGGATTTGATCGTCTCAACCAGCATGCGCGCCCCCCGGCCGGCAAGGTTATCGGACTAGAGCAGATCGCATAGAGCGGCGATCAGCGGTTCGTCCGCCGGTGGCATGGCATAGTCGCGCAATTTCTGCGGACGCACCCATTTGAGGGCCGTATGCTCCCGCGCCTCCGGCACGCCCTGCCATTTCCGGCAGGCGTAAAGTGGCATCAACAGGTGAACATTGTCGTAAGAGTGGCTGGCGAAGGTCAGCGGCGCCAGGCACGCGGTCTTGGTGG
This sequence comes from Devosia sp. A369, assembly GCF_054489345.1. Taxonomy (NCBI): domain Bacteria; kingdom Pseudomonadati; phylum Pseudomonadota; class Alphaproteobacteria; order Hyphomicrobiales; family Devosiaceae; genus Devosia; species Devosia sp. A369. Next base: position 107,825 of record NZ_JBTMWV010000003.1, on the reverse strand, counting down.
AGATGCCCAGCTCCTCCTCCAGCTCGCGGATCAGCGCTTCTTCCGGGCTTTCCCCCGGCTCGATCTTGCCGCCGGGAAATTCCCACAGCCCGGCCAGATTTTTGCCCTCGGGGCGCTGGGCGATCAGCACGCGGCGATCCGCATCGATCAGGGCGCAGGCGACGACGAGCAGCAGTTTGTGGTCGCTCATCGGGCCCCCGGAATGCGATAGCTGTAGTCATATTGATGGGTATAGCCGAGACCGGCATAGAGCGCCTTGGCGGCAGCATTGTCGGCCTGCACATTGAGCGCCGCAATGGTCGCGCCTTTGCCCCTGGCCCAAGCCAGGCCGCTCTGCATCATGGCGGCGGCCAGGCCCTGGCGGCGGCGCGTGGGGTCGGTCACCACATTGCCGGTCAGCACAATGCCATCGGCGACGGCCATCAGGCCGGAGGCCACGGCTTGCCCATCGCGAAACAGCACCACGCCGGTAGCCGGCACGGCAAAGGCGGCCAGCACCTTGCTCATTTTGGCCGTGACCTCGTCGCTGAGGTCCGACAAATGCTGCTGGGCAGCCAGGAACACCGGATCAAGCACGCCAAGGCATTGCGCCTCGGCGTCCGGCGCGTGTTCACCCAATTCCATGGCCAGCAGATGGCTGGCGTCGATGCTTTGCCAGCCGGCGTCGTCGAGGGTTTCGTTGAGGTCGGGGTTCGACAGCGGCGTGATGCGGAACACCGGCTTGAGCCCGCGGATCACCATCCAGGAGCTGGCCGAAATCACCCGCAGATCGGCATCCTCGCCGTCTTCGGGATCAAAGCACTGCACCGAATTGGCCCGTTTGGTGTAGCCGCCGGCGGCTCGCCTTACCCAGCCGCCGTCCCATTTTTCTTCCAGAGAGGGCCAGGCGCGCAGGCTGGCCCGCTCGAAGGCTTCGACGTCGGGCAGGGCCATATCAGCTCCGGTAATCGCCATTGATGGTGATGTAGCCATGGGTCAGGTCGCAGGTATAGACCGTCGCCGCGCCGTCCCCGAGCCCCAGGCTGACGGTCAGCTCCAGCTCTTCGCCCTTCATATAGGCGCTGGTGGCGGCTTCGTCATAGCCATGGGCGCGCTCGCCATTGCGGGCCACCACCAGATCGCCGAAGCGGATAGCGAGGCGGTCGCGGTCGGCTGGCTCGCCGGCCTTGCCCACGGCCATTACCACGCGACCCCAATTGGCGTCCTCGCCGGCAATCGCGGTCTTGACCAGCGGGCTGTCGGCAATCACCTTGGCGATGCGGAAGGCCGAGGCGTCGGTGGTGGCGCCTTCGACATGGATCGACACCTGCTTGGTGGCGCCTTCGCCGTCGCGCACCACCTGGATGGCCAGATCGAACAGCACGTCCTTGAGCGCCTCGCCAAAGATTTCGGCGCGCGGATCATCGAGGCTGGCAATCGGCTCGACCCCGGCCTTGCCGGTGGCAAAGGCCAACAGCGTATCGGAGGTGGAGGTGTCGCTGTCGACGGTGATGGCGTTGAAGCTGGTCTGCACATGCTGGGCCAGCAGCGCCTGCAAGACCGGCGCGGCAATCGGCATGTCGGTGACGACGAAGCTGAGCATGGTGGCCATGTCGGGCGCGATCATGCCGCTGCCCTTGGCGATGCCGTTGATCTTGACCTCGACGCCGTCGATCTCAAGGATCGCGCCTGATAGCTTGGGGAAAGTGTCGGTGGTCATGATGGCCTTGGCCGGGCCCATCCACGGGCCATCGCCGAGCTGGGTCGCCATGGTGTCGAGCACGCCGGCGAATTTACTGGCATCGAGCGGTTCGCCGATGACGCCGGTCGAGGCGAGGAAAATTTCGGATGGGGTGCAGCCCAGTGCCTTGGCGGCATAGTCGGCGGTCAGCTCGACGCTCTGCTGGCCCTTGGCGCCGGTAAAGGCATTGGCATTGCCCGAATTGACCACCAGCCCGCGCGCCACGCCGCCCGGCAGATTGGCCTTGCACCAGTCGACGGCGGCCGACGAGCATTTCGAGCGGGTCAGCACGCCAGCGGCGACGGTGCCCTCATCAAAGGCCATCAGCAGCACATCGGTGCGGTTTTTGTATTTGATGCCCGCTTCGGCGGTGGCAAAGCGCACCCCGGCAATGGAAGGCAGGTCCGGATAGGATTTGGGAGCGAGCGGGGAAACCGGGATGGCCATCTGCAGGTGCCTTGTGGGAGATGAGTTCAACGCCCGGTGTGCCCCAAACATGCGGCATTCGCAAGACGGGCAGACGTGCCGCCTGTGGGCGGCTTGATCCGAGGGGGCAGGGCTTGGGGAAGTGGAGAGCCCTCGGGTCAGGCCCGACGGCTGGGGGTGGTGGGATGGCTTGAGCACAAAAGCCGCAGTCGACACCCTCCCCCTTGCGGGGCTTCGAGCCGGCCGAAAGGCAAAATCGCTCCAATGGAGCGATTTTAGGTGAGGAGGCCATGAGGGCTTTGCCCGAATGGCGATCAAGGGTGGGGGTGGTTTGGTCCCGGTGATCGGGGCTCTCGTACCCCCACCCGGCTCGATGACGGGCTTAGCGAAGGGCTAAGTCCTATCTCGCTCGCCCTCCCCGCAAGGGCGAAGGTGAACCCGGTGGGTGTGGCCGGAGGCCTTACTGCGCGGCGGCTTCGCCTTCGGTCTGGGCGTCGACGGCGGCCTTGAGGGTGGCGTCGGGGATGTCGATGGTGACACCAGCCATCAGCCGCTCCACGGTCTCGTCAAAGGTGGTCATCAGCAGCTGCTGCTGCAGCTGGCCGGCGACTGCCTCGAAAGCCGGGGCGGACGACTGGCGCTTTTCTTCGAGGCGGATGACGTGCCAGCCGAACTGGGACTGCACCGGATCGGAGACCTGGTCGATCTCGGTCATGGCATAGACAGCGGCCTCGAACGGCGCGACCATCATGCCCTTGCCGAAGAAGCCAAGATCGCCGCCATTGGCAGCACCCGGATCAATCGACTTTTCCTTGGCGACGGCAGCGAAATCGGCGCCGCCATCCAGCTCGGCCTTGACTGCCTTGGCTTCGTCTTCGGTCGGTACCAGGATGTGGCTGGCGCGGATTTCCTCGGCGGGCACGAAATCGGCGACGAATTTGTCGTAGGCAGCGCGCACGGCTTCCTCGGTCACCGCATTGGCGATGGTGTCGGCGAAATAGGCGCGGCGCAGGGCGCGTTCCTCAAGATATTTGAGGCGCTGCTGGAACAGCGGGGTATCGGCCATGCCGGCGTCCTTGCCGGCCTTGGCCATCACCTTCATGTCGATCAGCACGCGCAGCAGGAACGGCTTGCGCTGGTCGGGGGGCATCTGGCCGAGTTCCTGGGTCAGGTCTTCGGCAGCAAAGCTGAGATCGGCCTCGGTGATCGGCTCACCGCCAACGGTGGCGACCACCGTTTCAGGGGTCACAGCGGCGGCTTCGACAGCGGGCGCGGCCTCCTGGGCCAGGGCCGGCGCCAGTGCGGTGCCGGCCAGCATCAGGGCCAGAACGCTGGCAGTGCGGGCAAGGCGCGAAGAAAAAAGCATCATCGTTCGGTCTCCTGGGCCGGCGCTGCTAGGCGCCAGGCGAAATTGTTCTGCGACATGCGCTCCGGAACCGGAGTCCGGCGCGGGGCAATGGCCTCAGCTCACATGGCAACGGGGCCAAAATGTGCCGCGTCGCGCCTTGTGGGCAATCTCTGACCGGAAACCCTGTCTCTACCGGGCTTTCCGGCAGGGGTAGGGAGGTGTCGCTGATTTCGGCGACGTTGACAAGACAGGGGTGCGCTCTTACATCTCACCCGCTTTTTCCGTCGTCTGGCGGACACCAGAAATTCAAAAGCCCGAAAGGCTTTCTCATCGCGCCGACGTGGCCGAACGGGTCCCTTCCGCACCCTCTCCAGCTCTCCGCGATGAGCCATTTAAGGACCTGATATATGGCACTGGCTTCACTCGCTCGTCGGATTTTCGGGTCACCGTCCGATCGGCACGTCAAGCGGTTCCAGGGCCGGGTCGCCGCGATCAACGCGCTCGAGCCGGAACTGGAAAAGCTCAGTGATGACGCCCTGCGCGCCCGCACCGCCGAATTCAAGGCGCAACTGGAACAGGGGGCCGATCTCGACGATTTGATCGTGCCGGCCTTTGCTACCGTGCGTGAAGCCTCCAAGCGCGTGCTCGGCATGCGCCATTTCGACGTGCAGCTGGTTGGCGGCATGGTGATGAATGAGAGCGGCATCGCCGAGATGCGCACCGGTGAAGGCAAGACGCTGGTGGCGACCTTGCCGATGTATCTCAATGCCCTGACCGGCAAGGGTGCGCATCTGGTCACCGTCAACGACTATCTGGTCAAGCGCGACGCCGCCTGGATGGGCCAGATCTATAATTTCCTGGGCCTGAGCTGGGGCGTCATCGTCCATGGCATGACCGATCCCGAGCGTCAGGCCGCCTATGGCGCCGATATCACCTACGGCACCAATAACGAGCTGGGCTTCGACTATCTGCGCGACAATATGAAATATACCCGTGCCCAGATGGTGCAGCGCGGGCATGAATTCGCCATCGTCGACGAAGTCGACTCGATCCTGATCGACGAGGCGCGCACGCCCTTGATCATTTCGGGCCCGTCGGACGACCGCTCCACGCTCTACACCACCATCGATGCGCTGATGCCGATCATCGAAGAGGGCGATTTCGAGCTGGATGAAAAGCAGCGCGCCGCCACCTTCACCGATCAGGGCATCGAAAAGCTCGAAGCCAAGCTGACCGAAGACGGGCTGCTCAAGACCGGCTCGCTCTACGACATCGAAAACGTCGCGCTGGTGCACCATGCCAATTCGGCACTGCGCGCCCACAAGCTGTTCCGCAAGGACAAGGATTACATCGTCCGCAACGACGAAGTGGTGATCATCGACGAATTCTCCGGCCGCATGATGCCGGGCCGCCGCTATTCGGAAGGCCTGCACCAGGCGCTGGAAGCCAAGGAACACGTCAAGATCCAGCCGGAAAACCAGACGCTGGCCTCGATCACCTTCCAGAATTATTTCCGCCTCTACAAGAAGCTGGCCGGCATGACCGGTACGGCGGCGACCGAGGCCGAGGAATTCGCCGACATCTACAAGCTCGATGTGGTGACCGTGCCGACCAACGTGCCGGTGGCCCGCAAGGATGACGAAGACGCCATCTTCCGCACCGCCGAGGAAAAATTCAACGCCATCGCCGATCTGATCAAGGAATGCCAGGAGCGCGGCCAGCCCGTGCTGGTGGGCACCACGTCCATCGAAAAATCGGAAATGCTGGCCGAAATCCTGCGCACCAAGAATGTTGGGCAGATGAATGTGCTCAATGCCCGTCATCACGAGCAGGAAGCCTTCATCGTCGCCGATGCCGGCCTGCCGGGCGCCATCACCATTGCCACCAATATGGCCGGTCGCGGCACCGACATTCAGCTTGGCGGTAACCTCGAAATGCGCATCCAGCGCGAAACCGAGGGGCTGGAGGGCGAAGCGCGCGAGGCCAAGATCGCCGATATCAAGGCGACTATCGCCAGCGACAAGGCCAAGGCGCTGGCTGCCGGCGGGCTGATGGTGATCGGCACCGAGCGGCATGAAAGCCGCCGTATCGACAACCAGCTGCGTGGCCGTTCCGGCCGTCAGGGCGATCCGGGCCATTCGGCCTTCTTCCTGAGCCTGCAGGACGATCTGATGCGCATCTTCCCGGTCGACAGCATGGATTCCATGCTCGGCAAGCTGGGGCTGGAGCAGGGCGAATCGATCACTCATCCCTGGGTGAGCAAGGCCATCGAACGGGCGCAGGGCAAGGTCGAGGCGCGCAACTTCGACATCCGCAAGAACATCCTCAAATACGATGACGTGATGAATGATCAGCGCAAGGTGATCTTCGAACAGCGCATCGAAATGATGGATGCCGAGGATGTCAGCGAGACCGTGGTCGAGATGCGCCATGACGTGGTCGACAACATTGTCAGCAAGGCGATTCCGCCGCGCTCCTACCCCGAGCAGTGGCACGTGGAACAGCTGACCGCTGCCGCCAAGACCTATCTCAACCTCGATGTGCCGGTCGCGGCATGGGTGGCTGAAGAAGACATCGATCCCGAGATGATCACCCAGCGGCTGGTGGAAGCTGCCGATGCGCATGCCGCCGAGAAGGAAGCCCGCACCATCGTGGCGATGGAAGCAGCCGGCTCACCCAATCCGGGCGTGATGCGCCAGGTGGAGAAGTCCATCCTGCTGCAGTCGATCGACGGGCTGTGGCGCGAGCATCTGGTGACGCTGGACCACCTCTCCAAGGTGGTGGGCTGGCGCGGCATCGGCCAGCGCGATCCGCTCAACGAATACAAGCAGGAAGCCTATGAGCTGTTCCAGGGCCTGCTCGCCAATCTGCGCGAGCTGGTGACCACCCAGCTCAGCCATGTCGAATTGCAGCCGCGTCCCATGACCCCGCCGGTGCCTGATCTCAGCCGCCTGCAGGAAACCCATATCGATCCGCTGACCGGCGAGAATGACGTCAATGAAGGCAATGGCCTGGCTTCGGGCAGCGATCCGGCGCTGGCCCCGATCGACCCCAAGCTACTGGTCGGCGTGGCGCGCAACGCCCCATGCCCCTGCGGCTCGGGCAAGAAGTTCAAGCATTGCCACGGCGCGTTCTAGGCGCTGGTGGACTGAAATGACGAAGGCCCGGAGCGATCCGGGCCTTTTTTATTGCCAGTATGTGGGCTCCTGCGCCCCCTCTCCCCTGAGGGGAGAGGTGAGCCCTCAGCAGGTCACGCGGATCTCGGCGAAGCCGGTCATGCCGTTTTCGCCGGCGGAGACGACGCCGATCATGCAGGCGGTGCCGGGCAGGCCGATATTGCCGCCGGCGGCGATCACCGTGCCGTCGGCAAGCGAGATGAAGCCATTGTCCACCGCACCGATCGCCACCGTGCCGGCAACGCCGCAGACCGGGTAGCTGTCGCCGGCCGCCACCAGGAACCTTGTGCCGGTGGGCAGGCAGTCGCCGGCATTGGCGGGGGCGGTGGCATTGGGCGCGGCCGGCAGCTCGGGCAGCGCGGTCTGGACCGGGCTGCGCCAGTTTTCTTCGAGGATGGCGAGGCGATTGGCCAAATCCTGCAGGCTGGCTGCGTCGGTGCCCGAGGGTGTGCCCTGATGGCGGCCGAACAGCTCAAGGCTGAGGCGGAACTGGGCGATATCGGTGGAGAGCCGCATGATGTCGCGCTGGGTTTCGCCATAGACCCAGGCGCTGGCCCCCAAAGCGGCGACACCGACCAGCCCGACGACAAAGCTCAGCAGCGTGCCGCGCGGCAGGCGGCGGCGCGGCCGCTTGCGTTCAGGCGGCGTCTCCGCCTTGACCTCGACAGTTACCGGCTCTTCCAAGGCGAATTATCTCCCTATGGGCAGTCGGGTCTGGATCGGCGCAGATTACGGCTTCGGTATGGTGCCGGCGCCTACTGGCGCTGCGGCGGGGCCGGGGGCTTGGGCGCCGGCTGGCCGGAGATCACCGGGGTGACATTGGCGTCCTTGCCGCCAAAGACATTGCCGATGCCGCTGAAGAAGCCGCCAATGGCCTCGCCCCGCTGTTTGGCGGCGGCCAGGGCCGCTGCCTCGCGCTCGGCCTCAAGCGCCAGCCGTGCTGCCTTCTGGGTCTCGCTTTCGACAGCGGAGACGAAGGCCATTTCGTCGGCCTGCTGCTTTTGCGCCAGCGCGGCATTCTGCACCACGGGCGGGCAGGCCCCCATGGGGTTGAGCGCGCCGCCGCCGATGGCGTTAAAAATATACTGCCGCTCGCACACATCCCAGGCCGGCGGTGTCTTGGTCAGCTCGAACAGATCATAGCCTTCCTTGATGTCCTTCCAGAAGCTGATGTGCTGGCTGCCGGCTTGCTTGGCCAGATTGCCGGCGGTCATGCGGAACGGGAAAATCTGCAGCTGAAAGCTGGAATTGCCGCCCTTGAAGGTTTCGCGGGCCAGCGCATAGATTTCGGCGATGCCTTCATCGGTCATGGCGTAGCAGCCGCGCGATGAGCAATCGCCATGCACCATCAGATCGGTGCCGGTGCGGCCCCAGGCGCGGTCGAACTTGTTGGGAAAGCCGGTGTTGAAGGAGAGGTAATAGCTCGACTTCGGGTTCATCAGGCCGGGCGTGATCGTATAGAAACCCTCGGGGCTCTGCCGGTCGCCTTCCTTGATCTTGGGGCCGAGATCGCCGGAATAGGCGCAAATCTCATAGGTCTTGAACAGCTTGTAGGTGCCGCCAGAGGTGCGCTTCCACACTTCGAGCGCCTGCTCCTGCTTGAAGATGCGGATGACCATGGCTTCGCCGGCCGACGAGCCCATATTGCGCAACCCGGCCTGGGTCACGCCCGACAGCGGCTGGTTATGCCGATTGTCGTTGCTTTTGGACATGAAGCCGCCACAGGCAGCCAGGCTCAAGGCGACGACAAGCACGACAAGAGTCGAACAGATTTTGCGGAGAACGATGGCGGTCACGATTGCGGCCCGATGGTCGAGGAACAGGTCCGGACCCAATAGGGGCCGTTGGTTACCGCAGCATGAGTTTTGCTGGTGAATTAAGCCTTACCACGGCGCTAAAATGCCCGGAAGCCGGCTTATCTCACGCAGATGTGTGGGGATATAACCTCTCCCTTCGGGGGAGAGGTCGGCGCGCAGCGCCGGGTGAGGGGGCCTTGACCCGCACCACACCCAGAAAAGGCCCCCTCACCCGACCCAAGAAGGTCGACCTCTCCCCCAAGGGAGAGGTGAAGAGGCGAAGCCTTAAAGCGTCGTGCCGATGGCCAGGAATTTTTCGCGGCGGTGTTCGCGGGTTTCGAGGCGACCCTTGCCGGAGAAATCGCTGAGGAAGCCGGCGATGGCGTTGCGGGTGGCGTCCATGATGACTTCGTGGTGGCGATGGGCGCCGCCGGCCGGCTCGGGGATGATGGCGTCGATGACGCCAAAGCCGAGCAGGTCCTGGGCGGTGATCTTCTGGGCTGTCGCCATGTCCTGCGCCCGGGCCGCGTCGCGGAACAGGATCGAGGCGCCGGCTTCGGGCGAAATCACCGAATAGATGGAGTTTTCCAGCATCAGCACGCGGTTGGCCACGGCGATGGCAATGGCGCCACCTGAGCCGCCTTCGCCGATGACGATGGCGATATTGGGCACGCCCAGTTCGAGGCATTTCTCGGTCGAGCGGGCAATCGCCTCGGCCTGACCGCGTTCCTCGGCGCCGATGCCGGGATAGGCGCCGGCGGTGTCGACAAAGGAAATCACCGGGATGTTGAAGCGGTCGGCCATTTCCATGATGCGCACGGCCTTGCGGTAGCCCTCGGGGCTGGCCATGCCGAAATTATGCTTGAGGCGGGTTTCGGTGGAGCTGCCCTTTTCCTGGCCCAGAATGGCGACGGACTGGCCGTTGAAGCGCCCGAAGCCGGCCTGCAAGGCCGCGTCTTCGCGGTATTTGCGGTCGCCGGCCAGCGGTGTCCATTCGGTGATCAGCTTGCCGATATAGTCGGAAAAATGCGGCCGCTGCGGGTGGCGGGCCACCTGCGTCTTCTGCCACGGGGTCAGCTTTTTATAGATCTCGACCAGCGCCTCTTCGGCGCGGCTGGAGAGTCGGTTGACCTCTTCGTCGATCGACACGGCCTGATCGGTTGCCGCCATCGCCTTGAGTTCGGCGATCTTGCCTTCAAGATCGGCGACCGGCTTTTCGAAATCGAGATAAGACTGCATCCCACCCGCCTGCTCAAGCCGCATGCGACCAAGGATCGCCGGCTTTCGGTTTCTTTTTTGTCGCAAGACCGTTGCGAAACGCCGGTATCCGGCATTTCGGGCCTTGCTCTGAGGGGGCTATGCGGCCCCGAAGTGCTGGGTCGCTGCTGTTGCGCCCTAAAGTGGCCGGAAAGTGGCGTTGGCGCAACGCTGAGTCAAGGGTTGGCGGCATTGGGACACAGGAAAGCGCCCTGTTTTGTCGCCGCGCCGGTGAAACTAGCCCTCCGCCAGCGGGTGATGGGTTTCGACCAGGGTGCGCAGTTTTTCGTCCAGCACATGGGTATAGATCTGCGTGGTGGAAATATCGGCGTGGCCGAGCAGCATCTGCACCACGCGCAGATCGGCGCCGCCGGCCAGCAAATGGCTGGCAAAGGCATGGCGCAGCACATGCGGCGCCACCCGGGCCGAACTGATGCTGGCGCGCGCCGCCAGTTCCTTGAGGTCGCGGGCAAAGACCTGCCGGGTGAGATAGCCATCGGCGCCGCTGGCGGGAAACAGGAAAGGGGAGCCGGGCTCCAGCGTTGCCACATAGGTCTTGATGGCGTCGCGGGCACGGTCATTGAGCGGCACCACGCGCTCCTTGCTGCCCTTGCCGATTACGGTGAGATAGCTGGTGTCGCGCATCACCGCCGAGCGGCGCAGGCTGACCAGCTCGCTGACCCGCAGGCCGGTGGCATAGAGCAGTTCGAGCAGCACATAGAGCCGCAGCGCCGCCGCCGCTTTGGGCGGGGTAGCTTCGGCATTGGCCTCGGCTTCCGCCGTGCTCAGCAACAGGTCGACCTCGGCGATGGACAGCACTTTGGGCAGCGCCCGCCGGCTTTTGGGGCTGGCGACGATGCGGGTCGGATCATCGCCCCTGATGCCATCGGCGCATAAAAACTTGTGGAATTGGCGGATCGCCGACAGCCGGCGCGCCGAGGACGAGGCGGAGAGCCCGTCATGCTTGAGCCGGTCGAGATAGGCGTTGACGGTGTCGCGGTCCGTGGTCAGCAGATTATGCTGCCTGCCGGTGACATAGCCGGCATAGTCGGCCAGGTCGCGGCGATAGGCGGCGATGGTGTTTTTGGCCGCGCCGCGTTCGGCGCTCATCATTTCGAGAAACGCGTCGACCAGATGGCCGCCAGCCTGGGTCATGGGGTGGCCGGCGCTGTTGCAGGCTCCTCGGCGGGCGCTGCGGTGCCCGGCAGGGCCGGCTGGCCGCCCGAGAGCAGGTCACGGGCCGGGATGCGGATGGTCACTTCCTTGGGCGTCGGTTCGACAAAGGCGATCAGGGCGATCATGCCGGCATAGACCAGGCCGGCCAGGAACAGCAGCGTGATGATGAGGCGGATCAAAGTGGGCATGAGCAGTCCGGCTGACAGATTTGTTTGAAGCTTGCGCGTAAATGCTTTCGTTTCCGTAAGGCTAACGGTTTGCGTCGGGTTTGGCTCGCAAGTTCTTGACAGGGCGGGTGCGGGCGGCTTGATAGCCCCCCAGTATCAGGGAGCCTTTCGTTGAACCGACCCGACGCGGCATCGCGGCACGCCCGCGCCGAACGCCTGTCCCAGCGCCTTGCCGGCACGCCCTTGGTGCTGGTTGGCATGATGGGCGCCGGCAAGACCACGGTGGGCCGGCGCTTGGCCGCCCGCATCAACCGCCAGTTTCTCGACAGCGATGAAGAGATCGAAAAAGCGGCGCAGATGACGATTCCCGAAATCTTCGCGCAGCGCGGCGAGCCCGAATTCCGTGCCGGGGAAACCCGCGTCATCGCCCGGGTGCTCAAGGATGGCGGCGTGGTGCTGGCCACCGGGGGCGGGGCGTTCGTCAATGAAGAAACCAGGGCGCTGATCAAGGCCGGGGCGATTTCGGTCTGGCTCAAGGCCGAGATCGATATCCTGTTCGAGCGGGTGTCGCGCCGCAGCAATCGCCCCTTGCTCAAGACCGCCAATCCGCGCGCCACGCTGGAAAAGCTGATCGAGGAGCGCTACCCGATCTATGCCGAGGCCGACGTCACCGTGGTCTCTCGCGACGTGCCGCAGGATGTGGTCGCCAGCGACGTGGTCGATGCCGTGCTCGCCTATCTCAAACGCCAGGAGCACCGCTGATGCCCGCAATTTCCCACACCGTTCACGTCGCTCTCGGCGAGCGGGCCTATGACATTCTGATCGGCGATCACCTGCTCGACGACGCCGGGGCGATTCTGGCCGAGCGCTTTCCCGGCTGCCGCTACGGCATCATCACCGACACCAATGTCGCTGAGGCGCAATTGCCGCGGCTGTTGGCCTCGCTCGATGCGGCCGGGCTCGGGCACACCGAAATCGTGCTGCCGGCCGGCGAATCAACCAAGTCCTGGACGCTGCTGGGCGAGGCGGTCGAAGGGATTCTGGCGGCGCGGCTGGAGCGCGGCGATCTGATTATCGCTCTGGGCGGCGGGGTGATCGGCGATCTGGCCGGCTTTGCCGCCTCCATTGCACGGCGCGGCATGGATTTCGTGCAGATGCCGACCTCGCTGCTGGCGCAGGTCGATTCGTCGGTGGGCGGCAAAACCGGGATCAACTCGCCGCATGGCAAAAATTTGATCGGCGCCTTCCATCAGCCCAAGCTGGTGCTGGCGGATCTGTCGACGCTGGATACGCTGAGCCCGCGCCAGTTTGCCGCCGGCTATGCCGAGGTGGTCAAATACGGGCTGATCGACGACGAAGAGTTTTTCTTCTGGCTGGAAGCCAACCAGGCCGAGATTTTCGCCGGTGGTCCGGCGCGCGGCGAGGCCATTGCCCGCTGCTGCGCCCACAAGGCGCGGGTGGTGATCGAGGACGAAAAGGAGCTCGGCGTCCGGGCCCTGCTCAATCTCGGCCACACGTTCGGCCACGCGCTGGAAAAAGACACCGGCTATTCCGACCGGCTGCTGCATGGCGAAGGCGTCGCTATCGGCATGGCGCTGGCGCATGGTTTTTCGGCGAAACTGGGCCTGGCGCCGAGCCAGGATACCGGGCGGATCGTGGCGCATTTGCAAAAAGCCGGGCTTCCCACCATATTGGCCGACATCCCCGGCACGCTGGGGTCCACCGAAACCTTGATGGCGGCCATCGCGCAGGACAAGAAAGTCTCGCGCGGGGCCCTGACTTTTATTCTGACCCGCGGCATCGGGCAGGCGTTTATCGAAAAGAATGTCGATCCGGCGGCGGTTGCCGCGTTTATCGAGGATATGCGGGGCTAGCCCCGCTCGATTGCCTCAATACGGTCCTCCGACCGGCAGTACATCGATGGCCAGGGCATGCACCCGGCCCTTGAGTTCGGCGTCCAGCACGTCCATGACAGCTCGGTGTTGCGCCACGCGGCTGAGCCCGTCAAAATGACAGGTCGCGATTCTGACACGAAAATGGGTTTCACCACCCTCGCGCCACCCGGCGTGTCCGAAATGCTGGTTCGATTCATCGATCACAGCGAGGAAAGCGGGGGCAAATTCGCTGGTGAGCTTGGCGGTCATGGTGTCGGTAAGGGACATTACGGCGGGCTCTCTAATTGGTTCAGGCACTTAACTAGGCGCAATGAAACTGCAATCCAAGATCTTCGACACCATTCGCATCAAGCCGCGCCGGGAAGAAAAGCCCGCGCCGATCGAGCACGTCTGTGAATGGGAAGGCTGCGAGGCGGCAGGCAATTATCGCGCCCCCAAGGGCAGTCGTAACGCAGGCGAGTATCACCATTTCTGCCTGGAGCATGTGCGCCACTACAATACGGCGTTCAATTTCTTCGCCGGCATGGAAAAAGAGGAATTGGACGAGGCGCTGCATGCCCCGCCCAAGGCCGAGTCGCGCTCCAGCTTCGCCACCGGCAATCCCGGCGTGCGCGGCGCCCGCGCTGCGGCCACCGCCGGGATGCGTCCCGGCGACCGCTATGGCGATCCGTTTGGCGTGTTTGCCAAATATCGCCACCGCCAGTCGCAGAAGCCGGCTTCCGAGCGCGTCCGCACCCTGCATGAGCAGGATCGGCGGGCGTTGGAAACGCTGGGCCTCGTGGGTCAGGCCAAATCGGACGAGATCAAGCGCGCCTACAAGACGCTGGTCAAAATCCACCATCCCGACGCCAATGGTGGCGACAAGGCCAGCGAAGAGCGGCTGCGCACCATCATCGCCGCCTATAGCCATCTGAAGAAAACCGGCTTCGTGCTCAAGTAGTCTTGCCGTGTGAATGGCTACCGCCACCGTCACAATGCTGCTATAGAGCCCGCGACTTTTATTCCCGCCCGCCTCGATCCTTCCGCCAAGAGCAATGCCCATGACTGAGTACACCAATCTGCCCGATACCGAATTTTCGGCCCGGGAGCTGTTCGGTATTGATACGGACATGAAGGTGATGGGCTACAAGGAAGCCAATAGCCACGTGCCGCCGCTGGACCCGGACTATCTGTTCGACCGCAACACCACGCTGGCGATCCTGGCAGGCTTTCAGCATAATCGCCGCGTCATGGTGCAGGGCTATCACGGCACCGGCAAGTCGACCCATATCGAGCAGGTCGCGGCGCGCCTCAACTGGCCGCTGGTCCGCGTCAATCTCGACAGCCACGTCTCCCGTATCGATCTCGTCGGCAAGGACGCGATCGTGCTCAAGGATGGCAAGCAGATCACCGAATTCCGCGACGGTATTTTGCCCTGGGCGGTGCAGAACAATGTCGCTCTGGTGTTCGACGAATATGACGCCGGTCGTCCCGACGTGATGTTCGTGATCCAGCGCGTGCTCGAAGTGGCGGGTCGGTTGACCCTGCTCGATCAGAACCGCGTGATCGTGCCGCATCCGGCGTTCCGCCTGTTCTCGACCACCAACACCATTGGTCTGGGCGATACTTCGGGCCTCTATCACGGCACCCAGCAGATCAACCAGGGTCAGATGGACCGCTGGAGCCTGGTCACCACGCTGAATTACCTGCCGCACGACAAGGAAGTCGGCATCGTGCTGGCCAAGAACAAGGCCTATGCCGAGACCGAGAAGGGCCGGAAAATCGTGTCCAACATGGTGCGGCTGGCCGATCTGACGCGCTCGGCCTTCATCAATGGCGATCTGTCGACGGTGATGAGCCCGCGGACCGTGATCACCTGGGCCGAAAACACCCAGATTTTCGGCGGCGATATCGGTTTTGCCTTCCGCCTGACCTTCCTCAACAAATGCGACGAGCTTGAGCGCCCCGTGGTGGCCGAGTTCTACCAGCGCGTGTTTGGCGAAGATCTGCCGGAAAGCTCGGCCAATCTGGCCATCACGGCCTGACACCACGCCTTCCGGATTGACCGGGAGGCCCCTCATCCGGCCCTGCGGGCCACCTTCTCCCCGACGGGGCGAAGGGAACGCGGTGGCCCTCCAAGCTCCGATGCGCCCCCTCGCCCCTTTGGGGAGAGGGTTGGGGTGAGGGGCGTTCGGGAACTGACGTAGAATGGCCACTCCACCGCGCAGCAAAGCCAATAAGCCCGACCAGACCCAGCTGTTCAAATCAGCCATGGGCGCGACGGTGCGCGCCATTGGTGGCCAGCCCGATTTGGAAGTCACCTTCACCGCCGACCGGCCGCTGCTGACCTCGGACAAGGCGCGGCTGGCCAATCTGCCGCGCCTGCCGACGCGCCGCGATATCGCCATTGCCCGCGGGCAGGGCGACGCCATGGCGATGCGTCTGGCCAGCCACGACCCCGAAGCCCACCGCAAGCGCGCGCCGATGGACCCCATCGCCCGCGCCGCCTTCGACGCGCTGGAGCAGGCCCGTGTCGAGGCGCTGGGCTGCGTGCGCATGCCGGGCATGGTCGGCAATATCGGCGAGATGCTGGAAGACCGGCTGTTCCGCGCCAATTTTGCCGAAATCAGCGACAAGGGCGATGCGCCTATCGCCGAGGCCCTAGGCCTGCTGCTGCGCGAGAAGCTCGCCGGCGTGCCGGTGCCGCCCTCGGGGCATGCGCTGGTCGAGCTGTGGCGCAAGGAGATCGAGGACAAGGGCGGCAAGTCGCTCGATGATTTGCTCGGCCTCTACGAAAATCAGGACGCCTTCTCCAAGGCGGCCAAGGCCCTGCTGCGCGACCTCAATCTGGTGCCCGAAAGCGAGCTGGAAGACCCCGACGCGTCCGACGACGACGAGAACGACGATTCCGAGCCCGAAGGCGGCGATAATTCCGAGCAGTCGCCCGAGCAGGGCGAAGGCGAGAATGACAGCCAGGACAGCGAGCAGGACGAGCAGGCCGGCGACAGCGACGAAACCGGCGATGTCGACGGCATGGAATCGGACATGGCCGATACCGACGAGGACGCGGCCGCCGAAGCCGGCGAAGACGCGCCGATGCCGCCGCCCGCCAAGGATGGCGGCGAGCGCCTGTCCAACCAGTTCAACTACAAGGTGTTCACCAACAAGTTCGACGAGATCGTCAAGGCCGCCGATCTGTGCCCGCCCGACGAGCTCGATCAGCTGCGGAGCCTCCTCGACAAGCAGCTGGAGAACCTGGCCGGCGCAGTAGCGCGGCTGGCCAACAAGCTGCAGCGCCGGCTGATGGCCAAGCAGAACCGCAGCTGGCAGTTCGACCTCGAAGAGGGGCTGCTCGATACGGCGCGGTTGACCCGCGTGGTCACCGATCCGATGCAGGCGCTCAGCTTCAAGGTCGAGAACGACACCGATTTCCGCGACACCGTGGTGACGCTGCTGATCGACAATTCCGGCTCGATGCGCGGCCGCCCGATTACCATTGCGGCGATCTGCGGCGATATTCTCGCCCGCACGCTGGAGCGTTGCGGCGTCAAGGTGGAAATCCTGGGCTTTACCACCCGCGCCTGGAAGGGCGGCAAGAGCCGCGAAGCCTGGCTCGAAGCCGGTCGCCCGGCCAATCCGGGTCGCGTCAATGATGTGCGCCACATCATCTACAAGGCCGCTGAGGAGCCGTGGCGCCATGCGCGGCGCAATCTCGGGCTGATGATGCGCGAGGGGCTGCTCAAGGAAAATATCGATGGCGAGGCGCTCGAATGGGCGCGCAAGCGCCTGATGGCCCGTCCCGAAGCCCGTCGCATCCTGATGGTGATTTCCGATGGCGCGCCGGTCGATGACAGCACGCAGTCGGTCAATGCCGGCAATTATCTGGAAGCCCATCTGCGCCAGGTGATCGAAGATATCGAAACCCGCTCGCCGATCCAGCTGGTGGCCGTGGGCATTGGCCATGACGTGACGCGCTACTACAAGCGCGCCGTGACCCTGCTCGATGCCGAGGAACTGGCCGGGGCGCTGACCGACGAGCTGGCCGCCCTGTTCGATGAAGAAATGCCGGCCCAGACGCGCCGGCGGAGCCGGGGATGACCCGGCTCGGCGCCGCCATCCTTGCGGCGGTGCTGGCGGGCAGTGTGTTGCCCGCCGCGGCCGTCGAGGTGAGCGTCAGCGCCAGCCCGATTACCCAGTTCAAGGATGCCGGTATCGACCAGCAGGTCGACCAGCTGGTGTTTCGTGGCGGCATCGCCCTGGTCAGCCAGGACGATACGTTTGGGGGCCTCTCGGGTCTCGCCATGACCGGGCCGGACCAGCAGGTGGTGTTTGTCAGCGATCGCGGCAATTTCGTCAGCGGGCATCTGGCCTATGACGATGCCGGGCGGCTGCTCAGCCTGATCGGCATCACCATCGAGCCGATGCGCAATTCCAGGGGCGATGTGCTGCCGCGCCAATATGCGCGCGATGCCGAAAGCGTCGACACCGTCTATCGCGATGGCGAGCCGGTGGCGGTGCGGGTGGGCTTCGAGCATCTGACGCGGGTGGCCGATTATGCGCTGACCGATGGCCGCCCAGGCGGCGCGGCGCGCGAAGTGGCGATTCCCGATTGGCTCACCGACCTGCGCACCAATGAATCGCTGGAAACCCTCTGCATCGCGCCACCGGCCTCGCCGATTGCCGGCTCGACCCTGCTGCTGACCGAGGAACATCTCGACGCAGCCGGCAATCATCAGGGCTGGCTGCTGGGGCAGAATGACAAGGGGCCGATCACCTATACCAACAGCCCGGTGGTCAATCCCACCGAATGCGCCTTCCTGCCCAATGGCGATCTGCTGGTGCTGGAGCGCGGCGTGGCTATGCTGAGCTTTGTGATGAATCTGCGCCGCGTCCCGGCGGCCGAGGTGCGGCCGGGCAATCTGATGGTCGGCGAATTGCTGCTCTCGGCCAGCGGCGGCTCCATCGACAACATGGAATCGCTGGCGGTCCATACGGCGCCGGATGGCGAGCTGCGCATCCTCATCGGCTCGGACAATAATTTCAACGACTGGCAGCGGACCTTGCTGCTGGAATTTGCATTGGCGGAGTAGGGGTTTTCTTCCCTTCTCCCCTTGAGGGAGAAGGTGCCCGAGGGCGGATGAGGGGTTGGTCCCGCGAGCATTGAAGCATGGGCACGCGCAGGACCCCTCACCCTGACCTTCCGCTGAACGCGTCAGGTCTGTCCCTCTCCCTCAAGGGGAGACAGCATGACAAGGCAGAAGCAGAGAAATAGGTCGAGACCCAGCTGTCGAAATGCATCACATGGCCAACGCCATATTGCGCCAAACAACTGATATCGCTATATTTTCTTCATTCTTTTGCCCGGCCTATTCATCGTCATCATCAATGTTTTGCGTGCCGCAGCTGCGCTTGTAACAGGCGCATCTGTCCACCATAGTGCATAACATGGATGACGCAATGAAACTCCCGCCCTACGTCGTGCGCCGCGGCACGGTGCTGCAATATGTCCGCCGGATCCCCGGTGATCTGGCGCACGCTTATCCCATCCAGCGCATTCAACGTACCCTGGCCACTGCCAGTGCGTCGGAAGCATATGCCGCGGCGGCGCGGATCACCACCGAACTCGACGCCCAGTTCGCCGCCCTGCGCCGCGACAAGAGCTTTGCCATTGGGATCATTCATGTCGACAGCTGGACCTGGCCGGATTGGGAACAACTGGCCGTCTGGTTCACGGCGACGCTGATCGAAGATGACCTCAAAGGGCTGATCATGGGCCGCAAGGGCCATGCGGTCGCGGGCAAGCCCGGGCGGCCGGTCGATCTCAGTCTGGCCTATCCTGATGCGCCGGCCCTGATCCAGCACGACAACCGGCTCAAGGAGATGACCGTCGGCGAGTATGCCACCGAGCGCGGCGCCTTCGTGCAGTCGATCGTGCGCCGGCTCGGGGCGCCAGTGTCGCAGGCCAACCCGTATTTTGCCCGTTTCATGGCCGCCGCCCTGGCCGCAGAAATCATGTTTCTGGATGTGGCGCTGCGCTTTCGCCTCGGTCAGAATGTGCAGCATGCCCATCCCGATACGGTGGCTGGCCCGTGGCGGGCCGAGATTGCCAGCAACACCGACGCGCAGGTGGCTCGGATTATGGGCTCGGCCAACGCCCGGCAGGCGGTGGCCGGCAAGTCCCTGGTCGATTGCCGGGCCGCTTATGCTGCCGAACGCATCCGAACCAACAAGCCGGCGACCAACAAGCAATTGGACGACATGGATAAGACCATCGGCCTGTTCCAGACCCAGGCTGGGGTTAGCGATGTCGGCCTGGTGCAGCGCCGGCATATCATCGCCTTTCGCGACCAGATGTATGACAGTGGCCGCTACGCCACCGCCTCGGTCAACAAGCGCACCGGCTACATCACCACGCTGGTGAAGACGGCTGCCAACAAGGGCTGGATTGATGATGCCATCCGCGGCGACATTCGCCTGACGGTGCCGGATGGTGAAGATGCCCGCGAGCCCTATTCCAGCCAGGATCTGCAAACGATCTTCGGCCATCCGCTGTTCACGGAGCGCCAGATCCTAGCGACGGCCACCGCCCTGGACGGGCTGCCATTCTGGCTGCCCCTGATCTCCTGTCTGCATGGCATGATTTCCAGTGAAATCCTGCAATTGGGGCCGGACACCGTCCGTTGCTATCCCGGCACCGATATTCTGTGTTTTGTCGTGACCACCAGCGGTGGACGCCATACCAAAACCGTGGCGCGCCGGCGCTGGCTGCCGATCCGTAACGAGCTCAGCGGTCTCGGCCTCACCGAACTTGTAGACACGGCCAGCGCCAAGGGCTGGACCACCCTGTGGCGGCCGGTGGAGGACAAACATCGCGACATTGACGCGGTGTCCCAGCAGGTTTCTTCTTTCTGGGCGGACTTTGCCCGCAACGAGCTCAAGATCGGTGATCCGCAGAAGACCCTGTATTCGTTTCGGCATAGTTTTAAGGATGCGACGGCGAGCGTCGGCGCTACCGAGGATGAAAAGAAGCAGCTGCTCGGTCATGCCGAAACCGGCGCCACCAAGGGCTACGGCACCAAGAAAGAGCCGCGGCCCGTCGATATCCATCGCCTCAACGAAATCATTCAGGCGATTGGGTGGACTTTTCTCGCAGGCTTGGCTCGCAACGAGAACCGGAGCTGATCAGAAGCTTTGTTTTGCGGCGTGTTCGAATCTCTTCGGGCGCACCAATCCATCTCCTTGATGGACCTGAACAATCTGGATTTGCTGGACTTTCGTTTGCCGCTGTTCATACACAGGGGTAGTCCACATGGTCCTTTCCATGCCTTCTCCATACAAGCATCCGACAACCGGCATTTACTGGTATCGCCAGCGCGTTCCTGCGCGATTTTTTGACGGTTGCGAAGGGCAAGGCGGTCACAGTTACGATTGACGGACTGCCATCATCAATGACCCTTGGCGCTGACCTCAAGGTCTCGCTGCGGACCAAGAGCCCCCGCCGAGACGAAGCGATTGGCAAAAGAGGCCCAGGATGAATTTGATCGTGTCTGGCTCACCTTCGAGCAGGGGCCGGTCCGGCGGACGCTGAGGCAGATCACTGCTCTCGCTGGGGAGTTGTACCACACGATCAGGGCCGTTCTGGAGGATGACCCCGGCGAAGCTGCCGAATGGGCGCAGAGACGGCGGGACATGGAGGCCAGTGAAGCTAGAGCAAGGTGCGAAAAGGTGGGAACCGGCTTTCTATCATGCGAATGCCGCCTCTGCATCGAACCCTAAATCCGATTCTCAATCGCTTTTTTCAGCTCTCCTTCTCATTCCCTTTGTGCCGTGTTTTTACTGCTACTCCCTCTCCTGGATCTGCCTATGCTTCACGTCAGCGGCTTCTTCGGGAAATGCCTCGGAAAAGATCTAAAAAGATCTGATGAGGCTCCCCCGCGATAAATTGTTTGCGTCGATGAACGCACAAGGGAGGGATAAATGAAGATAGGTTATACTTTGCGCACGTCCTGCGCGATAATCGCGACGACTTCCATTTTATCAGCAGCGGCGGCATTCGCCCAGGATGGTTTGGGAGAAATAGTTCCTCCCTTGAAGGTTGTCTATTACGCTGCCGATATGGGGCCGGTCTATGAGCAGTCGGCGCGGATACTAACGGAAGAATGGGCCAAGCTTGGGCTGCAGTTCCAGCTTCAGCCGGTGCAGTTCAGCACCTTTGTCTCGACCTATATCGCGGGCGGTGGTCTGGAGGATATTGGCGTCTTTGCCGTAGGGGCCGACCCAGATCGGGTCGATCCCGCCTATTGGGTATTCGACCTGAACGCCTGCGGCCAGCGCCGCAACGGCGCCAAGTGGTGCGACGAGGAATATTCCACGTTGGCAGCCGAACAGCGTGCCGTGCTCGACGATACCAAGCGACTTGAACTGGTCCACGACCTGCAGGAGCGCTTCTATGAGGCCGCGCCCTGGTGGCAGGTTACCAATACGATCGATGGCATCGTATGGAACAGCGACAAATGGGAAAACGTTACCAACCCAGCACCGATCGCCGCACATGAGGGATTGATCGACCCGTGGCTCTCCATGCGCCCGCTCACTGAGGACCGGGTGGTCGATTGGGCATATTTTGAGGACGTGAGTACCTACAACCCGCTGGCAGAGGAAAGCGCGCCCGGCTGGCTGCGCTTCATCTTCGACACATTCGCCAAAAACGATGCTGACGGCGAGACCGTTCCCTGGGCCGCGACGAATTGGGAGAGCATTGACGACACTACCGTGCGCATCACCCTGCGTGAGGGAATGACGTTCCATGACGGCGAGCAGGTAACTGCACATGATGCCGTCTTCACCATAAACCGTATCGTCGAAATCCAGCCCTATGCGATGTCTTCACGGATCGTGAACATCTCGGGCGCTGAGCAGATCGATGACCTGACCTTCGACATCCAGCTGAAGACGGCAGATGCTTCCTTTGCTGCTACGATTCTGACCTATCTCTTCATTCTGCCCGAGCATCTCTGGAGCGACTACGAGGGCGATTGGATTGATCGGGACGTGATAGGCGATGGTGTGGTGATCGGCAGCGGGCCTTTCAAGTTCCGCACCTGGCGGATGAACGAGCTACACGAGCTCGACGCCAACCCGGAGCATTTCCATGCGCCCGAATATGATGGCATCCGCAGGCTTACCCTGGGCCAGGCAGACTCGATCCGCGAGGCGATGATCGCGGGCACCGGCGATATCGCGACAACGGTGCTGCCAGTGGCCTCGATGAGTGACCTGGCCAATCAGGAAAGTCATCTGAGCTTCATGGAGACTCCATCGCATGCTGCCCTGCTGACCTGGGTCAACAACGAGAAGGCACCATTCACCGACCTGGCCTTCCGTGAGGCGCTTCGCCAGGCCACCAACAAACAGCGCGTCGCTATCGAAGCCTGGCTGGGTTTTGCCGCCATAGCCGGCGAGACCAACGTGCCGCGCCAACTCGAGCGCTGGTACAATGACGATCTCGAACCGGTTCTGTTCGATATCGAGGCCGCTCGCGAGACGCTGCGCAAGGCTGGCTACGGATGGGACGACCAGGGGCGTCTGCACTATCCGAACTAATCGTCCCATCGGGGTCAGCAGACACACCTCATAACAGGAAACACAGATGCGCGGTTATATCTTCCGTCGTCTTCTCCAGTCCGCCCTTGTGGTGTTCGCGGTCACGACGATCATGTTCTTCATGTTCCGAGTTATGCCGGCGGACCCCACGACGATGTTCGTCGAAGCAGGAATGAGCGAGGAGGCCCGTCAGGCCCTCCTCGAACGCTGGGGTCTGTCGGGATCGTTGTTTGAACAATATGTTCGTTACATGCTTAGCATCATGAGCGGCGATTTCGGCACCTCCTTCTTCTATCGCCGCCCGGTCTGGGATGTGCTCTGGCCAGCTATCGTCAATACGCTCTGGATCGCGATTCCAGGTCTTCTGCTGGGGGCGGTGATCGGTGGTGGGCTCGGCGTGCTAATCGGCTGGTCCCGCCGGGGCGGCCGAATTGAACAAGCCGGAATGCTGGTGGCGACGGTCATCCGCGGCATGCCGGGATTCGTGATTGGCATCCTGCTATTGGCAGTGTTTTCCAGCGGGCTGGGTTGGTTCCCAGGCTTCGGCATGGGAGACCCGGCTGACGCTGTGGGTGCGCAACGTTATCTGACCCTCGATTTTCTGCACCATCTGGTTCTGCCACTAGTCGCGGTGACCATCTTCTTCATTCCCGAGAATCTGCTGCTGATGCGCAGCGGCGTTGTCGAGAATCGTACCGAGGACTACATCGAGCTGGTTCGCGCCAAGGGGGTTCCCGACCGGAGGGTTGCCTGGCATGCCGCGCGCAACTCCATGTTACCGCTGATCACCTGGTTGTTTCCCGCATTGGCCGAAACGGTCGCCGGCATTGTTGTCATCGAGATCGTCTTTGCCTGGCCGGGCGTAGGACGGGAACTGGTCATGTCGGTGATGCGGCAGGATTATCCCGTGGCGCAAGCAGCCTTCTTCCTCATGGCCGTCATGATCGTCCTCGCAAACCTGCTGGCTGACCTGACCTATGGCAAGCTGGATCCGCGGGTAGTTTACAAATGAGAGACGTCACCATGCAGAAATCTGGTGCGCATATTGCCACGCAGCGCAGGCCGACCTTCTCCGCGCTCCGCACTTCGCTCGTGCTGCTTTGGCGCGACCGCTTCGCGGCGGTTGGACTGGTTATCTTCGCGATCTTTGTACTGCTTGCAATCTTCGGCCCCTGGCTGGCACCTTACGGGCCCTTTGAGGTCTCGCTATCGGAAGCGGGGAGGCTCCGGCGCCTTGAGCCTCCATCTGCCGACCATTGGTTCGGCACCACCGGATACGGGATGGATGTGCTGTCGCAGATGCTGCATGGCTGTGGAATTGCGCTGCGCATCGGTCTTGTTGCTGCGCTTGCCGTTAGCGTGATCTCGACGATCGTTGGTGTCGTCGCCGGCTATTTTGGTGGGTGGATCGACGATGTGCTCATGCGCATCACCGATGTGGTTCTCTCTATACCTACCCTGCCTTTCGCCATTGTTGCCGTGGCCATGCTCGGGCCAAGCGTCGACAACATCATCCTCGTGATCACGCTGCTGTTTTGGCGCAATGGGGCGAGGATTATCCGCTCGGCGGTGCTGACCGAGCGCGAAAGGGTTTATGTCAAGTGGGCACAGGCCGCCGGCGCTTCGGATCTGCACGTCATCTTCTGGCACATCCTGCCCAACATCTTCCGTATCATCGTTCTATGGATCACCATGTCGGTCGCCTTCGCCATTCTAACCGAAGCCAGTCTCGCCTTTATCGGTCTCGGGGATCCAACCGTGGTTAGCTGGGGCCAGATGCTGAACACGGCCTTCACCAGCGGCAACCTGCGGACAGCCTGGTGGTGGGTTGTTCCACCTTCCATCGCACTCATTTTCCTGGTTTCAGCGCTTTACCTCATCGGACGGGCCTATGAGGAGCAGACCAATCCCCGGCTGAGGAGGTTGTGAGGATGAGTAAGGTATCTGATCTGAACGCCAGTCTCGAGAGCAAGCACGCCGTACGACTGAATGTCGAAAACCTCAGCGTGGCCTACCGTACGGCACGCGGTCCGTTCTATGCTCTCGACAAGATATCTTTCTCGGTCGATCCGGCGCGGACGCTCGGTCTTGTTGGTGAGAGCGGATGCGGCAAGAGCACGGTCGTCAAGGCGTTGATGCGTCTTCTGCCCGAGGGCACAGAAGTCGGCGGTCGTGTTCTGCTCGACGACATCGATCTGTTGGCACTCGATAAGGCATCTCTTAATCGGCTCCGGTGGTCGAGCATTGCCCTCGTCACTCAAAGCGCAATGAACTCTCTCGATCCAGTTTACACCATTGGAGATCAGATCGTAGAATCGATCCGCACTCACATGCCGGTGACGCGGGGTGTTGCGTGGAAACGCGCCGAGGAGATGTTCGCGCTTGTCGGCTTGCCTGCCGCAAGATTGCACGAATTTCCGCACCAGTTTTCGGGTGGCATGCGACAGCGCGCGGTCATCGCCATGGCGATGAGCCTCAATGCAGGGCTCCTGCTGGCCGATGAGCCCACCACGGCGTTGGATCCGATCATGCAGGACCAGATCATGGGACGGATCAAGGCGCTGCAGAAGCGCCTGCATCGCTCGATGGTTCTCGTTACGCATGACATCGCGGTTGTGGCTGAAACCTGCAACGATGTGGCGGTGATGTATGCCGGAACCATTGTCGAGCGTGGCCCGGTGCGCGACGTGCTGACTGCGCCGCTGCATCCATACACAATGGGCCTGCGCAACGCCTTTCCGATGTTGCCCAAGGACGGGGAAGAGAAGCGGCCGCTGATCTGGATCGCGGGGCGCGTGCCAAATCTGCTCGCTCCGCCTAAGGGGTGCCGCTTCGCCTCCCGTTGTCCGTTTGCCACCGAACTCTGCCGCAACGAGGCACCACAGCTTCAGGGCAGCGAGGCACATGTCGCGGCCTGTCATTATCCGCAATTGGCGGTCGAGTTCCGCCAGCGCGCGGCCCAAGCCTCCACTTGGAAGAACATGGAGAGACACGCATGACCCCTCATGATGAGACCGAGCCGCTCATCGCGGCTCAGGCATTGAAGACCCATTTCAGGCTTGGTGGCGGGGTGTTCGAGGCGCTGGCAGGAAAAGAGCTGCCGATCGTGCGTGCGCTCGACGGCGTCGATTTGAAGATCGACAGGCGCAGGATCGTCGGCCTTGTTGGCGAAAGTGGTTGCGGAAAATCTACCCTGGGAATGACCCTCGTGCGTATGCACGAGCCGAGTTCGGGCGAGATACTCTTCGACGGCGAGAATGTGACTCATGCAAAGGGGCGTGTGCTCAAAGCCTATCGCGCCCGCAGTCAGATCATCTTTCAGGACCCTTACAGCTCGATCAATCCACGCCTAACCGTGGGAAAAATCGTTGAGGAGCCGCTGTTGATCCATGGCAGGGGCGATGCGGCTGAGCGGGCTACGCAGGTTCGAAAAGCTCTCGAACTCGTCCATATGCCCGCTGAAGATTATATGGATCGCTATCCCAGTGACCTGTCCGGAGGTCAGCGACAGCGGATTGCCATCGCGCGCGCATTGGTGCTCGAGCCGAATTTCATCGTCGCTGACGAACCGGTCTCGATGCTCGACGTCTCGATCCAGGCCAGCGTGCTGGAACTGCTTGAGGAGCTTTCTCAAAGGCTCGGCCTATCGATCCTGTACATCTCGCATGACATCGCGACCGTGGGCTATATCTGTGATGAGGTCGCCGTGATGTATCTCGGCGTGATTGTCGAACAGGCGCCTGCGGGCACGGTGCTGACAACGCCGCTGCATCCCTATACGCAGCAACTGGTTGCAGCGATCCCGCGCATGGATTTCGACGGCGCTCGTCAGCGCGTCGAGCTCAAAGGCGAGGTGCCTTCACCTCTGAACATTCCGAAGGCCTGTCGCTTTGCTCCGCGCTGCCTGTACGCCACCGAGCTTTGCAGCCGCATCGCGCCCGAGTTGAACGAGGGGCGTCCCGGCCATCTTGTGCGATGTCATATTTATACCCCGTTGGCTGATCGGATCGACGGTACTTATCCCGTTGCCGAAACTGAGCCGGCATTTGGGGAGGAAAATCGTGTCTGAACCCGAGCATGATTGGCATTTCTATCAGCCGGTAGATGGCCATGGTCTACGCTATGATCCGCTTAACGCCATTGTTGGCCCACGCCCAATTGGCTGGATCTCGACTGTGGACGAGGCGGGTGGCGCCAATCTGGCACCCTATAGCTTCTTCAACGTATTCAATTATGTGCCCCCGATCATCGGCTTCTCCAGCATCGGTATGAAGCACACGCTCGAAAATGTGTTGCAGACTGGGGAATTCTGCTGGAACCTGGCGGTGAGACCGCTCGCAGAAGCGGTGAGCGCAAGCTCAGCCACTTTTCCCCGCGCCGTGGACGAGTTCGAGCATTCGGGCGTGACCAAGGCGCCCTCACGGCTCATCCGACCGCCCCGAGTGGCCGAAAGTCCGGTGAGCTTCGAATGCAGAGTCGCCCAGATCGTGCAACTCGCAGACATAGCGAGCAAGCCGCTCGAGACCTGGCTCGTCTTAGGTGAGGTGATCGGCGTTCATATCCGGCAGGACATGTTGCTGGACGGCATCTATCAAACCGGAGCATCCAAGACCGTTATGCGGGGAGGGGGCCCAGCAGAATATTTCGAGGTTCTGCCGCAATCCAGATTCCTGATCACCCGGCCAGCATAGGATGCGCAACAGTCTAGTAACTGGAGCAGTCAATGTTTCAGTTTGAAATGATTGCCACCTTCACCATTCGGGGTGCAAGGAAAATTCAGGGAAATGCGGGGTCTCTACTTGGAGATTTCCCGTAATAGAATTCGTTTGTCAATCGGCTCATCGCGAGCAGCAAGAATTGGAGAAATCATGAGTGTGAATGATTCGAAGATCCATTGGGATCGCGTGAAAAAATATGTCGACCGCGAGAACCTCAATACGTATTGGCGGACCTATGGAATGCCCGCAGTAATGAGCGTCGACACCAGCAATATTTCGGGCGCCGAGCAGATGCCGAAATGGCAGGCTCATGAAAATGTGGCGATTTCGGCGGCTATCAATGGCGCATTCTTCACCCGCAACGAGAACCCTGCCCAACCCATTACGCCGGAAGAGATCATTCAATCTGCCGAGGAATGTATAGCTGAAGGGGCGCAGATCATTCACCTGCATGCGCGAGACGAGCAGGGCTACAACGTACTTGACCCCGTGGCCTTCGGCGAAGTCATCCGCCATCTCCGCAAACAGCATAATGGAATCGCGGTGGATGCCTGCTTGGTCTCGGTGAATGACGAGGAAAGCGCAGATCTGCGCGCGATGCTCTCGACCGGACTTCTCGATGCGGTTCCGGTAAACACCACAGCCATTATCTTGGGCGACAATCTGTTCGTGAAGCCGCCCCATGTGATTATCGAGAAGACACGGCTAATCCTCGATGCCGGACTGAAACCGCAGCTTGCAGTCTATACCGATGGCGATATCGACAATGCGCGACGCCTGCTGATCGATAGCGGTTTGCTGGGGCAAGGGCAGACCTGGCTCGTGGTCAGTGGGCTGCCCGGTTGCACGCCGATGTATACACCAAATAGCATGGTCGATGGCCTCATGCGACAGGTCCGGCTTATCCGCGAGGTGGATCCAGAAGCGCGCATCGTCGTCTGTGCGGGCGGACGCGCCAGCTCCCATGTCGCCACGCTCGGATTGCTTCTGGGCCTGCATATTCGCGTCGGAATGGAGGACACGGTGTGGAAATGGCCACATAGCGACGAGAAGATCTCGCGCAATGCGGCCGCTTTCGCGCAGATGCGCGACATAGCTCTGGGTCTTGGCCGCGAGTTGATGAGCGGCGAGGAATACCGCACGCTTATGTCGGCCTGACGTTTCCTATAATGGCAAGGTGCCTAGTCGATGGCGGGCCGGTTCAATGTACCGTCGGGCCTGCCGCCGGCCAGCGCAACTGAAAGATTGATCAGATGAATATGACGAACGAGATCGGCTTGTTCGGTACCACTGCCGCGCTGCGGACGGGGGCTCTCAGCTCCTATGAGCGGAAATGGCAATTGGCGAATGGTGTCAATGAACTGGTTTCCGAGGCAGGAACTGATGGCACGACCGGCTGGCGCTTCCGCAAGCGTCCGCTAACCTATGACGCGATGTTCCGCGATGCGGTAAGGCGCAATCCGGCGGCCGAGGCCCTGGTCTGCGGCACGACGCGCCTGAGTTATGTGGAGTTGGACCGCCTGGTTACAAGCTTTGCCAGCGGTCTGATCCGGCACGGTTTGGCGGTGGGAGACCGGGTCGCGGTCATGCTCGACAATCGACCAGAATATATTATCGCAATGCTGGCTACCATTCGGGCAGGTGGCATTTTCGTCCCGATGGGCACGCGGCTCGGCCCTGACGATGTGGGTTATATTGTCGGCAATTGCGAGCCCAGGTTCTGCATTACCGCGCCCAATTGGGCTGAGCGCTTCCCGGCCGCGATGAGCGACAGAATGATACTCACCGCAGAGGCGGGCTCGGATCAGCTCGGCTTCGACGCGGTGTCGAGCGGTGAGCTGGCCGTGTTCCCTCCGCTTGCCCAGGAGGACACGGTGATGATCATTTATACGTCGGGCACCACGGGCAAGCCCAAAGGCGCGTGTTTGACGAATGTCAATCTGATCCACACCAGCTTGCACTATATCTATGCGCTGTCGATCACGGCCCCGCTACGCAGTCTTCTGGCTGTGCCGGGCACGCATGTGGCCGGGATCGGCCCGGTCATCTCGACCACCTTCGCCGCCGCTGGCACGCTTGTGTTGCTGCCGGAGTTCAAGACCGCGCGCGTGCTCGAGACGCTGCAGGCCGAGCGTATTGAATTCTCGGTGATGGTGCCAACCATGTATCAGCTCATGCTGATGAAAGAGGAATTCGAGAGCTACGATCTCTCGGCCTGGATCTACGGGGTCTATGGCGGTGCGATCATGCCACCTGCGGTCATCGAGCGCTTTTCGCAAAAGTTGCCGCAATTACGCATGGTGAATGCTTATGGGGCGACCGAGACTTCTGCCGTTTGTACGATGATGGATAGCAGCCTGACGCGACTCGCGCCTGACAGCGTCGGGTTCTCCTTGCATTGCTGCGATCTCCGCGTGGTGGACGAGAATGGTGAACCGGCGGGCTCTGCCGTGCCGGGTGAACTCTGGATCGCTGGCCCGAATGTCAGTCCGGGCTATTGGAACGACCCGGAGGCGACTCGGGCGGCCTTCGAAAACGGATATTGGAAGAGCGGCGATATCGCGACGGTGGATTCCAATGGGCTGGTCTATATCCACGACCGGCTCAAGGACATGATCAACCGAGGCGGTTTCAAGGTGTTCAGTGCCGAAGTCGAGAATGCCCTGATGGCGCATGAATCCGTCATAGATTGTTCAGTAATTGGCGTTCCCGACCCGGTGTTGGGCGAGAAGACCTTCGTTCTCATCCAGAGCGAGGATAGCCAGATCACATCCGAGGGGTTGGGCGCCTACTTGCGAGCAAGGATCGCCGATTACAAGATCCCTGATTTTTGGTTGATTAGGGCCGAACCTGTACCGCGCAACCAGAACGGAAAGCACCAGAAGGCCGAGGTATCGGCGATCGCTGAAGAGGTGGTCGGTCCGCAGCCACGCGCCGACGAGGGTTTGGGAGACATAAGAAAGGGCGTCACACAATGACACAGCATCTTGAACTGCGGATATCTGCAGGCGACGGGGTCGAACTTGGTGCATGGCTCTTTTTACCCGAGGAGGGTGCCGGGCCGTTTCCCGCTATTACCATGGCGGTCGGCTTCGCCGGGCTCAAGGAGCACCAGCTTCAGGGCTTTGCGCGCGCCTTTGCGCAGGCGGGATTTGTCGTTGTCGTGCATGATCATCGCAATTTCGGCAGCAGCGGCGGTACGGAGCGCGGTGATATCGACCCTTGGCGTCAGATAGACGACTGGCGCATGGTCATTTCTTGGCTGGAAGCGCGGCCCGAGGTTGATCCGGAGCGGATCGGCCTCTGGGGCACCAGCTATGCGGGAGGGCATGCGCTGGTGCTCGGTGCCACGGACCGGCGGATTAAGGCGGTGGTTTCGCAGGTGCCGACGATCAGCGGCATCCAGCAAGGCTTGCGCAGGGTCGCTCCCGATCAGCTGGAAGCCTATGAAAATAACATGATCGAGGCTGATCGAAGCTATTTTCGTACCGGCACGCTGGCCCGGATGGCTGTGGTGGATAGCTCGTCGCAAATGCCGGCGGCTTACCGTAGCGAAGATGCCCAAGCGTTCTATATGCAGCCGCTCGATGGTGCTGAATGGGAGAACAGCATGACCGTGCGTTCGGTCCGCGCGGCCAGGATGTACGAGCCAGGCTTATTCGTCGCTGCGGTTTCTCCTACGCCGCTGCTGATGATCGTGGCCGAGCGCGATCGAATGACCCCGACGGATCTGGCTCTGGCCGCCTATGAGCGCGCGCTCGCGCCGAAGGAGCTTACCCTGATCCGGGGTGGGCATTTCTCACCCTATCTAGAGGAATTCAAGTCGGCGAGCGAGGCCGCGCTTACCTGGTTTACCCGCCACCTCGACACGAACGGAAAGGCCGCAGAGTGAAACTGGCAAGTTTTCTGACCTCTCAGGGAGAGGCCCGTATCGCAATTGTCCATGATCGCGATAAAAAGCTGTTCGATCTCGCGTCCGGCGCCCAAGCTGCGGGGGAGAATGCCGGCCATTTTGTCGACATGCTTGCCCTGATAGACAGTGGAAAGATCGGACTCGATCACGCCCGTCGCCTGTTCGAACGCTATGCACAGGAGCAAACCTTCAACCACGAAGCAGACAATATTCGTCTGCTGCCGCCGCTACCCCGGCCGCGTCAGATGCGGGACGGCATGTTGCACGAGATGCACGTTCGGCGCTCGATGCGGACGATCATGGCGCTCCGAGCCGCCGATTTCCGTGCCGACGGGCTCGATCTTGAGAGTCTTCCGTTGCCCGAGCTTGCCGATATATATCGTCAGATACCGGTGTTCTACTTCACCAATCATCTTAATCTCGCAGGCCCCGAGAGCGAGATCATCTGGCCCTCATATTCGCGGCTGATGGATTACGAGCTGGAACTGGCCCTTGTCATGGGAAGGACGGGCGTCAATATTCGTGAGGAGGATGTCTCGGACCACGTCTTCGGCTACACGATTTTCAACGATTTCTCGGCGCGGGATCAACAGGCGCTTGAGACGCTCGGCGGGTTAGGCCCTGCGAAGGGCAAGAGCTTTAACGGCTCGAATGTAATCGGCCCCTGGATCGTTACCCCCGACGAAATTGGGGATCCTTCTAGTTTAGCTGGAACTGTTAAGGTGAACGGCGAAATCCGGGCGGCCACCTCGACAGCGGGCATGTTGTTCTCGTTCGAGGAGGTGATTGCCTACATGTCGCAGAGCGAGACTATTCATGCGGGCGAGATTATCGGGTCCGGAACCTTGGCAGGAGGGTGTGGTCTTGAGTTTGGGCGCTTCTTGCAGGATGGCGACCAGGTCGAACTGGAGATCGAGAAAATTGGATATCTGCGTAATGTTGTCCGGCGTCCGCAGCAATCATGAACTCCAGGAAGGCGACCACAGGGCCGGTACAGACTTATGACAAAACCCAATGCGGTCTGCCGCGCTCTTAGCGGACGCCCTACGCTGCAATCACAGGCACTTGCTGCCGCAGAGCGGTACCAATCGAACGTTGTCCAATGTCCTCACGCTTCAGCCTAACGCTAGAAGACATCCCGGTACCTATGGTGTTCGCAGCGCACCGGATCATTCGCAACTGCAATACCGAATTTGCAGATCTGTTTGGCTATCGGCGCGAAGAACTGATCGATACCAGCTTCGTCCACCTCTATCCTGCGATTGCGGATTTCGTCCTGGTGGGCCAGACTTGGCGCCATCACATGGAAGGCGGAGCGGTCTATTACGACGAACGGATTATGGTCGCGAATGGTGGAGTACGATTCTGGTGCCATGTCAACGGGCGCTCGAAGAACACTTCGGATCCCTTCGCCGCAGCGGTCTATTGCTTTTCACCCATGAAGAGGCCGATCTCTGAGGCACCCTTGGCTCTCACTAGGCGCCAGCACCAAATACTGAGCCTGGTCGCGCAGGGCAAGAGCAGCGACGCCATCGCGAGGGAGATCGGACTTTCACGGCGAACCGTCGAGTCGCATCGCCTTCGTCTCTCACGCTCTGTCGGTGTGGCCAACTCCTCCGAATTAGTAGCGTGGTTCCTGTCGCTCCCCAATGAATAAACCGTATCGTTTGGCTAATTAGGCTCTTCACCACTTTGTGTGATGCACAGGTGTGAAGAGAACAAAATGCAACATATCCGAGCAGTATGGAGCAAATTGAAACAATTTGAAGCATGATGGAAAGATGTGGATTTGTCCTGGTGACATCCGACTAAATCGGCGAATTGGTGAGGGCTCCAAGCGAGCAGCTTCGGCGTCGACCGCGGCCGTTTGATGCGGCGCCATCTTCTGCGCGGACGGCATAAGGGTGCCTACCTGCGCAAGAATTCGGCCAAACGGCATCGTTTGTAGGCGCCGCGCAGCTGTTTTGACCCTGATTGAGCCTGTCGGCACTCTCAGTGCGTGAGGTGTGGTGGCCCTAAAGTACTGGTACTCTGCTGGTATTTCACTGGTACTTACTGGTATCCACTGGGACCTTGTGGGATCAACTGGGCTTTTTGTGGGCATGTGGTATCGGCCGCGGGTAGTGACGCTGGATATTTCCTGCTCGGCAATCGCGAGGAGAACGCCGCTTCAGGGTATTGTTCCCTCAAGCGGAACCGTTTCCTGCATTTCGAGTCACTCGCCTAAGTCATCACGCTCCGTGGTCATCAGCCGCGCAATGGTTCTGGCGGGCGGAGCCTCGTGTAGCTACCGATCTGAACCCGTCGCTGCAAGCGTCGGCGAGTTGTCCGTTCTCCCACAATGCATGAAGAGGTTCGGAAGCCCTTCCCCTTCAATTGACGCCACAGTTCGGTCCCGTTGCGACAACTGAACGCCATTGTTCGTCCAGCCAAGAGCAGCCAGCGAAGTCCGTTGCAGTTGAGACATATAGGTGCGGAGACTGCGAATGACCTGCCGTACGAGGTTGTGGCTATCGCCAAACCGAGTGCCTTTTAAAGACCGGGCTCTTACCGATTTCACGCGACATATCTTGAGTGATGGATGTCAGGTTATGGGCTGGCATCCGTGAGGCTCACATCAAAGTACGTCGGCCCGCCGTGGTACTTGACAGTCAATTTGATCGGTGAAACGATTTACGTAAATCGTTTTGCGTTTCCGGATCAACGGGACCTACTGGGAGATTGAGAAATCAAACGCGCTATCACCATCAAGGATGTCGCCAAGCGTGCGGACGTGTCCGCCGCCACGGTCTCGAACGTCCTCGCTGGCGATAAACCCGTCCGGTCGGCATCTCGTGAACGGGTGATGAAGGCGGTCGATGAGCTTAACTACAGAGTGAACCCGGTTGCCTCATACCTGCGCACCGGACGATCGCGGATCGTCTGCGCGGTTGTGCCTTCTCTTGAAAACCCGTTCTTTCCCACCATCCTGGCGGCGGTCGAGGCGCAGTGCCAAAAGGATGGTTACGAACTAATCGTGGCCAGTTCGGACAATCAGCCGGAGATCGAGGCGGCCCGGATTGGCGCTCTCCTGCAATGGAAACCGGCCGGTTTTATCGTGATCCCTTGTTCGGGAGAATTCGCCATCCGCAAACAGATCGAGGATGCCCGGGTGGCGTTGGTCTTTGCCGACCGCTCGCCGGATGGGGCGCCTTGCGATTTTGTCGAAATCGACAATGTGGCCGCCGGCGAGGCCGCCGCGCGCCACCTGGTCGAACTTGGCCACAGCCGGATCACGGTCTGCGCACCCTCACTCGAAGTCCGCAATTTGAGGGAGCGCATCCAGGGCATCGCCCAGGTGCTGGCGGAACTCGGCGCCGAGCCCGCTATCGTCCAAACCGGGTTTGGCAGCGGACTTGAGACGCTGCCCGCCGAGGTCGAAGGGCCCCTGGCCGATGCCACGGCCATAATTGCATTGATGAACACCACAACGCTGCAAGTTCTTGCTGCGTTGAACCGGGCCGGACGCTCGGTTCCCGAGGAGGTTTCGCTGGTGGGCTTCGATGACTATCCGTGGATGCCCGTGGCGCGACCTTCGGTTACCGCCATCCGTCAGCCGGTCGGAGAAATCGGTCGTCTGGCGTGGACCCAATTACATGAGAGGATCAAGGGCGCCGACGGCGATGTCGTCCATCGGCGATTACCGGTGGAACTCATCGTGCGGGAATCAACAGCATTTCCCCCAGACGCGAGCAACCGGGCCGCGGCCGCCAGGCCGCTGGCTGAAATCGGCCCACTTGCAGGGGGGCGTTGAGCACGCAGGCAAAAAACGTGGCGAGCCGCACCCCGGCCACTCCACGCAAAAATCCCGCCGGAGCAACCGGCAGGAGCATAGAGGCAGACTTAATCACAATGGGAGGACTACATGACTAGAAGTTTGATCGGAACCGCCCTGGCGACCGCTCTTGTCGGCACCCTGATGGCAACGCCTGCATTCGCGCAGGCAGAGGGTGCCACGGTGGCATTCCTCATGCCTGACCAGGGCTCGACCCGTTATGAGGAGCATGACTGGCCGGGCTTCAAGGCCGAAATGGAGAAGCTGTGCGCGAGTTGCACGCTGATCTATCAGAATGCCACGGCCGATGTCGCGCTGCAGCAGCAGCAGTTCAACTCGGCCATGACGCAGGGTGCCACCGTGATCGTGCTTGACCCGGTCGACTCCTCGGCTGCTGCCTCGCTGGTTCAGCAAGCGCATGCCCAAGGTGTGAAGGTCATCGCCTATGATCGGCCGATCCCGGACATGCCGGCTGACTACTATGTCTC
Source organism: Devosia sp. A369 (assembly GCF_054489345.1). NCBI lineage: Bacteria > Pseudomonadati > Pseudomonadota > Alphaproteobacteria > Hyphomicrobiales > Devosiaceae > Devosia > Devosia sp. A369. The sequence continues at coordinate 72,349 of NZ_JBTMWV010000003.1, read as the reverse complement.
GTTCGACAATGAGGGTATCGGCCGTGCGATCGCACAGTCGCTCGTTGACCACCTCAAGGCCAAAGGTGTTCCCGAGGGCTCGGGCGTGATCCAGATCAATGGCTCGCCCACCGACGCGGCTGCCGGCCTCATCCGGGATGGCATCGACTCGGCGCTTGATGCGTCCGGATACGTCACTCTGGCGGAATTCGACACGCCGGACTGGCAGCCCTCCGAAGCCCAGCAGTGGGCCGCGGGTCAGGTCACGCGCTTCGGCGACCAGATCGTGGGCGTAGCGGCGGCCAACGACGGGACCGCCGGCGGCGCCATCGCGGCCTTCAAGGCGGCAGGTGTGGACCCAGTGCCACCGGTCACGGGCAACGACGCGGTCACTGCGGCGTTGCAGCTGATCATCTCGGGCGATCAATACAACACCATTTCCAAGCCGTCAGAGATCGTTGCTGCGGCTGCGGCCAATGTGGCGTTCAAGCTGCTCAACGGAGAGACCCCCGAGGCCAAAACCACCCTCTACGAGACGCCTTCCGAACTTTTCGTCCCGGTTGTGGTGACGCGCGAGAACATTAAGGCGGAGATCTTTGACTCAAAGATCGCCAGCGCCGACGATGTCTGCACCGGCGAGTATGTGGATGGTTGCCGCGAACTCGGCATCATTCAGTAAGGCCTGCCGCAACGTGCCCGCCCGGTCTTCATGGCCGGGCGGCTATGGGTAAAGCACCTGAAAGGTCGACCAGCATGTCCCAGATATCAGACACCGCCCCAGCCCGGGGTGCCCCCGTGCTCAGTCTGCGCGGGATATCGAAGAATTTTGGCGCCGTCTCGGCGCTGACAGACATCGAATTGGACGTCCATGCTGGCGAGGTCGTGGCGCTGGTCGGCGACAACGGCGCCGGCAAGTCGACGCTGGTCAAGATACTGGCCGGCGTGCACCAGCAGAGTGCCGGCACGATCCAGTTCGGTGGGCGCGAGGTCGCGCTGAGCGACCCCGCATCGGCCCTCGACCTCGGCATCGCCACTGTGTTCCAGGATCTGGCGCTGTGCGAGAACCTCGATGTCGTCGCCAATATTTTCCTCGGCCGCGAGAAAGACCCGTGGCGCCTCGATGAGGTGGCCATGGAGGTACGCGCCTGGACGCTGCTCAATGAACTTTCGGCCCGCATCCCATCGGTGCGCGAGCCGGTTGCCTCGCTCTCGGGCGGCCAGCGTCAGACCGTGGCCATTGCCCGTTCGCTCCTGCTTGAGCCCAAGTTGATCATGCTCGACGAGCCCACCGCAGCGCTCGGTGTTGCCCAGACCGCAGAGGTGCTGAACCTGATCGAGCGGGTGCGTGACCGCGGGCTGGGTGTGATCATGATTAGCCATAATATGGAAGACGTGCTGGCCGTGGCCGATCGCATCGTGGTGCTTCGGCTCGGGCGCAACAGTGGCGTGTTCACACCCGACGCCTCCAATCAGGAACTGGTTGCTGCCATCACCGGCGCTACCGAAAACTCAGTCTCACGGCGCATGCGAAACAAGCGCGCAGTACCTACCATGGCACAGGAGGCACCGCTATGAGCCAGGATCAGGTGAATACCCCGCCACCGGCGCTCGATCGCGGCGACACGCGGGTACGACACGACAAGGGCATCGGCGGCGCCATTCGCAGCTTCTTCGCGCGCGTGCGTTCCGGCGATTTGGGCATGCTTCCGGTAGCCGTTGGGCTTGTGGTCATTTCGGTCGTGTTCACGGCCCTCAATCCGGTATTCCTCGCGCCCAATAACTTGGTGAACCTGCTGTTTGACTGCGCCACGGTTGGCATCATTTCACTCGGCGTTGTTTGCGTTCTGATGCTGGGCGAGATCGATCTCTCTGTGGGCTCGATGAGCGGCCTGGCCTCGGCGTTGTTTGGGGCGCTGTGGGTCAGTCAGGGTTGGCCGGTGGAAGTGGCGATCGGCGTTGCACTGCTCGCGGGCGTGTTGATGGGCTGGCTCTATGCGCTGCTCTACAACCATTTGGGGATGCCCAGCTTCGTCGCGACACTGGCAGGACTGCTCGCATTGCTTGGCCTGCAACTCTACATCCTGGGCAATGCCGGTTCGATCAACCTGCCGTTCAAATCCTCCCTGGTGATGTTCGGTCAGATTTTGATGATGCCGGCATGGCTATCCTATGTGTTGGGGCTGCTTCCCGGCCTGTTCACCATCGGCATCGGGTTCGCTGCAATCCGGCGCCGCCGCGCCGCGAACCTCAGCACCGGGGGGGTGAGCGGCGTCGTTTTCAAGGCGATCGCGCTGACTGTCGTCATTGAAGCCGCCGTTTATTATCTCAATCTGGGGCGTGGCGTGCCGTGGATGTTCGGCCTCTTCGTCGCCCTGGTGGTGGTGATGGACTATGCCTTCACCCGAACCAAGTGGGGGCGCTCGATGCGCGCGGTCGGTGGCAACAAGGAAGCAGCCCGTCGCGCCGGTATCAATGTGCGTCGGATCTACACCAGTGCTTTCATCTTGTGCTCGACCTTTGCGGCGCTGGGCGGGGTACTTGCGGCGTCTCGCCTCGCCTCGTCCAGCCAGCAGGCCGGCACCGGCGACGTCAACCTCAATGCCATTGCCGCGGCGGTCATCGGCGGCACCAGCCTGTTCGGGGGCCGCGGCAGCGCCTATTCGGCCCTACTCGGCATCATTGTCATCCAGGCCATCGCCAACGGCCTGACCCTGCTCAATCTCAGCTCCTCGTTACGGTACATGATCACCGGGGCGGTATTGGCACTGGCGGTTATCGTCGATTCGCTGGCGCGGCAGTCGCGCGCGTCCCATGGGCGCGCCTAAAACCAACAATCGGAGTAGAGCTGAAGATGAGTGATAAACTGGGCGGCAAGGTCGCCGCGGTTACCGGGGCGGCGTCAGGCATTGGCCTTGAATGCGCCCGGGCCATGCTGAATGCCGGAGCAACAGTCGTTCTCGTTGACCGGGCCGGAGACAAGCTGAACCAGCTCTGCACCGCACTGGGCTCGCGCGCCATTCCGGTGGTGATCGACCTGCTGGATCCGGCAAGCGTCGCGACCATGATGCCGCAAATCCTAGAGAAGGCCGGCGGCCTCGACATCTTCCATGCCAATGCCGGTTCGTATGTCGGCGGCGAGGTCATCGATGGTGACCCTGACGCCTGGGACAGGATGCTGAACCTCAACATCAATGCCGTATTCCGGACCATCCACGCGGTGCTACCGCATATGGTGGAAAGGCGCACCGGCGACATTATCGTCACCAGTTCGGTGGCAGGTGTCATTCCGGTGGTCTGGGAGCCGATCTACACCGCCTCCAAGCATGCGGTGCAGGCCTTTGTCCACACCGTCCGGCGGCAGGTCTCCAAGCATGGCATCCGCGTCGGTGCTGTTCTGCCCGGTCCCGTGGTGACGGCCCTGCTCGACGATTGGCCGCAGGCAAAGATGGACGAGGCGCTGGCGAACGGTAGCCTGATGCAGCCCAAGGAGGTCGCCGAAGCAGTGCTGTTCATGCTGACGCGGCCGCGCAACATTGTCATCCGCGATCTCACCATCCTGCCAGTCAGCCTGGATCTATGAGCCAGGTCGGCCAACCATCTGCCCGGGGCAGCGTCATCGGTGTCGATGTCGGCACCGGCAGCGCGCGGGCTGGTGTCTTTGACTTCGCGGGACAGCTACTGGCTTCCGCCAAGCGCCCGATCTCCATCTGGCACGAAGCGGGAGATGTTGTCGAACAGTCGAGTGACCAGATTTGGCAAGCCGTGGCCGAGAGCGTGCGCGAGGCACTGCAGCTTTCGCAATTGACGTCCGACGATATCGCGGGGATCGGCTTTGATGCCACGTGCTCGCTCGTTGCCGTCAAGGCTGATGGCGCGCCCGTATCGGTGAGCCTTTCGGGCGATCCAGCACGCAACGTCATGGTCTGGATGGACCACCGCGCGGCCGGCGAGGCCGAGGAGATCAACGCGGGGGGGCACGAGGTGCTGCGCTATGTCGGCGGGCGCATCTCGCCGGAGATGGAAACGCCGAAGCTGCTGTGGCTTAAGCGAAACCTGCCGGCCGCCTTTGCTGCCACCGATCATTTCTTCGATCTCGCGGACTATCTGAGCTGGCGCGCGTCCGGCTCGTCGGCGCGCTCGATCTGCACTGTGACCTGCAAGTGGACCTATCTCGCCCACGAGCGCCGCTGGGACCCGCTTTATTTCGAAGCCATTGGCCTGGGCGAACTGGTCGAAGAGGGGTTCACCCGCATTGGCACTGAAATGGTGGAGCCGGGGGCGGCTTTAGGCTACGGGCTCACCGCCCAGGCGGCCATTGATCTGGGCCTTGCCGAGGGAACCCCGGTCGCGGCGTCCCTGATCGATGCCCATGCCGGCGGAGTTGGTACGCTGGGCGCAAATGTCGAGGGTGCGCCGGCGGATGTCGGCGCCCGCCTGGCTTATATCTTTGGCACTTCGGCCTGCTCCATGGCATCGGCCCCCCAGCCCGTTTTCGTGCCTGGCGTCTGGGGACCCTATTTCTCGGCGATGGTGCCCGGCCTGTGGCTGAACGAGGGTGGCCAGTCGGCAGCGGGTGCGGCTATTGACCATCTCGTGACCCTGCATCCTGCGGCGCCCGAGGTGGCCGCTCTTGCTGCGACAGAGGATATCTCGCCGGTGGAATGGCTCGACCGGGAAGCTTCACGGATGGCACCATCCCTCGCGCGCGCTGTTGAACTTGCTGGTAATATCCATGTGGTGCCGGAATTCCTGGGCAATCGTTCGCCCTTTGCCGATCCAGATGCCCGGGCGGTGATCGCCGGCCTAGGCCTGGAGCGGAATGTGGCGAGCCTCGTTGCCCTCTATGTTGCGGGGCTTTCGGGGGTCGGCTACGGCCTCCGGCAGCTGCTCGATCGGTTCGCAACGAATGGCATAGCAATATCAACGATCATGGTAAGCGGCGGCGCCGCGCGCAGCGCACTAGTCTGCCAGGTCCTGGCCGATGCGACGGGCGTGGCGGTCGCCGTTCCAGCAACACCCGAACCGGTGCTGCTGGGCTCGGCGATGCTGGCCACGGTTGCAGCAAAGCGCCATGGCAGCGTGAGCGAGGCCATGCAGGCTATGTCCGGTCCCGCCACGCTGTTCACGCCCGCCGACTCACATGGCGCCGCGTTGCATCGGCAGCGTTATCGCGCCTTCGAGGCGCTGCAGGCTGCGGCACGACAGATTAGCTAAAACCGGGGCCTACAAAGTACGAAAGGGACGAACAATGCAGGGTTTTGGCGTTCACACCAGCATGTGGACTATGAACTGGGACCGCGCGGGGGCAGAACGGACGATTCCGGCCGCCGCCGCCTACGGTATGGACTTCATCGAGATCGCGCTGCTGAACCCGGGAGATGTCGATGCCTCGCATACGCGGGCGCTGCTTGACGCCCATGGATTGCGCGCGGTCTGCTCGCTGGGCCTGCCGGAAAATGCTTGGCCGTCCATGGCCCCCGAGGCCGGCATTGCCCACCTTAAACTGGCCATGGACGTGACCGCCAGCATGGGTGCCGAGGCGCTGTCGGGCGTGACCTATGGCGGCATAGGGCAACGGTCCGGCTTTCCTCCAACCGCCCAAGAATACGACAATGTCGCTCGCGCGTTGGAAGCGGCTGCCAAATATGCCAGGCAATTGGGCATTGCCTTCGGCATCGAGCCGGTAAACCGCTACGAGAACCACCTGATCAACACCGCTGCCCAGGCCAGGTGGATGATCGAGAAGGTGGGAGAAGACAACATCTTCATCCATCTCGACACCTATCACATGAATATCGAAGAAAAGGGCGTTGGCAACGGCATTATCGATGCCGGCGATTTGCTGCGCTATATCCATATGTCTGAATCTGATCGCGGTACGCCAGGCGAGGGAACCTGCAACTGGGACGAGATCTACGCGACGCTTGCTGCCATCGGGTACAAGGGTGGAATCGCCATGGAGAGCTTCATAAACATGCCGCCCGAACTCGCTCATGGTCTCGCCGTATGGCGTCCCGTTGCCAATAGCTTCGAGGAGGTGATGGATAGGGGGCTTCCATTCCTGCGCAACAAGGCCAGGCAGTACCGGTTGCTTTGAGGGCGCAAAACCCAGGTAGTTGAGCACAATTGCACGATCCCGCCATCATGTGATTCGATGGTTTAGCGGGCCAGTCGGCCCGTTAAACCCTACACCGATTAGCATTCTGTTGCTCGAGAGGACCTGTTGGCACAACACTGGCGTAGTCGATGTGCCGCGAAACTCACCATGGTCTTCCTGCCATCCCGACCCCGAACCCGGTCGAAAATGCTTGGCAGTATCTACGCGCCAACTGGCTCTCCACCTAAGTTTTCGAAACCTACCACGCCATTGTTGATGCCACCTGCCACCCCAGTTTCATCCCTCACTTGTGCATAACAAGATGCAGTGTTATGCCTTTCGGTAGCAGCGTAACCTATTGATATTGCTAAGGTGAATGGCCAAATTTCTCCCTCAAGGGGAGAGGGGGAGTTTAGCCTAAGCCGCTACGGCCCCACGCCCGGCCAGCCAGCTGCGCAGGGTCTTGTAGGGCGCCAGCATCAGTACGGCGAGCACCAGCTTGACCAGGAAGTCACCCAGCCCCAGCGAGACCCACAGCTCCACCTCGGGCCCGACGCCGAGCAGCGGGGCGGGGAAGGCTAGGGAGCCATCCTCGCGGCCGAACAGCGTGTCCAGCGCCACGAAAGCGGGGGCCATGGCCAGCGAGAAGAAGATCACCGTGTCGAGCGCCGAGCTGACCAGCGAGGAAAACATCGGCGCCTGCCACCAGGCGCCATGACGCAGGCGGTGGAAGATGGAAATATCGAGGAACTGGGCGCAGAGGAAGGCCGTGCCCGAGGCAATGGCGATGCGCGGCGTGGCGAGCCAGATCGACAGGACCACCGCCACGGCGAAACCGGCCAGCACCACGAGGCGCGCCCGGGCCGGGCCGAAGGCGCGGTTGGTCAGGTCGGTGACCAGAAAGGCCACCGGATAGGTGAAGGCACCCCAGGTGAGGATATCGCCGACATGGATGCCGCCGAGCTGAACATCGACCGGGAACTGAACGAGAAAATTGGACGCGGCAACAACCGCGACCATGGCGGCCACGGCCGTCATGAAGCGAGCAAGCATCAGAATGCACCTCTGTTAGCGCCGACCGGCAACAGACCGGAGCGCAGTGTTATGCGGGGACCTATAGCCCCCCAGGCGTCGTTCGTCACCCTCGGCTTTGATCCGAGAGTGCTTCGGCCGGTGCGAATGCAGCGGGCCAAATAAAAAACCGCGCGGGGCATTACCCCACGCGGTTCAAATTCGATAGCTGGCCGGTCGCTTAAGCGTTGGCGGCGAGCGTGGCGCGAATTTCCTTCTTGATGCCGGCAGCCAGCGTCGACAGCGTGTCGTCGCTCTGCTTGAGCAGGAAGGCGTCGAGACCACCGCGGTGTTCGACGGTGCGGAGTGCCGCAGCCGAGATGCGCAGCTTGATCGAGCGACCGAGCGCGTCCGAAATCAGCGTGACGTTCACCAGGTTCGGCAGGAACCGGCGGCGGGTGCGGTTAAGAGCGTGGGAGACGTTGTTGCCAACCATTACGCCCTTGCCAGTCAATTCACAGCGACGTGCCATTTGGAGATATCCTATTTGTGTAAAGGTCCTGCGTGGCGGACAATGCCGCGACGGGCCTCGATTGTTATGAGATCTGGCGTGTCTCTAGAGAAAATGGCCGCCGCAGTCAAGGCAAGCGGGGCTCAAACGCCCGCGAGCGCCTTGCATGGGCCATGGTGCGCAGGCAGTTTTGTTCAAATCACTGATTCGCGCCGCCCCCGCCCCCAGAGACCAGCCGCCTTGATCCAGTCCCGTTTCGCTCCCCTGGCCGCGCTGGCCGTTTTGTTCACGTTTCCGGTCGCGGCCGCCGAGGTCGATGCCACGGCACGCTATGTCATGACGCTGGGCGGCATCAATATTGCCGCCATGAATGTCGATCTCAAGGATGATGGCCGGGCCTATACGCTCGATCTGTCGGCCAATGTGGCGGGGCTGGGCACGCTGGTGGCCAGCGGCACCGCCAACGCCACCTCGGTGGGCAAGTCCTCAGGCAGCACCTTGCTGGCCGACAAATTCAACCTGCAGACCCGCGCCAATGGCGACAGCTTCACGGTCGACGTGACCTTCGCCGGCAAGGATGTCTCCTCCTTCAAGGTCGAGCCGCCGATCCTGGATAATTATGACCGGGTGCCGCTGGAACGCCGCCACCTGACCGGGGTGGCCGATTTCCTGTCTTCCTTCGTGCTCAAGGGCAAGGCGCTCGACAAGAGCCTGTGCCAGCGCCAGGCCAAGATTTTCACCGGCGTCGAGCGCTTCAATATCGCCATGAGCTATGCCGGCGAGGACAAGGCCACGTCGCCCCGCACCGGCTATCAGGGGCCGGTGGTGCTGTGCACGGTGTCGTATCAGCCGGTGTCGGGCCATTTCACCAGCTCGGACATCACCACCTATCTGGCCAATAGCGACCGCATCATCATCTGGTACGCCCCGTTGGGCGAGACCGGCTATTTCATCCCATATCGCGTGCTGCTCGGCACCAATATGGGCGATCTGTCGATGGTGCTGACCAGCCTGACCCAATAGGTCCCGTCCCGCTTCGGGACGGTCAACGGCTTTATTACCAATTTTGCCCCGCCATAGTGGCTGCGGCCGTGGCCATAGAGGTTAACGGCCGCCGGCCGGGCGCGGATTTTCGCGCAATGTTCTGCTCACAAACGGGCAGAATCGGCCGAAATTAACCCTTTTCTAACCAAGGTGAACCGGTTTGCGCCGTGCCGGCGCCGGCGCGACGTCATTTCGACCCCTCTTGTGTCCCAGCCCGCTCCCGCCACCACATCTGGCCGTGAACAAACCCGCATTTTGCCTGTTCGCCCGATTCTGTCCCTGTTCGTTCCCGGTTTGGTTCGATGGTGAACGGAGCGGCGGATGGGCGGGCGATTGTGTCCAGATATGGGAATGGTGATGACCCCCGATCTCGCAGTCGACACCCTCCCCCTTGCGGGGAGGGATCAAGGGTGGGGGTGAGTCACGGGCACGGCGCTTGCGGCGAGATACCCCCACCCGGCTCGATCACGGACTTAGCGAAGGGCTAAGTCCTATCTCGCTGTCCCTCCCCGCAAGGGGGAGGGTGGGCCGACTGCGCGTGCGGTAGAATTGCCCCCGCCTGTCCCACTCCGGCACGGTCAATTGCCTGTTTCCTCAATTTGCGTCGCGCCGCCCCATAGCCGCCGCACCCCGCGTCATAAATCTGCCAAAAATCTTTGCCAGACAAGGATTTACCGCGCGTTTACTTTTGCCCGTTTCCGGCCGAAATTAACCTGCCGGTAACCAAGCTGAACGGATTTTTGGCTGTTTCCCGGTCGCAGCCCCGATTTCGCCATCCTCTGGTGTCCGAAGCCGCTGCCGCTACCACTGCTAGCCGTGAACGAAACCAGATTCTGTGAGTCGCGCCGATTCGGTGCCGTTTCGTTCCCTGCTTGTTCCTGCCGTTAACCGGCGTGGCAAAAGGGTCGCAAAGCCTGTCCTTTCTTGGGACAAACGCCGGACCATCTCGCAACCGCCATCGTGACCGCCTACATTGTCGGCAATGACTTTCGCGCCCCCTCAGTCGGTCAAGGCGATTCTTGGCCCCACCAATACCGGCAAGACCTATTTTGCCATCGAGCGCATGCTGGCCCATCCCACCGGGATGATCGGCCTGCCGCTGCGTTTGCTGGCGCGCGAGGTGTATCAGCGCTGCGTCGAGCGGGTGGGCGAGGGCGCGGTGGCGCTGGTGACCGGCGAGGAGCGCATCGTGCCGGCGCGGCCGCGCTTCTGGGTCTGCACCGTCGAAGCCATGCCGATGGATATCCGCGTCGATTGCGTCGCCATCGACGAAATCCAGACCGCCACCGATTTCGACCGCGGCCATGTGTTTACCGACCGCATCCTGCATGCGCGCGGCAGCAGCGAAACCCTGCTGCTCGGCGCCGCCACCATGGAGCCGGTGATCCGCCGGCTATTGCCGCATTGCGAAATCATCGACCGGCCCCGGTTTTCCCACCTGACCTATGCCGGGTCGAAGAAAATCTCGCGCCAGCCCGAACGCAGTGCCATCGTCGCCTTCTCGGCGCGGCAGGTCTATGCCATCGCCGAATTGATCCGGCGCGAGCGCGGCGGCGCCGCCGTGGTGATGGGGGCGCTCAGCCCGCGCACCCGCAATGCCCAGGTGGAACTGTATCAGAATGGCGATGTGGATTTTCTGGTCGCCACCGATGCCATCGGCATGGGGCTGAACCTCGATATCCACCATGTCGCCTTTGCCGATGACAGCAAATTCGATGGCCATACCAGCCGTCCGCTGACCCCGGCCGAGCTGGGCCAGATCGCCGGCCGTGCCGGTCGCCATGCCCGCAATGGCACCTTTGGCGTCACCGGCGGCACCGAGGGATTCGATGAAGAAATGGTCGTGGCGCTCGAAACCCACGACTTCGCTCCGGTAAAAGTGCTGCAATGGCGCAACAATCAGCTGGATTTCAGCTCCATCGATGCGTTGCGCTATAGCCTCGAAGCCACCCCCGACCACCGCAGTCTGACCAGGGTGCCGATTGCCAAGGATCAGCATGCCCTCGAGTTCGTTGCCCGCAATGAGGCGGGTAAGCTGGCCCGGGGCCTCGATGGGGCGCGCCTGCTGTGGGAGTGCTGCCAAATCCCTGATTATCAAGGGATTTCGCCGGCCAATCATGGAGAAATCGTCACCCGAATTTACTCGGATTTAGTCAAGCGCGGCAAGGTTGACGCGGACTGGATTGCCGAGCAGGTGCGCTTTTGCGACAATGCGAGCGGCGATATTGACACTTTAAGCAACCGGATCAAGCAGATCCGCACATGGACCTTCGTCGCGAACCGCAAAAACTGGCTTGCAGACCCCGCACATTGGCGCGAAAAGACCCGGGATATTGAAGATCGGCTGAGTGACGCGCTGCATGAGCGTTTAACCCAGCGGTTCGTCGACCGGCGCACCAGCGTGCTGCTTCGTCACCTGAAAGACAAACGTATGGCATCTCCCGAGATCAATGAGCGTGGCGAAGTGCGGCTGGAAGGCCATCTCATCGGCACGCTTGAAGGCTTCCGCTTCACCATCGCCCGAAATGACGGCGATGCCGACATCAAGGGGCTGCGCGCGGCGGCCGACCATGTGGTGGCCCCCGAGATCGCCAATCGGGCCGACCGGCTGGCCGGCGCGCCCAATGAAGAATTCGTGCTGGCCACTGATGGTCGCCTGCGCTGGAAGGGCGACATCGTCGCCGAGCTGATCGAGGGCGATGCGCTGTATCGTCCGCGCATCCTGCTGCTGGCCGATGAGGGCCTCACCGGCACCGATCTTGAGCGCGTGCAGGATCGCCTCAGCCTCTGGCTGCGCCACCACATCAATACCGTGCTCGAAGGCGTCATGGCGCTGGAAGCCCCGACCGACCTCGAAGGTCCGGCGCGCGGCATCGCCTATCAGCTGTTTGAGCATCTCGGCCTGATCCCCCGCAGCCAGGTGGCTGAAGAGGTCAAGACGCTCGATCAGGACGTGCGCGGCAAGCTGCGCAAGCTCGGCGTCAAGTTCGGCGCCTATCACATCTATCTGCCGCTCTCGCTCAAGCCCGCCCCACGCGAGCTGGCGGTGATACTGTTCGCGCTCCAGAATGGCGGCGTGCGCCAGGCCGGCGTCACCGACATTCCGCATATCGTGCTGAGCGGCCGCACCAGCTTCGTGGTCGATCCCGAAGTCGATACCCGCCTCTATGAAGTCGCTGGCTTCAAGGTGGCCGGCAAGCGTGCCGTGCGCGTCGATATTCTCGAACGCCTCGCCGATATCATCCGCCCGCTGATCGCGCTCGATCCGACCCGCCATCAGGGCGAGTTGCCGGCTGGCGCCGCCGAAGGCAATGGCTTCCGAGTCACCGTGGAAATGACCTCGCTGCTGGGTTGCTCGGGCGAAGATTTCGCCTCGATCCTCAATTCGCTGGGTTATCGCGTCAAGCGCACCCCCAAGGTGGCGGCGCCGGCTGTTGCTGAAGTTGCCGCCGAGGCAAGCGCGCCGGTTGATGCCGAGGCGACCGCTTCGACCGAAACCGTCGACGCCGCTCCGGCCGAAGACGTAGCGCCGGTCGAGACTGCTGCTGTCGAAGCAGCGGCCCCGGTCGAGGAAACTGCTCCCGCAGTCGAAGCCGAAGCCGAAGCCGAAGCTGCGCCGGAGACGGTCGAAGCCACACCGGCCGAGGCTGTTGAAGCTGTCGAGTCGACCGAATCGGCTGAACCCGCCGTGCCTGCCGAACCCGAATTCGACGAAATCTGGTCGCCTGCCGGCAAGCGGCAGGAGCATAAGCGCCACGACGGCCGTCGTCGTCCCGAGGGCGAGGCGCAGCAGACGCGCTCGCGTCCCGAGCGCAATCAGCGCCCGTCCGCGCCGCGTCGCCCCGAGGGTGAAGTGCAGGACCTCGCCAAGGCCCAGCATCTCAATCCGCGCCCCAAATTCGAGGGCAAGGGCCGCAATGACAATCGCCGTCCGGCCGACCAGCAGGGCGATCGCGCCCGTTTCGAGCGGCCTGTGGAAGTGCGCAAGGAAAAGGCTTTCGATCCCGACAGCCCCTTCGCCAAGCTGATGGCGCTCAAGGCGCCCAAGGGCCAGTAGCGCTTGGCAGGGAGTGTTGAACCCGTTCGCAAGGAACGACTCGACAAATTCCTGTTCTTTTCGCGGGCGCTGAAATCGCGCACGCTGGCGCAAAAGCTCATCGAAACCGGCGCCATCCGCGTCAATTCCGAACGCACCATCCGCTCCGACCTCAAGGTCGGGGCGGGCGATGTGCTGACCATGAGCCTGCATAGTCGCATCCTGGTCTGGCGCATTCTCGATTGCGGGACCAGGCGCGGCCCGGCCGCCGAAGCCCAGGCGCTCTACGAAGACCTATCGCCCCCGGTGCTGCCCAAGGCCGAGCAGTCGCCCTACGAAGCCGCCATCGCCCCCCGCGCCGAAGGCAGCGGCCGGCCGACCAAGAAGGAACGGCGGGAGACCGACAAGTTGCGTGGTGGGGATGATGGTAATGATTGAGTCTTTCTTCACCTCTCCCCCAAGGGAGAGGTGAAGAAAGATGATCCCCACGCTCACCACCTCGCGCCTCACGCTGCGCCCGCCGGTAATCGCCGATTTTCCTGCCTATGAAGCGCTGATGGCGTCGCCACGCGCGGTTTACATGGGTGGCCCGTATAACCGTTTCGCCGCCTGGGGCCTGTTCTGCCACGATATCGCCCAGTGGGAATTATTCGGCCACGGCGCGTTGATGGTCGACCTGACTGCTACCGGCGCCTGTGTCGGCCAGGTGGGCATCAATCACGGGCCGCTGTTTCCCGAACAGGAACTGGGCTGGCTGCTTTATGACGGGCATGAGGGGCACGGCTACGCTGCCGAAGCGGCGCGGGCGTTGCGCGATTGGGCGTTCACCGTGCGGGGTCTGTCGACGCTGGTCAGCTATATCGACGCCGGCAATCTTGCCTCCATCGCCGTGGCCGAACGGCTGGGAGCGGTGTGCGATCCGGCGGCGGCGCGGCAGGATCCGGAGGACCTGGTTTACCGCCATTCGCCGTGACGCGCCGACGCTGCCGGAATAGCTTTCCTGCTGGGGGCCTGCCTGCGCCAAAAGGTGCGCCTCTGCAGCCTTGCGGGGGGCACCAAAACGGGTTAGCACCGGACCTGTTGAGACCTGCCCGGACTGCCGCCCCGAGATGACCTACATCGTCACCGACAATTGCATCGCCTGTAAATACACCGATTGCGTGGAAGTGTGTCCGGTGGACTGCTTCTACGAAGGCGAGAACATGCTGGTGATCCACCCGGACGAGTGTATCGACTGCGGCGTCTGCGAGCCCGAATGCCCGGCCGAAGCCATCAAGCCCGATACCGAAAGCGGCTTGGATGAGTGGCTGGTGCTCAATACCAAGTTCGCCTCGCTCTGGCCCAATTTGACCGAGAGGCGCGATCCTCTGCCCGAGGCCAAGGAAAAAGACGGCGAAGACGGCAAGCTGGAGAAGTATTTCTCCGAAGCCCCCGGCGAAGGCGACTGAGTTTTCTGGCCGGCAGGCGGTTCGCCGCCGGCTTTGCTCGCGGTGCGCAGAACGCGGCCGGGCGCAAATTGTGGATAGGCTGTGGACAGCTCATCCGATCACCCTGGGCCTCAGCATCGCCCACTTGCGCGCTCGTCGCGCCACGGTGATTTACGACCTGATTCGTAGTTTTTGATTCTGCTGAAAATTTGTGCTATGGTCTTTTCAGATGCAGTTAAGCCCGTCACCCAGCCCGTGCCTTAAGGCACGATTTTTTTGACAACATCATTGGATGCATGTGCTCCGGGGAAAGCGGACCCGGGTGCCCATGGGGTTGTGCTGCGCGCAGCGTCCCGTCCGGACGTGAGGTAAGAGTAGGAGTGGACGATCCTTCCCGCAGGGAATTGTCCATTTTGGGGCGTCAACAAGGAGTTCCATGAATATGGTAGCCAAGAAGTCACAGCAGCGGCTTGGGTTCAAGACGGGCGAGTACGTGGTCTATCCGTCGCACGGCGTCGGCGTGATCGTCTCGATCGAGGAACAAGAAGTCGCTGGGATGACCCTTGAGTTGTTCGTCATCAGCTTCGAGCAGGACAAACTGACCCTGCGCGTTCCTGTCGCCAAGATCAAGTCCGTTGGCATGCGCAAGCTCGCCGAGGAGACACTGGTCGATCAGGCGCTGGTCACCGTTACCGGTCGCGCCCGCGTCAAGCGCACCATGTGGTCGCGTCGTGCCCAGGAATACGAAGCCAAGATCAATTCGGGCGATCTCATCGCCATCGCTGAAGTTGTGCGCGACCTCTATCGCTCCGACGACCAGCCTGAGCAGTCCTATTCGGAACGCCAGCTGTTCGAACAGGCAATGGACCGCATGAGCCGCGAAATCGGTGCCGTCAACAAGCTGACGCTGACCGAAGCCGTCCAGCTCATCGAGAAGAATCTGGCCAAGTCGCCCAAGCGCACCAAGGCCGACGCGACTGAAGCCGCCGAGACCGACGAGGAAGCGGCCGCCTAAGCGTCGCCCTCCGCAAAATTCTGAAAAGAGGCCGGTAGCAATACCGGCCTTTTTTGTGTCCGCGCTGACGCTAACCGCGCAGCACGTCCTTGAGCCGCGTGGTGGCGCTGCCGGGGCGCAGCGGCTGTTGCTGGCTTTCATGCGGCGCCCAGCCCGAGAGCCAGATGATTTCGAGGGTGGCCCGGATGCGGCCATCGGGATCGCTGTCGCGCGCGGCATAGGCTTGCGCCGCTGCGCTGAGCAGGGCCGGGCTTGCCAGCCGTTTCGAGCGGTCGATCAAGGGGTTGGCGGCCCCCAGCGCCTTGAGTTCGGCCATCAGCGCAAACGGGGTCGCATAGCGCACGATATGGGTTTCGACATCGGCCACCGGCAGCGCCAGCCCGACCCGCTGCAGCAGCGCCCCAGCGTCGCGCACCTGGATCATCGGCGCCACCCTGGCCGACGCGCCGCCGAACACCTCGGCATCGGCTGCGAGAAAGGCTTCGCGCAGCTCGGTCAGCGTCTCCCCGCCCAGCGCCGCAAGCATCAGCAATCCATCGGGTTCCAGCCGGGCGCGCAGCCGCGCCAGATAGCCCGGCACATCATTGACCACCTGCAGATGCAGCAGCGAGACGATGAGGTTGAACTTGCTCCCGTCATCCGGGGGAATGCCATCATCGCCGGCAAAGGCGGCATGGCGCTCGAACTGGATTTCGGCGCTGGCCGACCGGGTCGTCACGGGCAGCAACTCGACATCGGGGCCGATGATCATGGCCTTGGGAAAGTCACGGATCAGCGCGCTCAGCCGGTCGTCGAGATCGGCCAGCACCAGCTCGGTGACAAAATCGCCGATGGTCTGTCGCCGGGCCAGATGGCGGGCAATCAGCGCGGTATCGAAGATGGCGGGCGACTGGCTCATGATGGACTTGCGGCCGGTTGGGGAGATAACGCAGTATCTGCCTTATGGAGAGCGCCGGGGAGCTTGTCAAAAGCGGGGGCTGGCGTCGCCGCCTGGGCCTAGGCGTGCGGCGCGCCGGCAGCGTGTTGCTCGATCTGGTCTATCCCCCGGTCTGCCTCAGCTGCGATGCCCCGACCGCCAACCCAGACTGCCTGTGTGCCCAGTGTTTCCAGGGCTTGCGGCCGATCACGGCGCCGCTATGTCCCCGCCTCGGCCTGCCATTTGATGCCGATCCCGGGCCCGGCGCGCTGTCGGTGGAAGCCATTGCCGATCCGCCCCCGTTTGGCCGCGCCCGCTCGGCGGTGGTCTATACTGAGGTGGCGCGCAGCATCGTCTCGCGCCTCAAATATGGCGACCGGCCCGAGTTGGCCCGCTTCTGCGCCCGGCTGATGGCCGGGGCCGGGCATGAGCTGTGGGCGGATAATCCGATATTGGTGCCGATCCCGCTGCATAAGGCGCGGCAGCGCCAGCGGCGCTATAACCAATCGAGTGAACTGGCGCAGGCGCTGGGGCAATTGACCGGGCTTGGGGTCGATCCGAGCCTGGTCCGGCGCAGCCGCAACACCAGGCAGCAGGTGGGTTTGAGTGGCGATGGCCGGCAGCGCAATGTCGCCGGCGCCTTCGCCGCTGACCCCGAAATCCTGCTGCGCGCCGGCGGCAGGCGGATCGTGCTGGTCGACGATGTCTATACCACGGGCGCCACCACCAAGGCGGCGGCGCGCAGCCTGCTCAAGGCCGGCGTCACGGCGGTCGATGTCGTGAGTTTTGCCCGAGTTGTCATTGGCGCCGACTTGCCCATATAAGGGACAAACATCTTGTCTTCATTGGAGAAAATGTGATGGCCAAGATCGAGATCTACACCACGCCGACCTGCCCTTATTGCCACGCCGCCAAGTCGCTGCTGGCCGACAAGGGCGCCGACTATACCGAGATCAGCGTGCTCGACCCGGCCCTGCGCGAGGCGATGACGACGCGCGCCCATGGACGGCGCACCGTGCCGCAAATCTTCATCGATGACGCCCATATCGGCGGCTATGACGATATGGCGGCGCTCGATCGCCGGGGCGGGCTCGACCCGTTGCTGGCAGCCTAATCGGTCAGGATATAAATCATGAAAATCGCTGCCATCCAGATGCGCTCGGGCCTTGATCCCGAAGCCAATCTCGCTGCGCTTGAGCCGATGCTGGCCGATGCCGCCGCCCAGGGCGCGAGCTATGTGCTGACCCCGGAAGTCACGGTGATTTTCCCCGAGAGTCGCGAGCAGCTGACCAGCGTCGCTGCGCCGTTCGAAGACCATCCGCAATTGCGGCGCATCGGCGAACTGGCCAAGCAGCATGCCATGCATATCCATATCGGCTCACTGGCGGTGCCGCTGCCCGATGGGCGTTTCGCCAATCGCTCGGTGCTGTTCGGGCCGGACGGAGCGATCACGGCGACCTATGACAAGATCCATTTGTTCGACGCCAATATTGCCGGGCTCAACGCCTATCGCGAAAGCGCCACCTATGCCGGTGGCGAGGCTGCGGTGGTGGCGCCGGTCGGCGAGTTCACGCTCGGCATGAGCATCTGCTACGACATGCGCTTCCCCAGCCTGTTCAATACCCTGGCCAATGCCGGGGCCAATCTGCTGGCGGTGCCGGCGGCCTTCACCGTGCCGACGGGGCAGGCGCATTGGCATGTGCTGCTGCGCGCCCGGGCCATTGAAACCGGCTCCTATGTGATCGCGGCGGCGCAGGGCGGCAAGCATCCCAATGGGCGGGCGACCTATGGCCATTCGCTGGTCATCGACCCCTGGGGGCGGATTGTCGCCGAGCTGGCCCATGACGAGCCGGGGGTGTTGTTGGCCGAGATCACCCCGGAACTGGTTACGGAGGCGCGTGAGCGCATCCCGGCGCTGGCCAATGCCCGCAGCTTCGCTCCTCCTGGGCCGTTGCAGGTCTAGCCTGACGCCCTATATGCTTATGCAACGAGCCATCGGGGCTCCTGAAACGATAGTGCCGTGATCCAGTATTCGCTCCATTGCGCCCAAGGCCACCAGTTCGACGCCTGGTTCAAGAACGCTGCGGCGTTCGATGAACAGCAGGCGCGTGGCATTGTGACCTGTGCGGTATGTGGCGATGGCAGCATCGAAAAGGCGCTGATGGCGCCGGCCGTGGCGCGCCGCGACACGCAAAAACTGGCCTTGAGCCCGACGCCGGCCGAGGCGGCCAAATTCCGCGAAATGCTGCGGGCCTATCGGCAGCAGGTCACCAGCCAGGCGGATTATGTCGGCGACAATTTTGCCGAAGAGGCGCGCAAAATCCATTTCGAGGAAGTGGAAGCGCGCGGCATCTATGGCGAGGCGACGCGCGACGAAGTGGCGGGCCTGCTCGATGACGGCATCGACTTCCTGCCGCTGCCCGACGTCGCCGACGACAATTAACGCGGCATTGCCGGCGGGTGTTCAGACCGCCGGCTCAGATGATTACTGAAACTTCAGCCCCAGCTTCTTGCGCTTGGCAGGGCCGGGCACGACCTCGAGCACCGGCGCTGCGGGGGAGCGGCCGAGCCCATTGGCCTTGGCCAGCGCCGACCGCGTCGCCGAATAGGCGGGCGCCGTCATCGGATAGTCCTGCGGCAGGTTCCATTTCTCGCGATACTGCTCGGGCGTCAGATTGTGATGCGACGCCAGATGCCGCTTGAGCGACTTGAACTTCTTGCCGTCCTCGAGACAGATCAGCGCTTCGGGCGTGACCGATTTCTTGATGGGCACAGCCGGGGTCAGTTCGACGACCGGCTCGATCACCTCGCCCTGTTGCTGCAACAGCAGCGCAGCGTGCGTGTCAGTGATGAGGCCGACCAAGTCCGTGGGGCTGACGGCATTGTTGCTCACATAAGCCGCAACGATCTCGGTCGTCAGGTCCAGCAGGTGCAGGTTGTCGGAAGTGTTTTCCGTCTCGTTCATGTCTATCCACCGTTGTATCCAGCTCCGCTTACGAACAACGGCGCGGCCATGCAATGCGACTTATGGTATCGCGTTGTGGCGCTTTAGTACAACTGGGTGGTTGGAAAGATCAGCTTAGACTTTCGCCGGCCCCTCGCCTCGTGATCATTTGGGGCGAGAGCGCCGGCAAAACAGTGCTGATGCCTATACGGTTGGGGCACGCGCTAGGGCAGGGACCAACCATCATGCTCGATGCGGAATACGCGCAAGGGCGCGCGCGCCCGTTCGGTGTCGGCCCGCAGATAGAACACCGCGCGCTGCGGCTGGCCGAAATTGGTGAAGTCGACATTGATAGTGATCATGCCGCGAAACATGGGCTGATCGGGATCGGGGGTCGGCTCGCCGATAGCGCCATCGAAGTCCTGGGCGCCGTAGAGCGGATGCGCGCCAATATCGCCGGAGGCGAGCCAAGCCACAATATCGTTGGTGAAGTAGTGGTGCGACACTGACGGGTCAAACGCGCTGGGCAGGTTGCTGTTCTCGGACTGGAACTGGCGCTCGTAGATTTCGCGCACCAGATCCGTCGCCTGATCGACCGGGTCGATATTGGGATCGGGTGCGTAAGGCTCGGTTGCCGGTGGCGCGGCAGGCGCCGTCGCCGGTGTTACGGTCAGCGTCTCGGCATTATCAGGGGTGATATAGTGCTGCGCCACCCAACCGGCCTTGCGCATCGCAGCATCGCGCATCAGGCACCAGCGCTGCGGCAGGGAAGCAATCTCGGTCTCACTCATCGCCATGAAATGGGCTGCCGTGTAAAACGGCACGCAGGTGATCTGCTGCAGCCCACGCTCATAGTCGGCAAAAGTTTCGATCACCGGATAGTTGGTGCCCGGCCCCATCCTTGCGTTGAGCACCTCGCCAACGCGCACATTGGTGACGCGCCAGCTATCCGGCCCGTGACCGTCAATCTCGGCATGCGCCGCTGGCGCCATGGCGCCGAGGAAGACGACGGCCAGCGCTGCCTTAAACCACGCCATGATCACTGTACCTCCACAATGGCTCGGCCGAGCACGGCGCGGCCACTGACATCGAGGTAACGCACCTCATAGCGGCCGGCTTCGGCTGGCAGTTTCAGCTCCAGCGTGGTGTCCGCGCCGATTTTATGCGCGCTGATCCAGCTGAAATCGGCCTGCTCCGCCCGCGCCAGTGCAATGCGCTGGTCGGCACTATCGGCCCCGCCGCTCCACGACACGGTGATGGTGCTGCCGGCCGCGCCCTGCGCCGGCACGGTCAGGCTGGCGCCATCATCCAGCGCCGCATCCGCGTCCACCACTTCCAGCGGATAGCTGGCCAAAGTCCGCCTTCCTTCATTGAGGATATAGCGCACCTCATACAGCCCGGTTTCGGCGGGCGCCTTGAGATCGGCCTGCAGCTTGTCATGCACGCGGACATATTGGGCATAGCTGCCTTCATCAGCGCCGGCCGGCACGATGGTCACCAGGTCGTTGGGATGTACCGATGACGACCAGCTCACCCGCACCGGCGTCTCGGCCCGGACCAGAGCTGGCCCGCCAATGCCCACTTCGGCTTCGACCACTTCCACCGGAGCCGATGCCAGGGTGCGCCGGCCTTCATTGAGGATATAGCGGACCTCATACAGCCCGGATTCGGCCGGAGCGACCAGCTGGTCCTGGCCGTTGTCATGTACCCGGACATAGGTGGCATAGCTGCCCTCATCGGCCCCGGCTGGAACGATGGTCACCAGGTCGTTGGGATGCACTGCTGCCGACCAGGAAACGGCAAAGCTGGCGCCGGTGGTGACCTGCTCCGGTGCGGCAATGCCGACTTCGGCCTCGACCACTTCCACGGGGGTCGATCCGAGCGTGCGCCGGCCCTCGTTGAGGATATAGCGGACCTCATAAAGTCCGGGGTCGGCCGGGGCGACCAGCTGGTCCTGGCGGTTGTCATGCACCCGGACATAGGTGGCATAGCTGCCTTCATCGGCCCCGGCCGGGACAATGGTCACCAGGTCATTGGCATCGACGATGTCCGACCACGCTACGGCAAAACTGGCGCCGGTGGTGACCTCGGCTGGCGCGGTCAGCTCAATTTCGGCCTCAAGCCGCGGTTCCGGCTCCGGCTCAGCCGGCGCGAGCGCCATGGGCTGCAAAGCCAGCACATCCTGCACCTGCGCCAGCGCGTCCTGCAATTCGGCGGCATTCTGGGCGGGGACAAAGATGCCGCCGGTATTGTCGGCAATGCAGGCCAATTGCGCATTGGACGCGTCGTCGAGATCGAAGCCGACCACATGGGCGGTGAATTTCACCCCCTGCCGGGACAATTGCTCGGCCAGCGCGCAGGGATCGGCCTGGCAGGTTTCCAGGCCGTCCGAGATCAGCACCACGGTGGCCGGATTATCGCGATAGGATAATAGGTCGGCGGCATGCTGCACCGCCGCCGAAATCGGCGTCTTGCCCTTGGGGCGGATGGCATTGACGGTGTCGATGAAGCTAGCGCGATCCAGCGGCCCCGGTTCGATCAGGGTCTCGATATCGCGGCAATCGCCTTCCGAGCGGTGGCCATAGGCCACCAGTCCCAGATTGGTCTCGGCCGACCAGCTC
This sequence comes from Devosia sp. A369, assembly GCF_054489345.1. Classification (NCBI taxonomy): domain Bacteria; kingdom Pseudomonadati; phylum Pseudomonadota; class Alphaproteobacteria; order Hyphomicrobiales; family Devosiaceae; genus Devosia; species Devosia sp. A369. The sequence continues at coordinate 50,748 of NZ_JBTMWV010000003.1, read as the reverse complement.
TGGACCAAATCCCCCATCACCTCGCGGGCGATCTCGAGCTTGCTGACGCCATCGATCTGGCCCCACATCGAGCCGGAGGCGTCATAGACGATCACCACATCATCGGCGGCCGAAGCCGTGGCGACAGGCGCCAGCAAGGCCAAAGCGGCGAACAAGGCTGCGTGTAGAGTTTTCATCATTGTCTCCTGGGCCCGAACCGGTGTCATGCCGGCCGCCAATCCTCGTTTGCCGGGGTTGCGCCGCCGGGCGCACCGATGGCGCGCGCCTTGAGCTTGCGGAATTTGTCCGACAGCTGTTCGAGCCGGGCTTCCCATTCGGGATTGGGCTGCTGGCCCTCGATGGTCTTGAAATAGACTTCCATCAGGCAGGTGATGGCGAAGGGCTCGAGCAGCGCCGCCTTGACGCTCCAGGCAAACAGCAGGGCAAACACCACGCCGCCAGCGGCCCAGGCGCCGGGCATCAGGTAAACCACTAGTGCCGCCGGGGCCAACATCACCAGAAACACCACAAAGCTCAGCAGATAGACGATCACCGCCAGCCAGGCGGCGTTTTTCAGCATCACCTTGTAGTTCTGCCCATACAGCACCAGCGCTTCCTGGGCCGAGGCCCAGGGATTGGTCGAGCGGGTGCGAATGGCGTGGGCGAGAATGACCTCGTCGATGAAGCCGACAGCGATTTTGAGGAAGGCATTGAGAATGCCCGACAGCTGCTGCATGCCGGGCAGCGGCAGGATCGACAGCACGCCGCGCATCAGCCCGGTAATGGCGCCGACCACCCCCTTGATCAGCTGATCGATGGCGAACAACACGCTGGCCTGGGCAAAGCGCTGCTGCACCACGGAGCTGGCATAGCTGATCTGGGATTTGCCCTCCGGCATCGGTTTGCCGTCGAGCAGTTCGACCAAAACGGCGATATGGCCGGCCTTGACGATGTAGAGGATATATTCGCGGGCCCAATACATGATGGCGCCGAACACGCCGAAGCCGACCGCACCGCCCCAGAAGGCCGTGCTGGCCTGAAACTCGCTATCGCCGAACATGCCGACGCCGTAACCGACCCCGGCCCCAGTGCCGGTGACCAGCACATAGCCAACGGCAATGCCGAAATACACCGCCATGCGCAAGACGATGAACGGCATGGTCCGCGCCATCAATCCCAGGGCGTTGCCCACGCTAAAGTCCCACATGCTTGTCTCCGGCCGCCGCAATCTGTTTTGCCGAGCCTAGCGGGGAGAGGCAGTGGGCGCCCCGTTCGTTTGGAGGGGGCGGTGAAGAAAACTCTGGCGCATAAGTATGCTATGGCTTGGTGAACCAGTGCGGCAATTGAGGGGGAGCGGTCTTGGGGGGAGGGCGGTGGAGTTTTCTGGGCGTTGCTGTGGCGCTATTGGCTGCGTCGGCAACGGGGTCTTCGGCGTGGGCCGATGTCCTGGGTGCGCCGCGCGGCGACACTGTGCTTGAAGTGCATGGCGAGATTGCCAATGGCAATCAGGAAGGCGCGGCATTGTTCGACATGGCGATGCTGCAAGCGCTGCCGGTGGTGACGCTGGAAACCAGCACCGCCGTGACCGACGGGGTGCATCGCTTCGATGGCTTTATGATGCGCGACCTGCTCGCTCACGTCGGCGCCACTGGCACGATGGTCACCGCGACCGCGCTGAATGATTACATCATCGATTTTGCCGCCGATGAATTCGAGCGCTTCGATGTGCTGGTGGCCTATGCGCTGGATGGCGCGCCGCTGCTGGCCAGCGACAAGGGCCCGCTGTGGATCGTCTATCCACGCGACCAGCATGTCGAGTTGCAGGACATCCGCTATGACTATCGCTGGGTCTGGCAGCTGACCCGGCTCGACATCAAATGAGCCGCTCGGCCCGCACTTTGATCGGCATCGCCCTGCCGATCCTGACCATCGCCATTTTCGCGCTGCTGCTGGCGTTCTCGCTGATGCGGCTGTCCAATATAGAGCGGGACATGCGTATCGAAGCCACGCAGAACATGGTGTGGGTGGTGTCGCGCAGCCATGTCGCCAGCCTGCAATTGAGCGAGGCGGCGGCGCAGCGCTCGCTGGGCGAGATCGACCAGGAGACGCTGCAACTGCGCCATCAGCTGTTTCTCAGCCGCGTCAGCCTGCTCAATGATGGGCCGCAGCGCCGCAAAATGCAGGCGCTGGGTTTTGGCCCGGTGCTGGATGCGTTCCAGCTCCGGCTGCCGGAACTCGCCGAATTGCTGGGCGCGCTCCAGCCGGGCGCCATGGCCGAGCTGCGCGCCATCGATGGCCTGCTCGACCCCTATGATGCCATGCTGACGCAAGCGGCCAACAAGGCCATGGTGGCGGAATGGGATGATCTGGGCGGCAAGCTCGATACCTCGCGGCATCAGCTCTGGCAGATCATCATCTCGGTGATCGGCATTTCGCTGGCCGGCGCCGTGCTGTCGATCCATTTCCTGCTGACCATCAGCGACGCGCGGCGGCGCGCCCGGCTGCTGGACAAGGAAAGGGCATTTTCCGAACTGCTGATCGGCTCGAGCGGCGAGGGCATTGTTGCCGTCGATCTCGAACGGCGCTGCACGGTGTGGAATGAGGCAGCGGAGCAATTGTTCAGGCTCCCCGCCGGCAAAACCATCGGCTGCACGCTGAGCGCCGTGTCCGGCTTTTTTCAGGTCGAGCGGATCAATCAGGCCATGGATCAGGCTCTGGCCGGAACCGCGACGGTGTTGTCCGACCAGCCATTCTTCCCGCCGGGCAAGGACGCGCCGCTCTATCTCGATCTGCGCTGTTTTTCACTGCGCGATGGCGAGCGCATCATCGGGGCGATCCTGCTGGTCTCCGACGAAACCGAGCGCCGCGCGGCGCAGCGCCAGACCGCCGAGCACCGCGATCAGCTCGAACATCTGGTGCAGGCCCGCACTCGGGAGCTGGATGCGGCGCTGGAGCGTGAGCGGACGACGGCCGACCTCTACCGCCATTTCGGCACCATGATCTCGCATCAATTCCGCACCCCGCTGGCGATTGTCGATTCGGCCCTGCAGCGGCTGATGCGGCGCAGTGACAAGCTGTCGGCGGCAGAAGTGCTGGATCGCGGTGGCAAGGCGCGGCAGGCGATTGCCCGGCTGATCCGGCTGGTGGAAAGCACGCTCGATGCGGCACGGCTCGACGCCGGACAGATCGAGATCCGCAGCGAGGCCTGCGATCTGGGCAAATTGGCAGCGGAAGTCTGTGCCCGCCAGCATGAGGCCACGCCACGCCGCAAAATCCTGCTCGATGCCGGTCCGTCACCCACCATGGCGCGCTGCGATCCGGTGCATGTCGAAAATATTCTGGTCAATCTGCTGACCAATGCCATCAAATATTCCGCACCCGACAGCCCGATCGGCGTGACGGTGCGCGGCGATGGGCAGGCGGTGCAATGCACGGTCAGCAATCGCGGGGCGCTGGCCTGCCCGGATGAGCGCGAGGCGCTGTTTGAGCGTTATTTTCGTGGCCAGAACGCCGAAGGCCGGCCGGGCATCGGCATCGGGCTCTATATGGCGCGCAGTCTGGCGCGCATGCAGGGGGGCGATGTGCAACTGGCCGATCATGATGCTGATCAGGTCAGTTTTGTCCTGACCCTGCCGCAAGCATCCGATCTGGCCGAACCCGCGCCGCTCCGGCTGGGAGAGCCGGCTTGATGCCCGGCGCCACCCAGTCGCGCCCGCTCATCCTCTGCGTCGAGGACGAGGAGGATTTGCGCCGCGATATCGCCGATGAATTGAGCGAAGCCGGCTATGCCGTCATCGAAGCCAGCGATGGCGCCGAAGCGCTGCAGCAATTGGAAACGCAGCGCCCCGATCTGATCCTGTGCGATATCTCCATGCCCGGTCTCAACGGCCACGCCGTGTTGCAGGCAACCCAGGCCAAGGGGGGCGAGCATGCCGGCATACCTTTCGTGTTTCTGTCGGCGCTGGCCGATCCGCGCGAAGTGGTGGCCGGCAAGCGGCTGGGTGCCGACGACTATCTGGTCAAGCCGATTGATTATGACCTGCTGCTGGCCACGGTCGATGCAAGGCTGCGACAGGTGGCGCGCCTGCGGGCGCAATTGGGGCCGCGCCCACCGCTCTGCCCCGACATTCTGGTGCGCGACTTCGGCCTGACCCCGGCGGAAGCGCGGGTGGCGCTGGCGCTGGCCGATGGCAAGCAACCGGCGCAGATCGCCGCCGACCTCGACATTGCCCGCACCACGGTAGTGTTTCACCTGCGCAATATTTTCCAGAAGACCGACACCAACCGGCAGGCCGAATTGGTGGCGCTGCTGCTGCGCGCCGCCGACGCCTAGGAAATGTCGTAGGGCACGATCATGCGGCGGTCGGCATTGACCGCGATGGAAGCGGCCAGCGGTGGCACCGAGCGCTGCGGACAATTGCGTCGTTCGCAGATGCGGCAGGCAATGCCGATCGGCTCGAATTTGGTGCGGGTGATGTCGATATCGGTGCCATAGACCAGCCGGCTGGCATGGCTGATTTCGCAGCCCAGCGCATAGGCGTAACGCCTTGTGATACCGGCATAGCCGCCGCTGCGCTTTTCGCTCGACCAGGCCAGCGACAGATAGCGATTGCCGTCCGGGGTTTCGGCGAATTGGCGCTGGATGCGGCCATGCGCTTCAAAGGCCTGATGCACATTCCACAGCGGGCAGGCGCCGCCGAAGCGGGCGAATTGCAGCGGCGTCGCCGAATGGCGCTTGGTGATGGTGCCGGCGGCATCGACCCGGGCGAAGAAAAACGGCACCCCGCGCAGCATCGGCCGCTGCATGGTCGACAGGCGATGCGCGACCTGCTCGAAACTGGCGCCGAACAGATGGCCGAGTTCCTCGATATCGTAGCGACTGGCCTCGGCGGCGCTGAGAAACGCCTCATAGGGCAGTTGCAATGCCCCCGCGAAATAGTTGGACAGCCCCATATGGCAGATGGCGCGCGCTTCCTGGGTGGAGAAATTGGCGGCATCGAGCAGCTCGCCGATCAGGCGCGACTGGGTGATGTCGCCGAGCACGGCGGCGATATGGAAAAACTGGCTCGACGCCTCCTGCCGCGCATTGACCAGCAGCAGCCGATTGGCCCGATCAAAATCGCGCATCAGGTCGGGCGGCACGGCGCTGGTCAGCCGGACATCGAGATCATGCGAGCGGCGGCAATAGGCGATCAGCTTTTGCAGCCGGTCCGGCCCGGTGCTGCCGATTTCCCCGGCGGTATGCTCCGCCGCCCTGTCCAGATCGTCGATATAATTGTCCGCATAATGGAAGAAGTCGCGCACTTCCTCATAGGGGCTCAGCGTGCCGCTGGAGGGGTCCTGCGTCAGCACCGCGTCGACGCTGGCCAGCCGCGCATTGGTCTTGCGATAGGTTTGGTACAGCTGCAGCATGGCCTTGGCCATGTCGGGCGCATTATGGGCGAGGGTCTTGAGATCCTGCAGGCTGGGCGGGGTATCGCCAAACACCGGATCGACCAGAACTTCACGGAGGTCAGCCACCAGGCGGTCGGAATCGTCCGAACTCAGCCGCGACAGATCGAGATTGAAATTCCGGGCCAGCGCGAACATCACCGTCGCGGTCAGCGGACGCTGATTGAGTTCGAGCTGGTTGACATAGGAGGGAGAAATTTCGAGCCGTGCCGCCAGCTCGGCTTGGGTCAGGCGGCTCTCGGCGCGCAGGGTGCGCAGGCGGGCGCCGATGAAGACTTTCCGGTCGTTCATTCACATATCCACAAAGCCACAAACACTTCTCCCACAATCCTAACACGCACGCACTTTGGAGTCTTGGTGCCAGCGCCCTTCGCCGCTAGGTTCAGTGAAGAAAACAGGCGGAAATATGCAAGAAATCATCCAGCAGCTGGAAGAAAAACGCGCACTTGCTCGTCTTGGCGGCGGGCAAAAACGGATCGACACGCAGCATGCCAAGGGCAAGCTGACGGCGCGCGAGCGGCTCGATGTGCTGCTCGATCCGGGCAGTTTTGAAGAATACGACATGTTCGTCACCCACCGGGCCACCGAGTTCGGCATGGGTGAAACGCTGATTCCGGGCGATGGCGTGGTCACCGGCTGGGGCACCATTGGCGGCCGCATCGTCTATGTGTTCAGCCAGGATTTCACGGTGTTTGGCGGCTCGCTGAGCGAGACCCATGCCGAAAAAATTTGCAAGATCATGGATTTAGCGCTGCAGAACGGCGCGCCGGTGATCGGGCTCAACGATAGCGGTGGCGCCCGCATTCAGGAAGGCGTGGCCTCGCTGGGCGGCTATGCCGACGTGTTCTGGCGCAATGTGCAGGCCAGCGGCGCGGTGCCGCAGATTTCGGTGATCATGGGCCCCTGCGCCGGCGGTGCGGTCTATTCGCCAGCGATGACCGACTTTATCTACATGGTCAAAGACACCAGCTACATGTTCGTCACCGGCCCCGACGTGGTCAAAACCGTGACCAACGAAATCGTCACCGCCGAAGAACTCGGCGGCGCGTCGACCCACACCAAAATCTCCTCGGTCGCCGACGCGGCCTTCGACAACGACATCGAAACCCTGCTCGAAGTCCGCCGCCTGTTCAGCTTTTTGCCGTTGCGGGCCGGCGAACGCGCGCCCAGCATCGCTACCACTGACCCGCTCGACCGGCGCGACGACAGTCTCGACACCATCATTCCCGACAGCGCCAACAAGCCCTATGACATGCGCGAAGTCATTGAAAAGGTTGCCGATGAGGGCGATTTCCTCGAACTGCAAAAGGACCATGCCGGCAATATCCTGATTGGTTTCATCCGCCTCGGCGGCGAAACCGTCGGCGTGGTAGCCAATCAGCCGCTGGTACTGGCCGGCTGTCTCGACATCAATGCCAGTAAGAAAGCCGCGCGCTTCATCCGCTTCTGCGACAGCTTTGAAATCCCGATCCTGACCTTTGTCGACGTGCCCGGCTTCCTGCCCGGCGTGGCGCAGGAATATGGCGGCATCATCAAGCACGGCGCCAAGTTGCTCTTCGCCTATGCCGAGGCCACGGTGCCATTGGTCACCGTCATCACCCGCAAAGCCTATGGCGGCGCCTATGACGTGATGGCCTCCAAGCACATCAAGGCCGACGTCAACTACGCCTGGCCTAGTGCCGAAATTGCTGTGATGGGTGCCAAGGGCGCGGCGGAAATCATCTATCGCTCCGAACTCTCGGACAAAGCCAAGATCGCCCAGCGCACCGCCGACTACGAAAAGCGCTTCGCCAACCCGTTTGTGGCGGCGGAGCGCGGCTTCATCGACGACGTGATCATGCCGCACGGCACAAGACGCCGCGTCATCCGTGCCTTCTCGACGCTGCGCCACAAAACGCACAGCATGCCGAAGAAGAAGCACGACAATATTCCGCTGTGAGGAGCCAGAGCATGATCACCAAACTCCTCATCGCCAATCGGGGCGAAATTGCTTGCCGGGTCATCAAGACTGCCAAGCGCATGGGCATTGCCACGGTCGCGGTTTATTCCGACGCCGACCGGGAAGCTTTGCATGTCCGGATGGCGGACGAAGCCGTCCATATCGGTCCGTCGCCGGCCAAGGATAGCTACCTCCAGATCGACAAGATCATTGCCGCCTGCAAGCAGACCGGCGCGCAGGCGGTGCATCCGGGTTATGGCTTCCTGTCGGAAAATCCCAAGTTTGCCGAGGCGCTGGCCGCTGCCGGGATCATCTTTGTCGGCCCGCCGGTGAAAGCCATCGAGGCGATGGGCGACAAGATCACCTCCAAGAAGCTCGCCGCTGAAGCCGGGGTGTCGACGGTGCCTGGCCATATGGGGCTGATTGCTGACGCCGAAGAGGCGGTGACGATTTCCCGGTCGGTCGGCTACCCGGTGATGATCAAGGCCAGCGCCGGCGGCGGCGGCAAGGGCATGCGCATTGCCTGGAACGACGCCGAAGCGCGTGAGGGCTTTGAGCGCTCCAAGTCTGAGGCCGCGTCGTCGTTTGGCGATGACCGGATTTTCATCGAAAAATTCGTCACCGAGCCGCGCCATATCGAAATCCAGCTGATCGGCGATAGTCATGGCAACGTGCTCTATCTCAATGAGCGCGAATGCTCGATCCAGCGCCGCAACCAGAAGGTCATCGAAGAAGCGCCGTCGCCGTTTCTCGATGAGGCCACCCGCAAGGCCATGGGCGAGCAGTCGGTGGCGCTGGCCAAGGCCGTGGGCTACCAGAGCGCCGGGACGGTGGAGTTCATCGTCGACAAGGACCGCAATTTCTATTTCCTCGAGATGAACACCCGCCTCCAGGTGGAGCATCCGGTGACCGAGCTGATCACCGGGCTCGATCTGGTGGAGCTGATGCTCCGCGCCGCCAATGGCGAAGCCCTGCCGCTGACGCAGAGCCAAGTGCAGCGCAATGGCTGGGCCATTGAAAGCCGGCTCTATGCCGAAGACCCCTATCGCAATTTCCTGCCCTCGACCGGTCGGCTGACCCGCTATCGGCCGCCCGAGGAGCGCGCTGGCAAGGATCGCGTGGTGCGCAACGACACCGGCGTGTTTGAGGGCGGCGAAATCTCCACCTTCTACGATCCGATGATCGCCAAGCTCTGCACCTGGGCCCCGACCCGGCTCGAGGCCATTGAGGCGATGGCGGTGGCGCTCGACAGCTTTGAGGTCGAAGGCGTCGGGCACAATCTGCCCTTCCTCTCCACGGTGATGGATCAGGAGCGGTTCCGCGCGGGAACGATCACCACCGGCTATATTGCCGAGGAGTTCCCCGAGGGCTTTGACGGCGCCACGCTGGATGACGCGGTGCTCGCCGATCTGGCCGATATCGCTGCCGTCGCTGCCCTGCGGCATCAGCAGAAATTCGTGCCGCTGGCCGGCAGTCGGCAACTCGCGGTGGTCATCAATGGCCGGCGGCGTGACGTCACGGTCGACCATGTCGATAATGAATGGATCGTGGACAGTGGAGCCGCGCCGCGCGCGGTTGAACTGGCCTGGGAGCCAACCGACAGGCTCGCGGTGGCCCGGCTGTCCGGGGTGCGGCGGCATGTTAAGCTGAAGCGCAGCAGCAGCGGCTTCCGCATGCGCTATCGCGGTGCCGATCTCAATGTGCAGGTGCTGGAGCCGCGCGTCGCCGATCTGCTGGTGCTGATGCCGGTCAAAGTCCCGCCCGACATGAGCAAGTTCCTGCTCTGCCCGATGCCAGGCCAGATCGTGCGGGTGGACGTCAAGGAAGGTGATATCGTCGAAGACGGGCAGACCCTGGCCATTGTCGAGGCGATGAAGATGGAAAATGTGCTGAAGGCCGAGAAGCGGGCCCGCGTCAGCAAGGTGCATGCCGGCCCCGGTTCGGTGCTGGCGGTGGACCAGATCATTCTCGAATTCGAGGCGCTGTAATGAGCGAGCAGCCGAATTTCGCCCATTGGGCGGCGCTGGCGCAAAAGGAATTGCGGGATACCCCGCTGGCCTCGCTCGACAGCGACTATGGCGGCATTCCGGTCAAGCCGGTGTATTTTGGGGGCGAGGGGGAAATCCCCGGCGTGGCGCCGTTTACCCGCGGCGTGCGCGCCACCATGTATGCCAACCGGCCCTGGACCATCCGCCAATATGCCGGCTTCTCGACGGCGCGGGAGTCCAATGCGTTTTATCGGCAGGCGCTGGAGAAGGGGCAGAAGGGGCTCTCTGTTGCCTTCGATCTGGCCACCCATCGCGGCTATGACAGCGACCATCCGCGCGTCACCGGCGATGTCGGCAAGGCCGGGGTGGCCATCGACAGCGTCGAGGACATGAAAATGCTGTTCGACGGCATTCCGCTCGATCAGATGAGCGTGTCGATGACCATGAATGGCGCGGTGATTCCGGTGTTGGCGATGTTCATCGTCGCCGCTGAGGAACAGGGCGTGAAGCAGGCCAAATTGGATGGGACCATCCAGAACGACATCCTCAAGGAGTTCATGGTCCGCAACACCTATATCTATCCGCCCGAGCCTTCGATGCGGATCATTGGTGACATCATCGCCCATACCGCCGAGCATATGCCCAAATTCAACTCGATCTCGATTTCGGGTTATCACATGCACGAGGCTGGGGCGACGGCGGTGCAGGAGCTGGCCTATACGCTGGCCGATGGCATGGAATATGTCCGTGCCGCGCAGGCAAGGGGCCTCGATATCGATGCTTTCGCCGGGCGGCTGAGCTTCTTTTTCGGCATCGGCATGAATTTCTTTCTCGAAGTCAGCAAGCTGCGCGCCGCGCGGCAGCTGTGGAGTGAGATCATGACCGGGCTGGGGGCCAAGGATGCGCGCAGCAAGATGCTGCGCACCCATTGCCAGACCTCGGGCGTGTCGCTGACCGAGCAGGACCCGCACAACAATATCGTGCGCACCACCATTGAGGCGCTGGCGGCGACTTTGGGCGGCACGCAGAGCCTCCACACCAACAGCTTTGACGAAGCCATCGCGCTGCCCACCGAATTTTCCAGCCGCATCGCCCGCAACACCCAGCTGATCCTGCAGCATGAATCGCGCATCACCGATGTGGTCGATCCGCTGGGCGGTTCCTATTATGTCGAGGCGCTGACGCGCGAGCTGGTGGAAGGCGCCAAGATCCTGATCGGCGAAGCCGAAATGGCCGGCGGCATGACCCAGGCGGTGCAGGCCGGCGGGCCCAAGCTCGAGATCGAGAAGGCGGCGGCGTTGCGGCAGGCGCGGGTCGATCGCGGCGAAGATGTCATTGTCGGGGTCAATCGCTACCGCCTCGACAGCGAAGACCCGATCGAGGTGCGCGATATCGACAATGCCAAGGTGCGCGCCGAACAGGTGGCGCAGCTGCAGCGCATCCGCGCCAGCCGCGACGAGGCCAAGTGCCAGTCGATGCTGTCGGCACTGCGCGAATACGCCGCCAAGGACGAAGGCAATCTGCTTGAAGCGGCGATTGAAGCGGCCCGCGCCCGCGCCACTTTGGGCGAAATCAGCGCGGCGATGGAAGACGTGTTCGGCCGCCATTCGGCGATTACCCGCGTCATCTCCGGCGTCTATGCCGATGGCTATGGCGACGATCCCGAATTTGCCGCCATCGCCGGCCGCATCGACAGCTTCAAGGCGGCGCGGGGCCGCGCCCCGTCGATCTTCATCGCCAAGATGGGGCAGGACGGCCATGATCGCGGCGCCAAGATCATTGCCAGCGCCTTCGCCGATCTGGGCTTCAATGTGCATATGGGCGATCTGTTCGAGACGGCGCCGGAAGTGGCGGACCATGTCGCCGAGCTCAAGGTCGATGCGGTGGGCGTGTCCTCCCTGGCCGCTGGCCACAAGACGCTGGTGCCGGAACTGATCGCGGCGCTGCGCGAGCGCGATCTGGGCGAGGTCACCGTCGTTGTCGGCGGCGTCATTCCCGAGCAGGATTATGCGTTCCTGCTCGATGCCGGGGTGGCTGCGATTTTCGGGCCTGGCACCAATGTGCTGAGTGCGGCGTTTTCCGTGTTGAGCCAGATCGAGGGAAGGCTCTCCAACCGATGATCGGCCGCCTCAACCACATCGCCATCGCCGTGCCTGATCTGGCCAGCGCCGCCGCGAAATATCGTGATTTGCTGGGGGCGAAGGTCGGCGCGCCGCTGGAACTGCCGGAGCATGGCGTCACCGTGGTGTTCATCGATACCGGCAATACCAAGGTGGAGCTGCTGGAGCCGCTGGGTGAGAATTCGCCGATTGCGGCGTTTCTCGGCAAGAATCCCGCCGGCGGCATGCATCATATCTGCTTCGAGGTGCCCGATATTCTCGCCGCCGCGGCGACGCTCACCGCAGGCGGCGCCCGGGTGCTGGGCGATGGCACGCCCAAGACCGGGGCGCATGGCCTGCCGGTGCTGTTCCTGCATCCCAAGGATTTTGACGGCACGCTGATCGAGTTGGAAGAATTGGCGCCCACATCTTGAGATCTCAGGATGGACCCCGGCTTTCGCCGGGGTGACACCGTGTGTGGGGCGGGCTCCAGTCTTAAGCCGGCTGCGCCTGGCTTTGGCCGATGGCCCAGGTTACGCCGAACGGGTCTTTCAGTTGGCCGTAGATATCGCCCCAGAATTCGGTCTTGAGTGGCGAGGTGATGGTGCAGCCGGCGGCGACGGCGCGGTCCCACCACATCTGGGCGTCATCGACATGGATATGCATGTTGAAGCCCTGCGGGGCGACCGGGGCATAGCCGTGCTCGGGGAAAAAATCGGACAGGAAAATCGAGCTGCCATTGATGCCGATTTGCGAGTGCATCAGCTTGTCGCTGTTTTCGGCGGCCATGGCTTCATATTCGGTGGCGGCAAAGGCCTTTTTGTAAAACTCGATGGCCTTGCGGGCGCCGTCAACGCTGAGATAGGGCGTGACGCCGGAATGGGGGCGGAAGTCGGTCATGGGCTGATCTCCTCATAGGGTTGCATGTCACGACGAACCAGCAGGTGCCGCTTCGACAGCGGCTATTTTGCGTCGCCGTCCAGCAAGGCGCTGGGGTGATATAGCGCCAGCGGGCGGATTTCATAGGCGCCGAGGCCTGGATTGGCGACCGACAGATCCTTGGCAAAGGCGATGGCGTCATCCAGCGTTTCGCAATCGGCGACGAAAAAACCGAGAAACTGTTCCTTGGTTTCGGCAAACGGACCATCGATGATCAGCGGCTCGCCCGAGGTCTTGCGCAGGGTGGTGGCCTTGCTGGTGGGCAGCAGTCGCGCCACGGGGCCGAGCTTGCCCTTGGCCTTCATGCCCTCTTCCACCAGAGCCAGGCGCGCCATGCAGGCGTCGTCCTCTTCCTGGCTCCAGGTGGCGACGGCTTTTTCGTCATTATAGCAGAGCACGGCATAGAGCATTTTGGGGCATCCCTCGTCCGGGTGGCGGCGGGGGATTATGACTCAATCCGAGATTGGGGGGAGAGTTTTTTTGCGCCTTACGCCACCGGTGGTGGGGGCGAGCGGGCAATGGTCACCGTCGCCCCCAGCGAGGCGACGATGATGGCAGTGATGCCGGCACCCTGCCATGGGCTCAGGGTTTCGCTCAGAATTACAAAGCCTGACAGCGCCCCGAGCGCCGGCTGGCCGCTCATCAGAATGCCGAACAGGCGCGAGGGAATATGGGGCAGCGCCACCATATCGAGGGCATAAGGGATGGCGCTCGACATCAGTGCCACGGCCAGCGCCAGCGGCAGGAGGCCCGGATCGAGCAGGGCGGTGCCCGCCGTCGCCACGCCGAAGGGCAGGGCGATGATGGCGGCGATGGAAACGCCCAGTGCGGTGATATGGGGACCACCGCCGGTGCCGGCGCGTTGGCCGAAAATGATATAGCCGGCCCAGCAGCCGCCCGCCGCCAGCGCCAGCAGCACCCCGACAATGCCGATTTCGCCGCTGGATTGGCCCAACGGCAGCAGCATGGCGAGGCCCGCCACCGCCAGCGCGATCCAGGCAAAGTCGAGCGGCTTGCGGGCGCCGAACAGCGCCACCGCCAAGGGGCCGGTGAATTCGAGCGCTACCGCTACCCCGAGTGGAATGCTGGTCAGCGCTGCATAGAAGAACAGGTTCATCGCCCCCATGGCGCCGCCATAGGCCAGCACGGCGCGCCACTGGCGGGCGTCGAGCTTTTGCCGCCACGGCCGGAAGATCAGCACCAGCACCAAGGCGGCCAATACCAGCCGTAGCGTTGTCGCCCCGGCGGGGCCGATGGCGGGAAACAGCTGCTTGGCGAAGGAGGCCCCGGTCTGGGTGAACACCATGCCGAGAGTGACGAGAGCGACGGAGAACAGAACGGATTGGGGCCGCACGGGAAGGGCTTTCAAGATGATGGCGTGCTGTAGCAGCCTTCTTCCAAGGCGTCATCACCTCCATGCCGGCTCCATTGACCCGACTCTCAATGCGCTTTAGCCCTATCGCCAGCCGATCCTAGGAGGAAAGCCGATGGAATACCGTTATCTGGGACGCTCGGGCCTCAAGGTCTCGACGCTGACCATGGGCACCATGACCTTCGGTGGCTCGGAACGCGTCGGCCATACCGAACAGGCCGATGCGACGCGCCAGATCGATCTGTGCCTCGATGCCGGGATCAATCTGCTCGACACCGCCAATGTCTATAATGCCGGCGTCTCCGAGGAGATGATCGGGGTGGCGCTGAGCGAGAATGGTCGCCGCCAGCGCACGCTGATCGGCACCAAGGTGCGCTTCAAGATGGGCAATGGGCCCAATGAGACCGGCCTCAGCCGGCACCACATCATTGCCCAGGCCGAAGCCAGCCTGCGCCGCTTGCAGACCGATGTCATCGATCTCTATCAGGTGCAGGAATGGGACGGGCAGACCCCCATCGAGGAGACGATGGAGGCGCTCGATACGCTCGTGCAGCAGGGCAAGGTCCGCTATATCGGCTGTTCCAATTATTCGGGCTGGCATATCAGCAAGGCGCTCGCCGCTGCCGACAAGCGCCATGGCCAGCGCTTCATTTCCCAGCAGATCCACTACACGCTGCATTCGCGCGAAGCCGAATATGAGCTGGTGCCGATCACCCGGGATCAGGGCCTTGGCATGCTGATCTGGTCGCCGCTGGCCGGTGGGCTGCTGTCGGGTAAATATCGCCGCGATGGCGGGCCGAAAGCCGGTCGCCATGTCGGCGGTTTCCGCGAGCCGCCGGTCTATGACTGGGACAAGTTCTACACCATCATCGACGCGCTGGTGGCCGTTGCCGATGCGCGCGGCGTGTCGGGGGCGCAGGTGGCGCTGGCCTGGCTGCTGGGGCGGCCGGGGGTGACCTCGGTGATCATCGGCGGGCGCAATGAGGCGCAGTTCCAGGATAATCTGGCTGCGGCCAATCTCAAGCTCACCGCCGACGAGCGGGCGCAGCTCGACGCGGCCAGCCAGCCGCCGCTGCTCTATCCCTATTGGCACCAATCGTTTACCGCACAGGATCGGCTGGGCCAGATCGATCTCGATCTGATCGCCCCCTATGCCGAGGAGTTCAAGCGTGGCTGATTTTCTGTTCGAACCCTATGCGCCGATTTCGGTGCCGATTGCCCGGGGCGGGCTGTTTGCCGTGCGCCGCATCTATTGCGTCGGCCGCAATTATGCCGAGCACATTGTCGAAATGGGCAATGACACCCGCGAGCCGCCGTTCTTTTTCGGCAAGCCGACCGACGCCGTCGTGGTCGGTGGCGCGGCGATCCCCTATCCGCCGCAGACCAGTGATTTCCATCATGAAATCGAGCTGGTCGTCGCCATCGGCAAGGATGGCGCCGATATCGCCGAAGCCGATGCGCTGGACCATGTCTATGGCTACGCCGTCGGGCTCGACATGACCCGGCGCGATCTGCAGGCCCAGGCCAAGCAGGCTGGGCGACCATGGGCGATGGCCAAGGGGTTTGATGCCTCGGCTCCCATCGGCAGCATCGAACCCGCTGCCTCCATTGGCCACCCCGACAGCGGGGCTATCACCCTGTCGGTCAACGGCGTCGAGCGGCAGCGCGGCGATCTGGCTGACCAGATCTGGACTGTCAGCGAGGCCATCGCGTTTCTCAGCCAGTTCGTCACCTTGCGGGCCGGCGACCTGATCATGACCGGTACGCCGGCCGGGGTCGGCGCGGTGGTGCGCGGCGACGTGCTGGAAGGCGCCATTGCCGGGATCGGCACTGTCAGGACCTCGATCGTCTGATGCCGGTCTGGTCTCCCCAGCAGGATGCGGCGCTGAAAGCCGTGTCCGATTGGCTCAAGGATCGCAATGGGCCGCAGGTGTTCCGGCTCTTCGGCTGGGCCGGTACCGGCAAGTCGACGCTGGCGGTGCATCTGGCGCAGGACGTGCGCTCGGTGAAGTTTGCCGCCTTCACCGGCAAGGCAGCTTTGGTGATGCGCAAACGTGGCTGCAAGGGCGCGCAGACCATCCATAGCCTGATCTATACTTTGGTCAGCGAGAAGGACGGCGAGCCGCGCTTCGTGCTGGATGGCGAAAGCCCGGCCGCCGATGCCGATCTGATCGTTATCGATGAAGTCTCGATGGTCGATGAGCAGTTGGGCCGAGATCTGTTGAGCTTTGGCGTCAAGGTGTTGGTGCTGGGCGATCCGTTCCAGCTGCCGCCGGTGCAGGGGGCGGGGTTTTTCACCGCCGAAGAGCCCGATGTGATGCTCACCGAAATCCACCGGCAGGCGGCGGATAATCCGATCATTCATTTGTCGATGCAGGTGCGTGAGGGCGGCTTCCTCGAGCGCGGCACCTATGGCGATTCCATTGTGGTGGGGCGCGACAATGTCGATCGCAATGCGGTGCTGGAAGCCGATCAGGTGCTGGTGGGCCGCAACAAGACGCGGCTGCAATATAATGACCGGCTGCGCGAGCTGAAGGGCTTGCCGTTTCATGAGCCGGTGCTGGGCGACCGCATGGTCTGCCTGCGCAATAATCCGCGCAAGAAGCTGCTCAATGGCCAGATCTGGATCGTCACCGAGGCGACCCGCCGCAGCAATGGCAAGTGGTCGCTCTTGCTCGGCGCCGATGAGGGCAAGGGCGAGGCCAAGGTGCTGACGCATAAGGCGTTTTTCTCAGGCGAGGAAGATGCGATGAGCTGGCCCGAGCGCCGGCAATTTGACGAATTCACCTTTGGCTACTGCCTGACCGTGCATAAGGCGCAGGGCAGCCAGTGGGACAATGTCTATCTGTTTGATGAGAGCTTTGTGTTCCGCGAGGAACGCGCGCGCTGGCTTTATACCGGCATTACCCGGGCCGCCGAGAAGATCACGGTCGTCTCGTAAGACAGCAGCTGCTGGGTCGCTGATAACGATGTCTGGGGGTTTTAGGTCGGTTCGATAGGGAGGGTGGAATCCCCGCTATCGAACCTAACCAATCAGCAATCTTGGCAGACCGCTGATTGGCTGGCGCCCGTCTAGCATGCTGGCGCCAGACTTGTCACGCGATTGTCGTCAATCAATTTTTCCCGGTCACTTATCCAGTGCGCCGAGGTCGCGCACCGCGCCGCGAGCAGCGGAGGTGGCGAAGGCGGCGTAGGCACGCAGGGCCTGCGTGACGTTGCGCTTACGCGGATGCGCCGGCTTCCAGCCGAGCTGATCCTGGTCGTGGCGGCGCTGCACCAGCTCGTCATCGCTGACCAGCAGCGTGATGCTGCGGTTGGGGATGTCGATCTCGATGGTATCGCCTTCACGGACGAGGCCAATGGTGCCGCCTTCGGCCGCTTCGGGGGACACGTGGCCGATGGAAAGGCCCGATGTGCCGCCGGAGAAGCGACCATCAGTCAGCAGGGCGCAGGCTTTGCCGAGGCCCTTGGATTTGAGGTAGCTGGTCGGATACAGCATTTCCTGCATGCCGGGGCCACCGCGCGGGCCTTCGTAACGGATCACCAGCACGTCGCCTTCCTTGATCTCATTGGCCAAAATCGCCTTGACCGAGTCGTCCTGGCTCTCGAACACGCGGGCCTTGCCGGTGAATTTGAGAATGGATTCGTCGACGCCGGCGGTCTTCACTATGCAGCCATCGATGGCGATATTGCCCGACAGCACGGCCAAGCCGCCATCCTTGGAGAAGGCGTATTCGGCCGAGCGGATGGCGCCGTTCTGGCGGTCGAGGTCGAGTTCGGCCCAGCGGTTGGACTGCGAAAACGCCTGCGTGGTGCGCACGCCGCCGGGGGCGGCCATGAAGAAATTGCGCACGTCTTCCGAATTGGTGCGCGAGATGTCCCAGTGGTCGAGCGCATCGCCCAGCGTCGGCGCGTGAATGGTGGGCTCGGAACGGTTGATCAGGCCGGCACGGTCGAGCTGGCCGAGGATCGACATGATGCCGCCGGCGCGGTGGACGTCTTCCATATGCACGTCGGCCTTGGCCGGGGCGACCTTGCACAGCACCGGGACGCGGCGCGACAGGGCGTCGATATCGTCCATGGTGAAGTCGATTTCGCCTTCATGAGCGGCGGCCAGAATGTGCAGCACGGTATTGGTCGAGCCGCCCATGGCGATGTCGAGCGTCATGGCGTTTTCAAACGCCGCCTTGGTGGCGATGTTGCGCGGGAGCACCGAGGCATCGTCCTGCTCGTACCAACGCTTGGTGATGGCGACGATGGTGCGGCCGGCTTCCTCGAACAGATGCTTGCGGTCCGAGTGGGTGGCCAGGGTCGAGCCGTTGCCGGGCAGCGACAGGCCCAGGGCTTCGGTGAGGCAGTTCATCGAGTTGGCGGTGAACATGCCCGAGCAGGAGCCGCAGGTGGGGCAGGCGGCTTCTTCGACGGCCTGCACTTCTTCGTCGGAATAGTTTTCGTCGGCGGCCATCACCATGGCGTCGACCAGATCGAGCGCCTGCAGCTTGCCCTTGAGCATGGCCTTGCCGGCTTCCATCGGCCCGCCGGAGACGAACACCACCGGGATGTTGATGCGCATGGCGGCATTGAGCATGCCGGGGGTGATCTTGTCGCAGTTGGAGATGCAGACCATGGCGTCGGCGCAGTGGGCGTTGACCATGTATTCCACCGAGTCGGCGATCAGGTCGCGGCTGGGCAGCGAATACAGCATGCCGTCGTGACCCATGGCGATGCCGTCATCGACCGCGATGGTGTTGAATTCCTTGGCGACGCCACCGGCCGCCTCGATTTCACGGGCCACGAGCTGGCCCAGATCTTTGAGATGGACGTGGCCGGGCACGAATTGGGTGAACGAGTTCACCACGGCGATGATCGGCTTGCCGAAATCGCTGTTCTTCATACCCGTCGCGCGCCAGAGGCCACGCGCGCCGGCCATGTTGCGGCCATGAGTGGTGGTACGGGAACGATAGACTGGCATGGACATATCCTCAGAAGTCGGGCGCAAGGTCGCCTGGCAATGTTGCCGGCCACATTAGACCCATTACAGACAGGTATCAATCAAAACGTACCGTACCGTACGGTACGATTGCGGCGGAAATGCCATGGTCGAAACGAGCGGAGCCCCGAGGTGGCTTTCGCCTCGTGAGGTAGTAAAAAAGTGAGACGAAACCGCCTCGGGGCGTCGGGTTTTTCTCGGAAGGCAGACCGAAGCCCCAGCATGGAACCGTAGCCCCCTGCCCGAATGCCCCATCCGCACAGCCCAGGGCGGAGCGCGACCTCCACCCTCCCGACCGTCGCCCCGGACACCGGTCGCTGCAGCGCCGCCCGTATCCCGGAGAGATGGGGGGAGTATGCAGGAGGTTTTGGGGGCGGGGATAAGAGGGATAAGTTGAGGGCATGGTGCGTTTGGCTCCACCTCCTCCTAGCCTCCCCCATCAAGGGGGAGGTATCGCTCCACTCGTGGGCGTGATCGTGCCTCAAGCTCGATCTGACACCTCCCCCATGATGGGGGAGGCCGGGAGGGGGTGGGGTACGGACATCGAGGTGAAATTGATCGACCTTGCGGCGGCGGGACGATCTGGGGATGGGCCCCGGCTCAAGTCCGGGGTGACACCGCATTTTTGAGGGGCTGCGGGGATGACATCAAGGCGGCAGGGCGCCGCTCAATTATTGATGCGGATGATGCCCCATTGGGTGTCGGCGCAGGAAACGTCGAGGCAGACCAGGGTCATCCACAGCGCGCCATTGCCGAAGCCGACGCCGTCGCTGGTGACGATGAGGTCGGAAAAGTCCTGGCTGGACAGGGCGCTGATGGTGTCTGGCGTCAGCAGGGTGTCGAAATTGTCGATCAGCTCCTGCGGTTCGGTGATTTCATACAGCTCGCCATTGGCTTCCACATCGAGCGGATAGAAGACGAGGTCAGCCAAGGCGGCGGGATTGTCGAACAGAAAGGCGTCCTGCAGCGTGCTGAAGGCTTCGCCAAAAGCTGTCGAGTCGCCATGCAGGCTTTCGATCTGCGCGAGGATCGCCTCCTCGCTCTGGGCCAGGGCGGGCGCGGTAACGAGAACAAAGGCGACGGCAATCTGGGTGAGGCGCATGAAGGCTCCGGGGCGCTTGGTCCCGCAGGCTATAACGCGCCGTGACGCCGCGATAGGGGCCTCAGGCAGCCGGCTTTTCGGCCATCACCATGTAGTTGATCGCCATGTCGCGCGACTTGCGCCATTCATCGGCCAGCGGGTGGAACACCACGCCGGTCTGGTCGGTGACCTTGAGGCCGTTGCGGATCAGCAGCACTGCAATTTCTTCGGGCGTCAGGAATTTGTTCCAGTCATGGGTGCCCTTGGGCAGCCAGCGCAGCACGCGTTCGGCGCCGATCACCGCCAGCGCCCAGGCGCGGGCGGTGCGGTTGAGCGTGGCGGTCAGCATCAGCCCGCCCGGCTTCACCAGATCGGCGCAGCTCTTCATATAGAGCGGGACATTGTCGACATGCTCCACCACTTCCATGTTGAGCACCATGTCGAAACGCTCGCCGGCGGCGGCGACGGCCTCGCTGGTGGTGGCGCGATAATCGATGGGAAGCCCGGATTGCTCGGCATGGAGGCGGGCGATGGCGATGTTGCGTTCAGCAGCGTCAATGCCGGTGACGGTGGCGCCCAGCCGGGCCAGCGGTTCGCAGAGCAGCCCGCCGCCGCAGCCGACATCAAGAATTGTCAGACCCTCGAAGGGGCGCATGCCGGTGCCATCAAGACCGAAATGGGCGAGCAGATGCTCGCGGATGAAGCCGAGGCGGACCGGGCCGAATTTATGCAGCGGCTTGAATTTACCGGTCGGATCCCACCATTCCTCGGCCATCGCGGTGAATTTGGCGATTTCGGCGTCGTTGATGGTGGTGGCGGTCATGGCGCGGCTCCGTTGGTCCGTCATATGAACGTGCCAGCATGGCTGAGGCAAGGCACGCGAGGTCGCAGATCGTCGCTGCGGCTGCGATGCGTGTTGATCGCGGGCCGCCTTTGTGGCATTGCACGCGCAACATCAAGCGTACCGCCGGGTTCGGTGGAAGTCCGGGGAAGCAATTGGCCCGTATCGTCGTCAAGTTCGGGGGCACTTCGGTTGCCAGCATCGAACGTATCCGCCAGTCCGCGCGGCATGTGAAGCGCGAAGTCGAAGCCGGCAACCAGGTGGTTGTCGTGGTTTCGGCCATGTCGGGCAAAACCAATGAACTGGTCGGCTGGGTCAATGAAGCCAGTCCGCTGCATGACGCCCGCGAATATGACGCCGTCGTGGCGTCGGGCGAGCAGGTGACAGCCGGGCTGATGGCCATCGTGCTCAGCGAGATGGGCATCCAGTCACGCTCGTTTTCGGGCTGGCAGGTGCCGATCAAGACCGATGGCGCGCATGGCGCGGCGCGGATCACCGAAATCGATCCGACCGAACTCAACAAGCGGCTCAATGATGGCTGGGTGCCGGTGATCACCGGCTTCCAGGGCATTTCCCCCAGTGGCCGGGTGACGACGCTGGGTCGCGGTGGTTCGGATACGTCGGCGGTGGCGGTGGCGGCCTCGATCAAGGCCGACCGTTGCGATATCTATACCGATGTGGACGGCGTTTACACGACCGACCCGCGTATCGTGAGCAAGGCGCAGCGCATGACCCGGATTTCCTTTGAGGAAATGCTGGAAATGGCCTCGCTCGGCGCCAAGGTGCTGATGATCCGCTCGGTCGAGATGGCGATGGCCTATAAGGTGCCGCTGGTGGTGCGCTCGAGTTTTGACGACCCCGATGCGCCGCAGGTGGCGCCTGACGGAACGCCGGGTGTGCCCGGTACATTGGTTTGCGATGAGGATGAGATCGTGGAAAAGCAGATCGTTTCGGGCGTGACGCTCGCCAAGGCAGAAGCCAAGATCACCCTGCGCGACGTCAAGGACAATCCGGGTGTCGCGGCGGCCATTTTCGGCACGCTGGCCGATCAGGGCATTATCGTCGACATGATCGTGCAGAATATTGCCGATGATGGCGCCACCACCGACATCACATTTACGGTACCGGACAGCGAGTATGACCGGGCCATCAAGACGCTGGAAGATGCCGGCAGCCGCATCGAATATGCGCGCATCAGCGGCTCCAAGGGCGGGGCAAAGGTCTCGGTTGTGGGCGTGGGCATGCGCAGCCATGCGGGTGTCGCCTCCTCGATGTTCAAGGCGCTGGCCGACAAGGGCATCAACATCCAGTTGATCACCACTTCGGAAATCAAGACCTCGGTGTTGATCGACGAGCAATATGCCGAGCTTGCGGTTCGCGCCCTCCATACTTATTACGGGTTGGACAAGAAGGACGCCTGAGCCCCGCCAAGGGGGGAGTGGGCCGCGTCCTCGACAAAGGGGGGCGGCTTGCGGGCCGTCTATAGAGGCAGATGGCCATGACCATAGGCGGCCCACGGGTGCTGCTGCGGCAATTGCGCGAGACGATGGCGGAGCCGCTGGCTTCGCAGGCCCGACTCGACAAGATCGTAGGCCTGATCGCTGACAATATGCGGGCCGATGTCTGCTCGTTCTATGTGCTGCGTGACGATGGCGCGCTCGAGCTGTTCGCCACCAAGGGGCTGGCCGCCGAATCGGTGCATATGACCACGCTGCGGCTGGGTGAGGGCCTGGTCGGGCTGATCGCGGCCGAAGCCGAGCCGCTCAGCCTTGACGATGCGCCCAACCATCCCGGCTTTGCCTATCGCCCGGAAACCGGCGAAGAGCGCTATAATTCCTTCCTCGGCGTGCCGGTGCTGCGGGCTGGCCAGACGCTGGGCGTGCTGGTGGTGCAGAATGCCGAGCGCCGGCATTATGGCGAGGATGAAACCGAGGCGATGCTGACTACGGCCACAATTCTGGCTGAGATGATCGCCACCTCGGATTTCGACAATCTGATCAAGCCGGGGTCCGATATCGACCTCAGGCGGCCTCGCATGTTCACCGGCGTCAGTTTTACCGATGGCATCGCTTTGGGCACGGTGGTGCTGCATGATCCGCGCGTCGTGGTGTCCAATTTCATCGCCGAGGATACCGACGCGGAAAAGCTGCGGCTGGAAGCGGCGCTGGAAAAGATGCGCGTCTCCATCGACGCCATGCTCGACCATGGCGACATGGTGGGTGGCACCGATCATCGGGAAATTCTCGAAACTTATCGCATGTTCGCCAATGACCGGGGCTGGGTGCACCGGCTGACCGAAGCCATCGACAATGGCTTGTCGGCGGAAGCGGCGGTCGAGCGGGTGCAGAACGATACCCGCGCGCGGATGATGCGCCAGACGGATCCCTATATCCGCGACCGGCTGCATGATCTCGACGATCTGGCCAATCGGCTGTTGCGGGTGCTGACCGGCAATGGCGGGGCCATCGGGCGCAAGAACCTGCCCGACAATGCCATTCTGGTGGCCCGCAATATGGGGCCGGCGGAACTGCTGGAATATGACCGCACCAAGCTGCGCGGCATCGTGCTCGAAGAGGGCGGCACCACGGCGCATGTGGCCATCGTGGCGCGTTCGCTGGGCATGGTGGCGGTGGGGCAGGCCGAATCAATCGTCTCGATGTCCGAGAGCGGCGACAACATCATTCTCGACGGCGCGGCCGGGGTGGTGCATTTGCGGCCAACGCCCGAGATTGAACAGAGCTATGTCGACAAGGTGCGGGTCTCGGCCAAGCGCCGGGCGCATTACGCCGCGCTCAAGGACAAGCCCTCCATCACCAAGGATGGCGTCAATATCACCCTGCTGCATAATTCGGGGCTGGTGGCCGATCTGCCGATGCTGGACGATACCGGCGCCGCCGGGGTCGGGCTGTTCCGCACCGAATTGCAGTTCATGATTGCCAGCAAGTTGCCCAAGCTGGGCGAGCAGATGGAGCTCTATGCCGAGGCCATGGCGATTGCCGGCGACCGGCCGGTGGTGTTCCGCCTGCTCGATATCGGCGGCGACAAGGTGCTGCCCTACCAGCGTTCAACGACCGAGGAAAACCCGGCCATGGGGTTCCGCTCGATCCGGCTGGGGCTGGAACGGCCGGGGCTGCTGCGCACGCAGATCAGGGCGCTGCTGATGGCGGCCAATGGAAGGCCGCTGAAGATTCTGGTGCCGATGGTCACCGAGACCTTTGAATTCACCCAGACCAAGATGGTGGTGCAGAAGGAAGTCGAGCGGCAGCGCCGCGCCGGCAAGCCACTGCCGAGCCGGCTCGAACTGGGGGTGATGGTGGAAGTGCCCTCGCTGCTGTTCGAACTGGATCAGTTGCTGCCGCAGGCCGATTTCGTTTCCATCGGCTCCAACGATCTGGTGCAGTTCCTTACCGCTTCGGATCGCGCCAATCCGCGCGTCGCCAAGACCTATGATCCCATCGGCATGCCGCGCCTGCGCGCCATCCGCCTCGTGGTCGATGCGGCGCGGCGCTATAATGTGCCGATCACCATGTGCGGCGAGTTGGCGGGCAAGCCGCTCGAAGCGCTGGCGCTGATGGCGATCGGAATGACACGGCTGTCGATGGGGCCGGCCTCGATCGGGCCGATCAAGGAACTGGTGCTCAATCTCGATCTCAAGCCGATCCAGCTCGCCGTGGGCGCTGCCCTCAGCGATGGCGCGGATGGCGTGACGATCCGGCAGCTGCTGCAAGAGTGGATCGAAAAGCAGAATTTGCCGGTTTGAGATGGGCGTTGCCTAAAGCTGAATCGTCACCCTCGGGCTTGACCCGAGGGCACTACACTTGGCGGTCATTCCCAAAGTACAGAGCCCTCGGGTCAAGCCCGAGGGTGACGATCTGTGGGAGGGCGATATCATGCCAACCCTTGCGATCTGTCCGCGATATCCCTAAAGCGTGCCTGCTCCAGACTTGAAAGACCCGACCCATGGCATCTCTTCCCCAGGACAAGCTCGACGCGCTCGAGACGCGGTTTCAGTATGTCGAAGCGGCTTTGTCGGGCGGGGCGGGGCCGGATGAGTTCGTCAAATTCTCCAAGGAACATGCCGAGCTGGCGCCCATCGTCGGCGAGATCCGCGCCTATAACAAGGCGCTGAGCGACCGGGCCGAAGCCGAGGCGCTGCTCAAGAGCGGCGACAAGGAAATGGCCGAAATGGCCGAGGCCGAAATCGAGGAACTCGACGAAAAGCTCGAGGATCTGTTCCAGGCGGTCCGCGTCCTGCTGCTGCCCAAGGACGAAGCCGACGAAAAGTCGATCATTCTCGAAATCCGCGGCGGCACCGGCGGCGATGAAGCAGCTTTGTTCGCCGGCGACCTGTTCCGCATGTATGAGCGCTATGCCGCCAACCATGGCTGGAAGGTTTCCATCATGGAAGAAAGCGCCGGCGAAATGGGCGGCTTCAAAGAAATCATCGCCAATATCTCCGGCAAGGGCGTCTATGCGCGGCTGAAATTCGAGAGCGGTGTGCATCGGGTGCAGCGGGTTCCCGAGACTGAAGGGTCGGGCCGCATTCACACTTCGGCGGCCACCGTGGCGGTGCTGCCGGAAGTGGAAGACATCGACATCGAAATCCGCAACGAAGATATCCGCATCGACACGATGCGGGCGTCGGGCGCCGGCGGCCAGCACGTCAACACCACCGACTCGGCGGTACGCATCACCCATATTCCGTCTGGTCTGGTCGTGACCTCGGCGATGAAGAGCCAGCACCAGAACCGGGCGCAGGCGATGATCGTGCTGCGCTCGCGGCTCTATGAAATGCAGCGCGAGGAGCGCGACAGCGCCCGTTCGGCCGAGCGCAAGGGGCAGGTCGGCTCGGGCGACCGCTCGGAACGCATCCGCACCTATAATTTCCCGCAGGGCCGGGTGACCGACCACCGCATCAATCTGACGCTGTATAAGCTCGACAAGGTGATTGCCGGCGAAGCGCTGGATGAGCTGATCGAGGCGCTGATCACCACCAGCCAGGCCGAACAGCTGGCGGCGCTGGAGACGGGTAACTGAGCCTGTCGCCAACTATCGGTGCGCTGTGGCGGGGCTGGCGCGATGTGCTTGGCCGGCAGGGTTTCGAGAGCGCCGCGCGTGACGCCAAATTGCTGACCGGCCACGCGTTGGGGCTGAGTGCGCTGGAACTGGCGACGAGGGAGAATGAGCCGGTTGATGACGCGGCGGCCATGCGGGTGGCCGAACTACTGCAGCGCCGCATGACCGGCGAGTCGGTGGCGCGCATCATTGGCGAACGCGAATTTTACGGCCTGGGTTTCAGCCTCAACAGCGCCACGCTGGAGCCACGGCCGGAGACGGAATTGCTGGTCGAACTGGCGCTCGGCGCGCTGCCGGCCGGTGGTCGCCTGCTCGATATGGGTACCGGGACGGGCTGCATTCCGATTGCCGTGTTGGCCAGCCAGAGCGATGCGAGCGCGGTGGCGACGGATCTCAGCGCCGAGGCGCTGGACGCGGCGCGGGCCAATGCCAAGCGGCATGCGGTGTCGGAGCGGATTGCGTTTCGGCAGGGCAGCTGGTTTGAGGCGCTGACTCCCTCTCCCCTGAGGGGAGAGGGTTGGGGTGAGGGGTTCACCCTCTCGGCTCAAGCCCAAAATCTGAACCCCTCACCCGACCCCACGGGTCGACCTCTCCCCTCAGGGGAGAGGTGGGGTTTCGATGTCATCACCTCCAACCCACCTTACATCACCTCTTCTATCGTCGAGACCCTTGCCCCCGAAGTGCGCGATTTCGATCCGCGTCTGGCGCTGGATGGCGGGCCGGATGGGCTGGCGCCGTATCGCGTCATTGCCAGTGAGGCGCAGCATTGGCTCACGCCCGATGGGCGGGTGCTGGTCGAGATCGGCTATGATCAGGGCGCCAGCGTCAGCGCATTGTTTCTCGAGGCCGGCTTTGAGGCGGTGACGGTGCATCGTGACCTCAATCGGCTTGACCGTGTGGTCGAGGCGCACCATCTATAGGGTATTCGTCGGTGCTGCGGTGGACATCGCGCAATTAATGCTGGCAAATCCGCCGCGAACGTTATAGTTTGACTGTGCTGTCAACGGCGCTTCATGAGCGCCACGGCGACAAGCCACCCGACAATCCCCCAGGCTGCATAGGCAGCGCGGTTCCGGCAGAGCTGGAACGACGCGGGACAGGTTCGGAACTTGGTGCTGCCGCCGGATGACGGTTTCGGTCTTCATGAAGCCAGATAGAGCCCCATGCCCGAAGCGGAATGCTTCGCCAGGGACTGGCCCGACCAGGCAGCAAGCCGGCCCGCCAGCAGTGTGACGCTTATTTTTCTAGAGTTAGATAAAGCGACCAGATGAGACCCAACAACCAGAATAACAAGAACCGGCAGCGCAGCCGTAATGGTGGGCGCAAGCACGTTAATCCGTTGTCCCGCAATTTTGAGAGCAACGGTCCTGACGTGAAGGTGCGCGGCAATGCCGCCCACGTCGCCGAGAAATATCTGCAGCTGGCGCGCGATGCGCAATCGAGCGGTGACTCGGTGATGGCGGAGAACTATCTCCAGCACGCCGAACATTATTTCCGCATCGTCTCCAGCGCCCAGCAGGCCCAGAGCGGCATTCGCCCTGAAGGCCAGGACGACGCTGATTTCGATGACGATATGCCCGAGATGAACTCGCGCTTCTCGTCGCCGCAGCCCCAGCCGCAGCAGCAATATGTGCAGGGTGATGGCGATGAGCAGGGCGAAGGTGAGCAGCCGCAACAGCAGCAGCAGCCCCGCGAACCGCGCCCGTCGCGTGAGCGCCCGGAAGGCGAACGCCAGCAGCGCCGCGAGCGGCCTGAGCGTCAGCCGCGCCCCGAGCGGGTTGAAGGCGAAGCCGCTGCTGCCGTCGTCGAGGCTGCGCCGGTCGAGGCCAGCGCCGAGGCGCCTGCCGTCGAGGCTGTGGCCGAAGAGGGCGAAGCCCGCAAGCCACGCGAGCGTCGGCCCCGTCGTCGCCGCCCAGCAGGTGGTGATGGCGGCGATCTCGCCGGGGCGGATCAGCCCGATGTCGGCGAATTGCCGGCCTTCCTGACCGCCGGCACCACGAGTGCTGCGGAATAAGATTTAAAGAGGCCGGGCAGCAATGTCCGGCCTTTTTCTTGGGGCCTGCCCGAGCCGATGCGGATGTGGCGGCGCGCCCCTTTATCCTCCAGGATCACTCCCCATATAGCTCTGTGATGGAGCCGTGCCGCCAGGTCGGGCGTTCCATCATTCGACGCTTCCGCCGTGTGCTTTGGTGCCTTGATGGGCCGGGCCGAGGGCGAGATCAGGAGAGTTGCATGAATATCGAGAAATATACCGAGCGGGCGCGCGGCTTTATCCAGAGTGCGCAGACCTACGCCCTGGGCAAGGGCCATCAGCAATTTGCGCCGATCCATCTGCTCAAGGTGCTGCTGGACGATGATCAGGGCATGGCCAATGGCTTGATCGAACGCGCCGGGGGCGACCCCAAGGGCGCGCGCGCAGCCGTCGAGGCAGCGCTGAACAAAATTCCGTCCGTATCCGGCGACGGTTCGCAGCTTTATCTGAGCCGCGAATTGGCGCGGGTGTTCGACACCGCCGAAAGCGCGGCGCAGAAGGCCGGCGACTCGTTTGTCACCGTCGAGCGCTTGCTGCTGGCCTTGGTGGTCGAGAAGGATAGTGACGCGGGCAAAATCCTGTCGTCGTCCGGGGTGACGCCGCAGACGCTGAACGCCGCAATCGAGGCGATCCGCAAGGGCCGCACTGCTGATTCCGCCTCGGCCGAGAACAGCTATGACGCGCTGAAGAAATATGCGCGCGACCTGACCCAGGATGTGCGCGAGGGCAAGCTTGATCCGGTGATCGGCCGCGACGAGGAAATCCGCCGCACCATCCAGGTGCTGAGCCGGCGCACCAAGAACAACCCGGTACTGATCGGCGAACCCGGCGTTGGCAAGACCGCCATCGCCGAGGGGCTGGCGATCCGTATCGTCAATGGCGACGTGCCGGAATCGCTGAAGAACAAGGCGCTGCTGTCGCTCGACATGGGCAGCTTGATTGCCGGCGCGAAATATCGTGGTGAGTTCGAAGAGCGGCTGAAAGCCGTGCTGAGCGAAGTCACCGCCGCCGAGGGGCAGATCATCCTGTTCATCGACGAGATGCACACACTGGTCGGCGCCGGCAAGGCGGATGGCGCGATGGACGCGTCCAATCTGCTCAAGCCCGCTTTGGCGCGCGGTGAGCTGCATTGCGTTGGCGCGACGACGCTGGATGAATATCGCAAGCATGTGGAAAAGGACGCGGCTTTGGCGCGGCGGTTCCAGCCGGTATTTGTCGATGAGCCGACGGTGGAAGATACGATTTCGATCCTGCGCGGGCTCAAGGAAAAATACGAGCTGCATCATGGCATTCGGATTTCCGACTCGGCGCTGGTGAGTGCGGCGACGCTGTCGAGCCGCTACATCACCGACCGCTTCCTGCCCGACAAGGCCATCGATCTGATGGACGAAGCGGCGGCGCGGCTGCGCATGGCCGTCGACTCCAAGCCCGAAGCGCTGGACGAACTTGATCGCCGCATCATGCAGCTCAAGATCGAGCGCGAGGCGCTGCGCAAGGAAGATGATGACGGCTCCAAGACCAGGCTCGACCGGCTGGAGAATGAACTGGCGACGCTCGAAGAGCAGGCGCAGGTGATGTCGGCCAAGTGGCTGGCGGAAAAGGAACGCCTGCAGGGCAGCCAGAAGCTCAAGGAAGAGCTGGATGCGGCGCGCAGTCAGCTGGAAATCGCGCAGCGCCAGGGCGATCTGGCCAAGGCCGGCGAGCTGGCCTATGGCGTCATTCCCGATCTGGAAAAGCGCATCAAATCGGCGGAAACCAATGGCGTCGATGGCGCCGATCCGGTGATGGCGGCCGAAGTGGTGACGCCCAGCGATATCGCTGGTGTGGTCAGCCGCTGGACCGGCATTCCGGTGGATC
Organism: Devosia sp. A369; assembly: GCF_054489345.1. Lineage (NCBI taxonomy): Bacteria > Pseudomonadati > Pseudomonadota > Alphaproteobacteria > Hyphomicrobiales > Devosiaceae > Devosia > Devosia sp. A369. Next base: position 21,104 of record NZ_JBTMWV010000003.1, on the reverse strand, counting down.
GGATGCTCGAAGGCGAGCGCGAAAAGCTGCTCAAGATGGAAGAGGCGCTGGGCGCCCGGGTGATCGGCCAGTCCGAAGCGGTGGCGGCGGTGGCCAAGGCCGTGCGCCGGTCGCGGGCCGGCTTGCAGGACCCGCATCGCCCGATCGGCTCGTTCATGTTCCTCGGGCCGACCGGCGTCGGCAAGACCGAGCTGACCAAGACGCTGGCCCAGTTCCTGTTCGATGACGAGACCGCCATGGTGCGGCTCGACATGAGCGAGTTCATGGAAAAGCACTCGGTGGCCCGGCTGATCGGCGCGCCTCCGGGCTATGTCGGCTATGACGAAGGCGGCGTGTTGACCGAAGCGGTGCGGCGCCGGCCCTATCAGGTGGTGCTGTTCGACGAAATCGAGAAGGCGCATCCGGACGTGTTCAACGTCTTGTTGCAGGTGCTCGATGACGGGCGGCTGACCGACGGGCAGGGGCGGACGGTGGATTTCCGCAATACGGTGATCATCCTGACCTCCAATCTGGGCTCGGAATATCTGGTCGACCTCAAGGACGGCGAGTCGGTGGAGCTGGTGCGCGGCAAGGTGCTCGACATGGTGAAAGCCGCGTTCCGCCCGGAATTTCTCAACCGCGTCGACGAGATCCTGCTGTTCCACCGGTTGGGCCGCGAGCATATGGGCTCCATCGTCGATATCCAGTTCGGGCGGTTGCAGCAGCTGCTCAAGGATCGCGAGATCACGCTTGAGCTGACGCCGCGGGCCCGCGAGTGGCTGGGCAATGAAGGCTATGATCCGGCCTATGGCGCCCGCCCGTTGAAGCGGGTGATCCAGCGCCATGTGCAGGACGGGTTGGCTGATGAAATCCTCAGCGGCCAGGTGACCGACGGCAGCCGGGTGGTGATCGATGCCAATGACGATGGCATCGTGCTGCTGCCGGGCGGGGTCGCGGAAGCCGCGTAAATCGACAAAGGGCCGGTCGCAAGATCGGCCCTTTTTTCTGGCAGCAAGCTGCCGGTTTGCTGCCAGCATGCTGGCATTTTTCTTGCGGTTTTCATGCGGTTTGATTTAGAACAAAGAGCGAACAATAATTTGGAGCAGACCGATGGCTGACAAGATCGACTATGTGGAATTCCCCTCGACCAATCGGGCGGCGAGCAGCGCGTTTTTTCAGGCGGCTTTCGGCTGGGGCATTGTCAGTTACGGACCCGACTATGATGGGCTGAGCGACGCCGGCATCGATGGCGGGGTGGATCAGGCTTCAGGCAAGGTTGCCGCGACCATGGCCATCGTGCGGACCGATGATCTCGATGATGCCGAGCGGCGCGTCTTGGCGGCGGGCGGGGTGATTACTCAGGCGCAGTTCGATTTTCCCGGCGGCAGGCGGTTTCATTTTCGCGAGCCGGGTGGAAACGAGATGGCGGTGTGGACAGCGCGGGAATAGGCTAACGCCAAATCGAGCCCCGGACCCGTCATGACCCAGGATATCGCCGCCCCGCAAAGCCGCATTTTCGTGCTGGTGGCGGCGATTCTGGCGTCGAGCATGGGTTTCATCGACGGCTCGGTGATTTCCATCGCCATTCCGGCCATTCGGGCCAATCTCGGCGCGACGCTGGCCGACGCGCAATGGGTGAGCAATGGCTATCTGCTGTTCCTGTCGGCGCTGATCCTGCTGGGCGGCGCGGCGGGCGACCGTTTTGGCCTGCGCAAGATATTTGGCCTCGGCATTGCAGTGTTTGTCGCCGCCTCGATGGTCTGCGCTTTGGCGCCGACGCCGCTGGTGCTGGTGATCGCGCGGGCGGTGCAGGGCATGGGCGCCGCCTTCATGGTGCCGGGGAGTCTGGCGATTATCGCCAAGGCCTATCCGCGCGAGGAGCGGGGCTGGGCCATTGGCATCTGGGCCACGGCGGCGTCGCTGACCTCCATTGCCGGGCCGATCATTGGCGGCTTTGTGCTGACCGGATTGGGCGAGTGGAGCTGGCGGCTGGTGTTTGCCATCAACCTGCCGCTGGGTGCCGTGGCCCTGGCGCTGCTGTGGCTGAAGGTGGCGCCGGATCGTCCCGAAGCCGGGCGGCGTCTCGACGGGGTGGGCGCGATATTGGCGACTTTGGCGCTGATGGGCATTGCCTACGGGCTGACCGGCGATGGCAGCGAGAGCACGCCGCCGCTATCGCATACGATAATGTGGTGCGGTGGCGGGCTGGTGCTGGCCGTGGGCTTTCTGTTCTGGGAACGGCGGGCCAAGAGCCCGATGCTGCCGCTGCGGCTGTTCAGCGATATCGGCTTTTCCGGCGCCAATGCGCTGACCTTTGCGCTGTATTTCGCGCTGGGCGGCACCATGTTCTATCTGCCGATGACCATGATTGGCGGCTGGGGGGAAACGCCGGCCACGGTGTCGCTGGCGCTATTGCCGATGGGCGTGCTGTTGACCGCCTTGTCGTCGTTCAGCGGCAAATGGGCCGATCGGTTCGGGCCGGGGCCGCTGATTGCCTTGGGCTCGCTGCTGGTGGCGGCGGCTTTTGCGGGGTTGGGCCTGACGGCGCCGCGCCATGATGTGTGGCAGGCGGTGATGCCCTGCATTGCGCTGCTTGGCCTGGGCATGGGGCTGGTGGTGTCGCCGCTATCGACGGCGGTGATGATCTCGGTCGCCGATGGCGATACCGGCATTGCCTCGGGGGTCAATAATGCGGTGGCGCGGGTGGCCGGGCTGCTGGCGGTGGCGCTGCTGGGGGCGGTGATCGCGCCGGTGTTCGAACAGGCGCTGGGCAGTGCAGCGGAATTGCCAATCTTTTTTGGGTTACCGGCGGCGGGGCTGAGCGCGGACGAAGAGGCGCTGCGGCTGGCGGCGACTGACGCGGCGTTTGCGAGCATTGCTTACATTACGGCGGGGCTGAGCCTGGTGTCGGCGGCGGTGGCGTGGTTCACGCTGGAGCGGCGGTTGCCTGGGTCGCTTGGAGGATAGGCGCCGCGGCTCCCTCCACACCGTCACCACCCGGGTGGTCCAGGGTGGTCCGGGGATGTTGGGCTATCGCTGGATTGCCGGGACAAGCCCGGCAATGACGGTTGGCCAAATTTGGATGGGCCGTTGCAGGCATCTCAGGATGGGTCCCGGCTCAAGGCCGGGATGACATCGCGGGTGGCGCTTGGATGCGTCGATCGCCCTGACTTGTGCACCCCTCACCCTAACCCTCTCCCCTGAGGGGCGAGGGGACAGCTTTGTGCAAGTGGCACCATAGTTGTCTACCCACCGGCCAAATCCCCTCGCCCCTTCAGGGGAGAGGGTTAGGGTGAGGGGTGCAGAGGTTGGATGGGCCAATAGGGTCGCAACAATTTTAGGCCTGGGCCACCTCGAAATGACGCCGGTGGGATTTCCACACCGTCACCACCCGGCTTGTCCGGGTGGTCCAGGATGTTGGGCCAGCGCTGGATTGCCGGGACAAGCCCGGCAATGACGGTTGGCCAAATTTGGATGATTTTTGCAGGCATCTCAGGATGGGTCCCGGCTCAAGGCCGGGATGACATCGTGGGTGGGGCGGCCATGTGGCTGAAACGAGAGTAGTGGCCCGACGCCTTAAGGCGTCGGGGCTTGGGCGACGGTGACCGGGGCGGGGTCGCGGGCCATCAGGTCGTTGATCTGGGCCATGGTCTCGGCGAACTGGCCTTCATAGCGCTGGGCCAGCACATTGTCCTTGGGCAGCTTGACGCTGAGCGGATCGACCAGATTGCCGTTGATCTTGATTTCGAAATGCAGATGCGGGCCGGTCGACTGGCCGGTGGAGCCGACATAGCCGATGATCTGGCCCTGGCGCACATGGCTGCCGACGCTGAGGCCGTCGACATAGCGCGACATGTGGCCATAGGCGGTTTCGTAGCCGTTGACGTGGCTGATCTCGACCTTGTTGCCGTAGCCGGACTGCCACTTGTAATATTGGATGACGCCATCGCCGGCGGCGTAAATCGGGGTGCCGGAGGGGGCGGCCAGATCGGCGCCGGTATGCAGGCGCCGCGTCTTGAAGATGGGGTGGATGCGGTAGCCGAAGCGCGAGCGCAGCGTGCCGCCGCCTTCGAGCGGCCGGCGGGTGAGGAAGCGCTTCCCGGTTTCACCATCGGCGTCGTAAAAATCGATAACGCCGTCGCTGGTGCCGAAGCGATAGAGCTGGCGCGTCGTGCTGCCCAGCGTCAGTCCGACATAGAGCAGGTCGGTGCGACCCTCGGCATCGGGCGCGGTTTCCAGAATTTCGATGGAATCGCCGGCAGCGATCTTCTTGGTCATGTCCACTTCATAGGCGAACATGCCGATGATGCGTTCGATGGTGGGGTCGTCGAGGTCGTGCTTGCGGCCGGTTTCCCAGATCGAGCGATAGACGCTCGGCAGATTGGCGACGTTGACCTCTTCGGTGTCTTCCTCGGGGAACTCGATCTCGGCCGGGGCCAGACCGAGCACATATTGACCCTTGTCGGTCAGCGCCACGGTGGCGCGATGCACGTCGGTGTTGCTGGCGTTGTCATGCAGATAGATGCTCATGCGATAGGGAATGAGCGTCTTGGAGGTGCGCGACGGCCCGAACAGGATGCGCAGGCGCGCGCCGGCCGGCAATTCGGTGGAGGGGAAGACGTTTTGCAGCGTCGCGTCGATAGCGGCGATCATCGCATCGGTAAAGCCGTTGCGGCGCAGCACTTCGTTGAGCGCGGTGCGCTCCTTGACGGTGAGGATGCGCTCGGAGCGGCCCAGCTCGGCGTCGGCGGCCAAAGTCGTCTTGGGCATGACGGTGACGTTTTCGGCAATGCCGCCCAAGGTGCCGTTACCCGGCAGCAGGCCCAGATCGCGCACGCTCGGGCCGAGCGCGGCATAGGCCAGGGTCGGGGCCGTGGGATCTTCACTAAAGAAGGTGGCTTCCACCACGCTGCGCACATATTCGGCGGCCGACTGATCGGAGATGGCGCGCGGCGGCACGAAGGTCATCGGCATGGCGGCCAGCTGGACGGCGACCTCGCCTTCGACTTCGGCGCCATAGACGTCGGTATTGATGTCGATATTGCTGGCGGTGGCGGCGATCGGCTGGGTGGCGTTGAGAATCGCCACCGGATCGTAATTCGGCACGCCCTCGGACAATGAGGTCGGGGCGGTGGCCAGCGTGGCGCGGATGCGCACGAAGGGCTGGTTGCGGATCATGTCGCGGCCATCGACGGTCTCGCGGATCGAGGCTTCGATGATCTCGAGGTCGGAGCGGGTGGCGGTCACCGGACGCAGGCGGGAGGATTTGGCCGACAGATCGGTGGGCGTCAGCGCTTCGGTCTTGGGGCGCGACAGCTGCAGCGCTTCATAAGCGGTCGAGAAGGTGTCCTGCCCCTGGAAGGAGACATAGAGCGCGGCGCCCATCAGCAGCACGCTGGTCAGGCCGGTCATCACCGTGCCGGTCAGCCAGGCGAAACTGAGCTCGCGCCCATGGGGGATTTCACCATCGGTGGATTGCACGGTCAGCGCGGGGCAGTCTTCGAACCCGGTGGCCTTGAGCAGCGCCGCATGGCGATTTCTTTGCGCTGCGTTCAACGCCCCGTACCTTGATGTGTCATGGCTGTTTTCCTGTCCGGTCTTGCGGCCGGTTAACTCGAACCCGCGCTACGCGCTCACATACGTGCGCGGAGTCTATATCAATCCTCAGGCCGTATCTAAGCAAAATGCGGCGAAACTGCGAGTCAGGGCTGCTGGCGGCCACGGATGAGAGGAGACGGCGCACTTTTGGGCCCGGGATTGTTTGGGCGTGGGTTGGGAGAGCGGGGACGGGGCGGGTGCAGCGCGGTCCCATCCCATCCCCCCGATGTCCCCCAGGCTTTCGCCGGGATGACACTGCGTTTTGGGAGGGCTTCTATAAAGGGCACTCCAATAGGGGCGCAGAATCGGGTTTTTCGGTTGCCGGGGCCCGGAAAGCGCCGGATCTGCGGAGCCCTTGAAAAACCTGCGAAAATTCCTAAATCAGGGGTCCGGGCGCTCACCCCTGTAATCACTGGTGACTCAGTCGAGTTTTCCACATGGGCTGCGGCGAAAAAATTGGAAAATGACAGTTTTGTCGTTTTGGGGGGTTACAGCCGCAAAAATTGCCCCTATAACCCGGCTCATCG
>NZ_JBTMWV010000003.1:7500-10000 GCF_054489345.1 Devosia sp. A369 | reverse complement strand
GGCATAAGCCTGCCTGACTGCGAGACTGACAAGTCGAGCAGAGACGAAAGTCGGTCATAGTGATCCGGTGGTCCCGCGTGGAAGGGCCATCGCTCAACGAATAAAAGGTACGCTGGGGATAACAGGCTGATAATGCCCAAGAGTCCATATCGACGGCATTGTTTGGCACCTCGATGTCGGCTCATCACATCCTGGGGCTGGAGCAGGTCCCAAGGGTATGGCTGTTCGCCATTTAAAGTGGTACGTGAGCTGGGTTTAGAACGTCGTGAGACAGTTCGGTCCCTATCTGCCGTGGGTGTAGGAATATTGAGAAGAGCTGACCCTAGTACGAGAGGACCGGGTTGGACGAACCTCTGGTGGACCTGTTGTGGCGCCAGCCGCATTGCAGGGTAGCTACGTTCGGAAGGGATAACTGCTGAAAGCATCTAAGCAGGAAGCCTCCTTCAAAACTAGTATTCCCTTGAGAGCCGTGGAAGACCACCACGTCGATAGGCCGGGTGTGGAAGCGCAGCAATGTGTGAAGCTTACCGGTACTAATAGCTCGATTGGCTTGATCGTTCTCATTAATCTATGTCCGCATAGATTGTGAAATGTTCGATCGGTACAAATAATACACCAGACCAAGGCTCCTTGCATGGGAGAGCACTTGGTCCATATACAGAACAACAAAACCAGAATTCACATCATACGTTTTTCGCTGACCTTGTGGTTTTTGCGAGGAGCCCAAGACCCGATCCCATCCCGAACTCGACCGTCAAATTCCTCTGCGCCAATGGTACTAAGTCTCAAGGCTTGGGAGAGTAGGTCGCTGCAAGGTCTGCCAAAAACGTATGGTTCTCAATTACAATGTCGAAAAGAAATACCAAAAACCCCAGTCAGAAATGACTGGGGTTTTTGCGTTTGGAACGCGGAGTGGGAGGGGGGAAGAGGGGAAGGCCCAGTGGGTTCGGCCCAGCGGGAACTTGCTGCGTCTCGCCTCTCTATTCATCCCGAGCCGGCGCCGAGATAATGGATCGACCCATTGGCGTTGAGATCGTCGCCGCCCCTTCGCCCGGTAGCCGATTCGAGCATGCGGGTGCCTTTAGGCAGCCCTACCGGGAATTACGCGATCCGCGAGAGATGGTCGCGCCGGCATAATCTCGGGATGGGCCCCGGCGCGAGGCCGGGGTGACATCGGGGGTGGGGAAGGCATTGTCTGGGCCGAGGTGATGGCTCCAGCCATTGGCGTTGAGATCGTTGCCGACTCATTTGACCCGCTGCCGATTCGAGGATGCGGGCGCCTTTCGGCGGCCCTGCCAGAAATATGCGATCAGCGAGAGATGGTCGCGTTGGCGCCATCTCAGGATGGGCCCCGGCGCAGGGCCGGGGTGACACTGGGGGTGGGGAGGGCGCAAGGATCTCCGCGCCTATCTGGGATTTCATTGCCCAATCCATGTGCGATTCTAGGTGATCGATCCGGTTGTCATTCGCGTCCGACGCGGGTGATGCCGTTTTGAGATGGAAACACCGAAGTTATCTCAAGCTGGGCCCGGCACGGGGCCGGGGTGACATCGAGGGGCGGAGAAGCCGGCGCGCCCTTCAGGAGTCAGCCTTTGAAAATTTCCTGGCGATGCATTCGGCGTTCGGCCAGGCGCGGGGATCCATGGGAAAACTCGCTTTGGTCCTGCCGTTGAAGAGCGATCGAAGCGCGGTTGTCATCCTGGGGCTAAACAGCAATTCGCCGCTATTGCTCATGCTGAACAGGCCATGATCATAGGCCCAGTGCAGCGTCTGCGTCATCGGCATGGCGTTCCAAACCTCATCGACGCCACCCGATTTGACCGGGCGAATATGGGAGACCTCCACCTCATAGCTCGCGGTTTCTTCGATGACATGCGCACTGGCCGCTCACGGCACAGATCGGGCCGTAGTGCTGCAGCACCGTCAGCCGCAAGCGCGCATCCCGAATCGCCTGTTGTCTGGATAGGAACTTGCGCGACGTCTCGATTGTTTTGACCTCGTAGAGCAGGTCGGCCGCGCTCGGTTGTTCTTCTGCCATGCCGGAGAGAGAGCAGAGAGATCCCGCCGCAATAATCCGGTCAAATTCGGACTGGGACAAAGCTCTGACGCCGGCCGCGTAGTGGTAGAAAGCAAAATTTCCGGCATCATCGAGGGCGTCAGATTCGTGGGGCTGCCCCTCCGAGCGGAGCTTTACTGGCTGCGCAAACAACTTCATCTCTGCCAATTCCGCCACCATGTAGCGCTGATCATTGCAGTCGGGGCGAAGGTCCAGCAGCATGGCGGTGCCGATATAGCCGGGTTCATCCGCGTGGCGCGGGGCGCAAAGCACGATGCGACTATGCAGTGCTTCCAGGGCGATTTCGATAGGACGATTCAGCAGGCGAACCAGTTGCAGATTGTCAGTTTGATCGGGACGAATATTGAGCACTGCGAAAGTCATGACGTGTTCCAAAACTAGGGGAACTACGTATGTGCGCAGATTTCTGCTGGCCCGGCACCG
>NZ_JBTMWV010000003.1:0-2500 GCF_054489345.1 Devosia sp. A369 | reverse complement strand
GCGAAAGATATTTAGGTATCGCCTCGGACGAATACTGTGGGGGGTAGAGCACTGGATGGGCTAGGGGGTCTCACCGACTTACCAAACCTAACCAAACTCCGAATACCCACAAGTAATATCCGGGAGACAGACAGTGGGTGCTAAGGTCCATTGTCAAAAGGGAAACAGCCCTAACCTACAGCTAAGGTCCCCAAGTCATAGTTAAGTGGGAAAGCATGTGGGAATGCTTAGACAACCAGGAGGTTGGCTTAGAAGCAGCCATCCTTTAAAGATAGCGTAACAGCTCACTGGTCAAGCGTTCCTGCGGCGAAGATGTACCGGGTCTAAAACTATGCACCGAAGCTTAGGGTTTACACGTTTACGTGTAAGCGGTAGCGGAGCGTTCCGTAAGCCTGCGAAGCGGTACCTGTGAGGGGCCGTGGAGGTATCGGAAGTGCGAATGATGACATGAGTAGCGATAAAAAGTGTGAGAGACACTTTCGCCGAAAGTCCAAGGGTTCCTGCGCAATGCTAATCAGCGCAGGGTTAGTCGGCCCCTAAGGCGAGGCAGAAATGCGTAGCCGATGGGAATCACGTTAATATTCGTGAACCAGGTGGTAGTGACGGATCGCGCAGGTTCGTATCCCCTTATTGGATTGGGGGTGCGATGAGCCGGTTCCTGGAAATAGCTCCACCAACATTGACCGTACCCTAAACCGACACAGGTGGACTGGTAGAGTATACCAAGGCGCTTGAGAGAACTATACTGAAGGAACTCGGCAAATTGCATGCGTAACTTCGGGATAAGCATGACTTCTATGGAGGCAACTCTATAGGAGTGGCACAAAAGAGGGGGTGGCGACTGTTTACTAAAAACACAGGGCTCTGCGAAGTAGTAATACGACGTATAGGGTCTGACGCCTGCCCGGTGCCGGAAGGTTAAAAGGAGAGGTGCAAGCCTTGAATTGAAGCCCCGGTAAACGGCGGCCGTAACTATAACGGTCCTAAGGTAGCGAAATTCCTTGTCGGGTAAGTTCCGACCTGCACGAATGGCGTAACGACTTCCCCACTGTCTCCAGTATAGACTCAGTGAAATTGAATTCCCCGTGAAGATGCGGGGTTCCTGCGGTCAGACGGAAAGACCCCATGCACCTTTACTATAGCTTTACGCTGGCATTTGTGTCGGCATGTGCAGGATAGGTGGTAGGCTTTGAAGCAGGGACGCTAGTTTCTGTGGAGCCGCAAGATGAGATACCACCCTTATCGTCATAGATGTCTAACCGCGGCATAACAGTGTCCGGGACAGCGTATGGTGGGTAGTTTGACTGGGGCGGTCGCCTCCCAAAGAGTAACGGAGGCGCGCGATGGTAGGCTCAGAACGGTCGGAAATCGTTCCTTGAGTGCAATGGCATAAGCCTGCCTGACTGCGAGACTGACAAGTCGAGCAGAGACGAAAGTCGGTCATAGTGATCCGGTGGTCCCGCGTGGAAGGGCCATCGCTCAACGAATAAAAGGTACGCTGGGGATAACAGGCTGATAATGCCCAAGAGTCCATATCGACGGCATTGTTTGGCACCTCGATGTCGGCTCATCACATCCTGGGGCTGGAGCAGGTCCCAAGGGTATGGCTGTTCGCCATTTAAAGTGGTACGTGAGCTGGGTTTAGAACGTCGTGAGACAGTTCGGTCCCTATCTGCCGTGGGTGTAGGAATATTGAGAAGAGCTGACCCTAGTACGAGAGGACCGGGTTGGACGAACCTCTGGTGGACCTGTTGTGGCGCCAGCCGCATTGCAGGGTAGCTAAGTTCGGACGGGATAACTGCTGAAAGCATCTAAGCAGGAAGCCTCCTTCAAAACTAGTATTCCCTTGAGAGCCGTGGAAGAACACCACGTCGATAGGCCGGGTGTGGAAGCGCAGCAATGTGTGAAGCTTACCGGTACTAATAGCTCGATTGGCTTGATCGTTCTCATTAATCTATGTCCGCATAGATTGTGAAATGTTCGATCGGTACAAATAATACACCAGACCAAGGCTCCTTGCATGGGAGAGCACTTGGTCCATATACAGAACAACAAAACCAGAATTCACATCATACGTTTTTCGCTGACCTTGTGGTTTTTGCGAGGAGCCCAAGACCCGATCCCATCCCGAACTCGACCGTCAAATTCCTCTGCGCCAATGGTACTAAGTCTCAAGGCTTGGGAGAGTAGGTCGCTGCAAGGTCTGCCAAAAACGTATGGTTCTCAATTACAATGTCGAAAAGAAATACCAAAAACCCCAGTCAGAAATGACTGGGGTTTTTGCGTTTGGAACGTAAGCGCGAAGCCGATCCCGTCTGACATTGGCTTACCCAGGGGGGTATAGGCACCGCAGCTTTTGCTGACGATGTGAGTTCAGAGCTGGCTCGGGGAATCTGAACACGGGGATGAGTGGATTTTCTGCCTGACGGCGGCCAATATGGCCGCGAACAGGAGAGATCATGACGAGACGACCCCGCCGCAACCACACCCCGGCGTTCAA
>NZ_JBTMWV010000029.1:0-26126 GCF_054489345.1 Devosia sp. A369 | reverse complement strand
AAAAATCGCACGCGCACATGAGACCCCCGCTCGGGCTATGCCCTCCCGGCGGTCTCATGTGCGCGCCAAAGGTGGCCTGGTCTTGCTCCGCCTAATGGCCGGATTTTACTCCGCCGTTGACACCCCAGCGACGTCCAAACTAAGGAGTCGCGGAGGAAGCTTTTTGAAGAGGGTGTTCGTGTGGTCCGAGGCGCGTCGTTCAGCCTTTGCTCCATCCGAGCCCGTGGATTGTCAGTTGCCTTCCAGCCCCTGCCCGGTGATCGTGTGGAAATTCGCCGGATTCTCGATCGTGACAGGTGAAGCCATTGCCCTCCATTTAGCTCCTACCGTCGTTAACCACTTAAATTGTGAACACGCGCGTTATTCCAGTGCCGATCGGCACACTAACCCGCCCCGTCCGCTGAAGACTTCGGCGAAGGACACCCGCTGGGTAGTGGCGAGCTGCTTCGCTTCGGGGTCGGTACGCGCGGTGAGGTAGCGGCCAGGCCCTGATGTCATCGCCCGATTGAGCATCCCCCGGTATGGGCGTTCCATTTTAGCTCCTTCATCCCAGGAGCCCAACGATGACCACGATCCTTTCCGCTACCCCTGTCAGCCCGTTACGCCAGAAGCTGATCGACGATATGAACATGCGCCATTTCTCGGTGGCGAACCGGCAAGGGTGAGCGACTACGATTGATGCGTAGAGCAAACTGGGAACACCTACTGCGTCGAATTCATACCGTACGCAAGGCGCTAATGCTGCACAGCCGGGAGGAGATTTCAGTCAGCCTGGCCCAGGCCGCGAATCCGTCTGCCCGCGGTTTGCAGCTCCCTAAAGGCGTCATATCGCTGGCTGTGTAGACCGCTATGCCGTTCGCTCGGCATTGCGACGTCTTCGATGGACGACATGGCTTGCATCGCCTCACTCAGCGATGCATGAACGCCGGCAGCAACCGCTCCAAGCATAGAGGAGCCGAGCAAGACCGGCTCCGAGGCCGCGGTCACGAGCACCGGGAGCCCGGTTGCGTCTGCAAGCAACTGGCGGATCAAAGGTGATTTCCCGGCACCGCCGCTGATCGCAATGGCGTCCAGAAATACGGCGGCGGCGCGGGAAACATCAAGGATCTGCCGCACGCCGTAGCCAAGGCCCAATACCCCTGCGACATAGAGTGCCACGAGGCTTTCAGGCGATTTATCCATGCCCAGACCCGCAATCAATGCCCTGGACAGGGGATCGGCGTAAGGCGACCTGTTGCCCAAAAATTCGGGCACAACATGCAAATCGCCCGCAAGGTTGGCGGCATCGGACATGTCCGAAACGGCGCCGGTAGCGCGTTTTGAAAGCAGCGCAACCAGCGTCTCGTTCGCAGCCCTGGCCTCCTCCTCCAGGAGGGCGGCTGCCGGATGAAGCGTGACAAGATGGTCCAGGGCAGACCCGGCAGCGGATTGTCCACCTTCAAGCAACCAGACGCCAGGAACCATGGCGGAATAGTATGGCCCCCACACGCCAGGGGCCATCCGAGGATTCTCGGTCGATACCATGGTGCAGGCAGATGTGCCAAAAACATAGGCAATGCGCGAGGTGACCGAGCCGATTGCGCCGCGCGCGCCGACGGTTCCGATGCCCCCCGCGTGAGCATCGATGAGGGCGGCCGCGACGGGGGTCCCGCTCTCGAGCCCCAGCTCCAGGGCCGCCTGAACGGTCAGCCCCTGCCCAATAGCGGTGCCCGGGGCAACAATATCAGTGCCAATGCGCGAAAACCCCTCTTCAGCGAGAGAGCCGAGACCGATGCTGGCAAAATAGCTCGCGTCCCATCGTTGCTCGTGCGCCAGATAGGTCCATTTGCAGGTGACTGTACATGTGGATCGGGCAAGATTGCCGGTGGCTTTCCAGGTCAGAAAGTCTGGAAGGTCAAAAAATTGCCACGCGTTGGCGAAGACATCGGGTTTATTTTCGCGCAGCCACAGCAATTTCGGAGTCTGCATCTCGGGTGAGATTCGTCCGCCGACATATTGCAGCACCGAATGACCGGCGGCGTTGATGCGTTCGGCCTGATTGAGCGCCCGATGGTCCATCCAGACAATGACGTTCCGCTCATCATCGCCAGAATCACCGATCGGCAACGGCGCCGCGCCATCACCAAGCACCACCAGTGAGCAGGTGGCGTCAAACCCTATTCCGGCAACATCGCTGGCGAAAATTCCGGCATTGCGCACGGCGGTGCTCACGCTGAAACACACCGCCTGCCAGATATCCGAACTGGACTGTTCGGCACGATCTCCCGGCCCCAAATGCAGGGTGATGTCGTGGCTCGCGGTGGCCAGTGACACCCCCGTCTCGTCAAAGACACCGGCGCGCGCGCTACGCGTACCGACGTCGATCCCTACGAAGTAACGGCGGGCCATAAAATCATCTTCCGTTGTTGACGCCCCCGGGGGCCGCCTGATTTAAGCGGCAGCCAGAGTGTTGCCCTGGACGTCGAAGCGGTGAAGTTCGGACGGCGTTGGCGTGAGATACACCATATCCCCGGCGCGGACAGCGATGCGGCCGCCGAGGCGGACGACGACAAGTTCGGTCGATCCGAGGTCGACATAGACATAGTTGTCCGACCCCAGATTCTCCGAATGGATGACCTTGCCGCTCCATGAGCCGGATTGCAGGTCCAGCTCAAGGTGTTCAGCGCGAATGCCGACAGTGGGGGCGCCGAAGGGCTGCGCAAACGGGCCGGACAGGAAGTTCATCTTGGGCGAGCCGATGAATCCGGCCACAAACTGCGTCCTGGGGGTTTCATAAAGCTCAAGCGGCGTGCCGATTTGCTGGATGACGCCATCCTTGAGCACCACGATGCGGTCGGCTAAGGTCATGGCTTCCACCTGGTCATGGGTCACGTAAACCATGGTGGTGTTCGGAAGCTGCTCATTCAGAGCGGCGATTTCCAGCCGCATCTGAACGCGAAGCGACGCGTCGAGATTGGAGAGAGGCTCATCGAACAGGAAGATCTTGGGATCGCGAACGATCGACCGTCCGATCGCAACACGCTGGCGCTGTCCGCCGGACAAATCCTTCGGCAGCCGGTCGAGGTATTTCGTCAGCTCGAGTTTGGCAGCGGCTTCTTCCACCTTCGCCCGGATCGCGGCTTTCGAGAGCTTCTGCAGTTTGAGCGAATAGCCCATGTTCTCGTAAACCGTCATATGCGGATAGAGAGCATAGCTCTGAAAAACCATGGCAACGCCGCGCCTGGACGGCGCTACGTCGTTCGACAGCATGCCGTCGAGGTATAGCTCGCCAGTTGAAATCTCCTCCAAACCGGAGATGCATCGCAACAGCGTGGATTTTCCGCAGCCGGATGGACCAACGAAGACTACGAATTCTCCAGACGCAATCTCAAGATTGACGTCCTTCAGAATTTCGGCGCTGCCGTAACTCTTGCCGACATTCTTCAGAGCAATGGTGGTCATTTCGAGCTCCAGCCGTCACGAAGTTTTGCGAAGTGGGCGTCCATGCCGCTCACCATGTACTCAATGTAGCCACCCGCAGCGATCACGTTGGCATTCAGGCTCATCAGGTGCTCCGTGGTTTCTCCGCTGCCGCCCGTCGCAATCGCCCGGATCATGCCACGCTGCTTGGCCTTGGCGAGAATTTGCGCCGATATGGCGTTCAACTCCGAATTGGCATGGTCACGTGGCAGTCCCAGCGAGCCCGCCAGATCGTTTCGGCCCACCAGCACGCCATCAAGGCCCTCAACGTCAAGAATCTCGTCGAGAGCGTCTAGCGCCTGGGCGGTCTCGATCTGCACCATCACCACGAAGCTGTCGTTTGCGGTGGCGGTGTAGCCTTCGATATCACGGTAGTAACTGGCGGCGCGCAAAGGACCGAAGCCGCGTTTGCCGACCGGAGGATACTTGCAGATTTCGACCGCGCGCCGAACCTCTTCGACCGTTTCCACCCGGGGAAGCAGCACGCCATCGGCCCCGCCATCGAGCGCCCTCATAAAGGAATGGGTGTCGTTGTCGGCAAGCCGCACAAGCGTCTTGTTGCCGGCGGCCCTTGCGACGATAAGGTTCATCAGCATGGCGCTGGTGTCCATCAGGCCATGCTCGCAATCGACAATCAGGAACTCGAAGGCTGACTGTGCGACGGCTTCCGAAACCAGCGGGTCAGAACTGCTGACCCAGGTTCCCAGGACCAGTTCGGCGGTTTTCAACTTATTCTTGAACAGCATTCTTTCGCTTTCCGCCTTGCCTACCATGTAACTTTTCCCGTCTCCCAGGCGAATTCCTGCAGGTGATCGACGACTTGCCGATCAATGCTTGCGTTGACGCTCTTGAGCTCTACACGCTCAAGCGCCAGCTTGATTTCGAGGTGCTGTTCGGACCAAGTCGGCAGTGCGCCGGTCTCAATACCCTCTAGAATTTCATTGAAGGCATCGCGCAGCGTGTCGAAGCCCTGATAACTGCGCTGCGCCCGGGCGACAGCGCGGATGCGAAGCTTGTGCTGCTCGAACAGACGGGACCGCGTCCCCACCAGGGCGCGCAATGACGCATCGCTCTCGGACAAGCGCCTGTCCAGATAGGCGATGGTGCGTCCCAGTCCATCGCGGAGATCGGCGTTCTCGATCCACTCGGCAACCCGGTACCGCAAGATCGCCGCGAGCTCCCGGTCACGCGAAAAGACCGTCTTGGCGTGCTCGATCAGCTCAACGCACACTACAAGGCTGGTCCAGCGCCAGTCAGACCTGACCGAAGAGTTGGCAGCTTCCACGGTGCCGACCAGTGATCGACGCAGGCTCATTTCGCCGTCCATCGACACAGCGCCATTGAGGGCCCGTTCGATAGCAAGGATGAGTTGGGCGCCCGCTTCGGCCGCATCACGGCCCCATGTGGTGTTGGCATAGTCGAAGGCGATCTCTTCCGCCGTCGTGCCAGGGTTCCACATCAGCGCCGTCCAGGCGAACTTGTTGATGTCGTCGGTATTGCCTTCCGAATATGGAACAATACCGTCGGCGGTGGGCGCTATGCCCTTGTACTGGCGAATGGTGTCCATGATCCGCGGGACAGGCGCATCCTGGCGGGCCCAGACATATTGCAACAGCGGATCCATCTCGACGATGGGGTACTGCGACTGGAAGGCGTGGACCTCGTCGGGGTATTGCAAAAGAGCGTATTTTCCGTCGAGCGCCGAGCGCAACCGTGCCGGCCCGGACGCAAAAAAGTCCATGCCCGGATATTGCTCAAGCGACAGGCCTCCGCCCTGCCCGTCCGCCGGGCTGAACGTCATGGTCTCACTGAAGGGGCCATAGACGACACCCTCGACATAGTCCGGCTTGGTCTCGGACAACCAGTTCAGAACATGCTGGGCGTCGCTGGCCGAAAGACCCTGCTGCGACAGCCAGATGGTGCAGTCGGGGTGGATGGACCGCACCAGGGCGGACTGCTCTTCGACAAGGTCGATGTAAGGCGCAGACCAAGGATCGCAGTCTGGGCAACCGGGGCAGCCGCCATCGTCCCGCGACGGAATGAACAGCACATCGATATTGTCCAGAAACTCGAACATCGTCTTGCGCAGGGCGGTAATTTCCCGCCGCGCGGCCGGAATATTCGGACAAACGAATGACGCCGAGTTCTTCGCCAGGCTTGGATCGTTGATGACCTGCTGCGGCCAGATGTCATTTGGCGACAGATAGACGCCGTAGCGCATGCCAAGTTCCCGACATAGGACGGGAATGCGAGCCTGGATCGCCATCTGGCGGTCCCACTCCTTCCGGCGCTCCTCGGAGTCGAACCAGGGGGGCGTGGCGTATGGCAGGGCGCCATGCCAGCGCGAGGGCTGCGCGGGATAGACCACGATCAGATTGTTGCCCCAAACAGCAAGCTCGGTGAGGTAGCGCTCCCACTCCTCATAGGTCCACAAGTCGAACGTGTTGGTTTGCTTGTGGTTCGCCAGCACCTGACCACGGACCTTGCAGCTGGGCCTGAAGCGCCAGCTGCCGGCAAGCGGCCGCACCTTTCCATCGGCAACGTCGCTGCGCCGCAGCAATTGCCCGACTGCGGCGAGGACGACGCTGTCGCTACCGGCCACGACTTCGACCTGCACCCGACCATCGGACTGCAAAACGTTGATGGAGAGGTCTTCACTGGCGTAGCCATCGCCGTCTGCCGCCATGCGCAGGATTACGGTGGCCGATTTACCGTCGTCGGTCGTCGCAATGCGCCAATTCTGGCCGGACAATCGCGTCATTTCGGACGCGAGGAATGCCCCTGCCCGCTTGAGACGCGGATTGCCAATATCGACCAACACGACGGCGCCGGCGTCAATGATGTATCGCTCGCCGGAGAGCTGATGCGAACTCGTGGACAGCATAGTAATTATCCCTTCAGACCAGAGTACGCCATGCCAGCGATGAAGTACTTCTGTCCAAACATGAAGACCAAAATCAAAGGAAACACTGAGATGGTTGAAGCAGCCATCAGGATGCCCCAGTCCTGAATGGGGCTGGATTCGCGGAACACCTGGAGCGCCAGCTGGATCGTGTAGATCGAGGCGGAATTCGTCACCACGAGTGGCCAGGTGAAGGCGTTCCAAGTGCCCACAAAGGTAAGGATTCCCAGAGTGGCCAGAGCGGGACGCGACAGAGGCAGCGCGATTTCGATCAGGATGCGCAGGTGCGACGCACCGTCAATGATGGCAGCTTCCTCGATCTCCCTTGGCAGGGTGGAGAAGAACTGGCGCATCAGAAAAATACCGAATGGCGTTACTGCACCGGGGATGATGAGACCGGGAAAGGTGTTCACGAAACCCGACCCGCCCTGCCCAAAGATGTCGTTACCGCCCGCAAGTGGAAAGAAACGAATCGTCAAGAAGTTCGGGATGAGGTGCGTTTCCCACGGGACAAGCAGGAGCGCGATAATCGAAACGAAAATTGCAGTGCGGCCCGGAAAACGAAGGCGAGCCAAAGCGTAACCGGCCATCGATGCCAGGATCAGCATGCAGATGGTGGCGCCGCCCGCGTAGAGGAAGCTGTTGGTAATGTAGAGCAGGAAGTTGGACCGACCCAAGGCTTCTGAAAAATTCGCCAGGGACGGTGTCAGAGGCAAAAAGCTTGGCGACTGACTATAGATCTCGGCATTGCTCTTCAGAGCAGTGATGATCATGAAGAACAACGGTGCGATCGTCGTCAGAGAGACCAAAGAGAGGATGCAGTAGGCCGCGGACCTTCCGCTCCAGATGCCTCGGGAGAATTGTGCAATAGCTGTCATTTTACCGATCGCTCGATGGGGTGCGGTGGCCAAACTTACCGGCGCGGTTTGCGTCGAAAGCCAATGGCATTGATTGCGGAGATGGCGACCAGCAGCCAGAACAGCACCAGCGCCATGGCGGACGCGTATCCCATCCGGCCAAACTCGAAGCCGTTGCGATAGATTTGATGCACCACTGTCGTAGTCGTCGAGTTCGGCCCGCCCTTTGTCATAACAAAGATGGCGTCAAAAGCCTGGAACGCCGAAACGGTGACAGTCACGGCCAGGAAGAAGGTAATCGGTCGCAGGGACGGAATGGTTATGTCGATGAACTTGCGCCACCAGTTTGCACCATCAAGCTCAGCGGCCTCATAGAGTTCTTTGGACACCCCTTGCAATGCCGCGACATAGACGAGCATGCAGAAGCCGAACGAACGCCAGATGCTCATGATGATCAACGCCGGCATGGCGCTTTTCGGGTCGTTGAGCCAGTTTGGGCCAGAAATTCCGACGAAAGTCAGCGCCTGGTTCACCAAACCCAGCTGGTAATCATAGGCCCAAATCCAGACCATGGATGCGGTAACCAAAGAGGTGAGAGCTGGCGCATACAGCGCCAGCCTGAACAGCCACTTGAACCGGATTTTGGTTTCCAGGAGTGCTGCGGTAATCAGCCCAATGGCAATGCTCGGCACAACGGTGCCAACCGTGAAGATGACGGTGTTGATCATCGCCACTCGAAACTGCTCGGAGGAAAAGACCTCCTCGTAGTTCTCGAGGCCGACCCAGCCCCACGGATTGACCAGGGAGTAATCCGTAAAGCTGAAGGCGGTGGTGGCCAGAATGGGAATGAAGTAGAAAAATGCAAGAATAATCAGCGCGGGAATGACCAGCGCATAAGCTGTGATTTTTTCACTTGATCCCGCACTCAATGCAGACCGGATACGAAATCCTAAAGGCACTGGCCATCTCCTGGCGTCAAATCAGATCGTCGGGTGTTAGCGCGACAGAATCCGATTAACCTCGGTTTCCGCATCGGCGAGAGCCACATCAAGTGCCTTCTTGTTGCTCAGGCCCTCTTCGATATGGCGGCTGATGGCCTCCCAGATTGCCGTGTAATGCGGCGTCAAAGGCAGAGGTCGCGCAATATCCAGCGCATCCACAAATGGCGTAAGCTGGGTCAGGCTTGCGATCTCCGGCGCGGACTGCGCCGCCTTGAGCGCGGGCAAGCTATAGGTGGCCGCGCAGAAATCGACCTGCGGTTCCATCGCGCTGGCGAAGGCGATGAACTTGAGCGCCATGTCCGTATTCTTGCCATTGCGCATGACATAATAGGAGAACGGATCGGACATGCTGACAGCGCCGCCATCCTTTCCCGGGATCGGCAGGGAACCGAACTCAATGCCATCGCGAGCCGAGAACATGGCGATCGGGTTGAGACCATAGGTGAGTGCGGCAGACTGGCTGAGGAAGGAATTGTTGCCGCCGGGGCCGGTGAAACCGATGTCGTAGACCTTATCGACATGGATGAGAGAATGCCAGAATTCGAGGGCCGCACGGCCAGCATCGGAATTGAACGCTGCAGTCTTGGCGTCATCCGAAAGGATCGCGCCACCAGCACCCCACAGCAGCAGAGCAAAAAGGTTCTCGCCATATTCACCGGGCGGAACGTTCAGCGCCAGACCGGCACGCACCAGGGTATCGCCGTCACGCTTGGTGAGAGCCTTGGCCCATGCCCGCAGTTCTTCCCAGTTCTGGGGAGGGACGGACGCATCCAGGCCGACTTCGGCCAAAGCCGTGCTGTTGTACATCAAGGTACGGCTGCTGGCGAACATCGGCAGGCTGATGCGCTTGCCGTCATATTCGCCGCTCGGCACGAAGCGGGGGTCAAGCTGCGACAAGTCCAGCTCGTTGGCAGCAAGGACGTCATCCGACAGCTCAAACAGATGCCCGCCGCGCGCATATACCGGCGCTAGGTAATAGTGATTGATGACCACGTCGGGCACCACGCCGGCAGCAATCGCCGACTGCAGCTTGGTATGGCTGGACGCCACGTCGCCAAACACCGTGACTTCAATTTTCACGCCGGGATTTGCCGCCTCAAAAGCAGCATAGAGCGCATCGGCAGCCGCCTGCTTGCTGCCAGTCAGATTGGAGTAGATGCTGAGTGTGCCGGTATCGGCGAAGGCCGACGAGACACCAAAAGCACTGATGATAGGAAGCGATGCGAGAGTGGCACCACTATACTTCAGAAAGTCACGGCGCTTGGTCATTTGAGTATCCTCCGTTTTTACGCGCAAAATTATCAATCCGCTGTCAGCGAAGCGATCTGGCCTCAAGGATTCGGGCTTTCGATTCCAGGAGGTGATTTTTGATTTCGATGAGGGCCTTGGCCGTCTGCTTTTCTTCAATCAGCCGAACGATCCGGATGTGGCTTTCATGCACAACAGAAAGATCGACCTCCTTGCGCTCGGCCACCGACATCATCACAGCATAGGTGGGACGGTAGTGCGCCCAGACTTCCAGCATCCGCCGATTGCCGGCCAGCTTGTAGAAGCCCGTGTGAAATTCCAGATCCAGCTCGGAATACGATGAGCTATCCGCGCTATCCGCAGCGACCTTCATCGTTTCCAGTATGCTTTTCATCCCAGACAAGTCTGCATCTTCAATATTGATGCAAAGTTCGATCGCCTTCGACTCGAGCGTTTCGCGCAAAACATAGAGCTCATCTATGTCCGCAGCCGTGATCCCCAACACGAAGACGCCGCGCTTTCGGCTCTCCACAAGCCCTTCGAGCTCGAGTTTGTTAAGCGCATCCCTTATTGGCCCACGACTAAGCCCGAACATCTCAGAGAGAGACGCCTCCACCAGATGAGTCCCGACGGGTATTTCTCCCGCGATGATCATGCGGCGCAACGTATTGGTCACCTGCTCGCCCAATACTGGCGCGGGTGACGCGGGCACAACGCTGCTTGTCGACCATAGGAATCTCTCTGAAGCCATTCACGATCTCCTTGTCGGTTAACCGTAGACCGTCAACCGATATCTGTCAACGAATAGCCGTAGGACGCGTTTTATTCTGCGACCAGGAGGCGGATGCGCCTGGCCAAAAGCGTACAAACTCGGACTGGACAAGGGCAAATCCTGGATATGGTCTCCATCCATAATCGCCCCGCCGAGGCTGAGGATCGCGCCGTTCCAGGTCACTGGCAGAGTGATCTGCTCTTCGGCGCGAACGACACGCACATCGCTACGGTCGTCGCGGGCGACGTGCGCGGACGATGCAACGACACATGAGCTGAAAACGAGCGCCCCAGTATGCTGAATCAGACAACGGTTCCTTTGGTAGCCCAGGCGTGTGGTGAGCGTTATCGAACCGTCTTCGGCACGTGGCAGGGGCTCTGACTCACTCTCGATGATACTTTCTGGCGAAGTGGTGCTGTTTTCGAAGAGGAAGCAGCAGCATGGCGATGAATATGCGGATTTCGTCCTTAATCCCGGCTGGACTGGTCGTTGAGAGCATAACCGAGACAGAGGCGGAGATCGTGGTTCTGGCGCGGTCGGCGGAGCCTGAGCGGCTTTGCCCGCTGTGCGGAACTCGCTCAAGACGCATTCATAGCCGCTATCTCCGGACCGTTTCCGACCTGCCTTGTGCGGGTCGTCGGGTTGAACTTCGCCTGATGGCCCGGCGGTTCGTTTGCGACGTGCCATTCTGTCGGCGGAAGATCTTTGCTGAGCGCCTTGCCGATGGCGTTGTGGCAGAGCGATCACGACGGTCGTCGCGGCTGGAATGTATTGTTCATCATCTTGGGGTGGCACTTGGAGGACGGCCGGCGGCAAGCTTGGCCCGGCGGCTGATGGTGCCGGTCAGCAACGACACGCTGCTCAGGGTGGTGCGGCGCCGGGCCCGCCAGCCCACTGAGGTTCTGAAGGTTGTCGGCATCGATGACTGGGCCTGGCGCAGGAACCATCGGTACGGTTCCGTCGTCTGCGACCTGGAGCGGCGGCGGATCGTAGCCCTGTTGCCTGATCGAGAAATCGCCATTGTGGCGGCCTGGCTCGCCGATCATCCGGAAATTGGCATCGTCTCCCGTGATCGCGGTGACGGATATGGCGCTGCGGCAGCAAGGGCGCTGCCCAAAGCAATCCAGGTTGCTGACCGCTGGCACTTGATGGAAAATGCCAGCGCTGCTTTTACCGATGCCGTCCGCAAGTCCATGCGGTCGATCCGGGCCGCAATTGGCGCCGCCACGACAATCAACCCCGAACTGCTGACCTCGGCCGAGAGGCTGCAATATGATGGTTATGTCCGGCGCGAGGAGACAAGCGCGGCGATCCTCAAGCTTGCCGGCGAGGGTATTGCGATCAAGCAGATCGTCCGACTGACTGGCCATAGCCGGAAACTCGTGCGGCAGGTCATCCGCGGTCAACCCACCGAGATGTTCCGGGGCCGACAGAGTTCGCTGGAACCTTGGCTGCCCTGGCTGGACGAGCAATGGCGGTCAGGTTGCAGCAACGGTGCCGACCTGTGGCGCCAGCTGCGGGAGAAAGGCTTTCGGGGTTCTTTGCGCGTTGTGGGTGAATGGACAACGCGTCGCCGGCGAGCCGAGACGGCTTCAGATCAGCAGTTGCACAGGGTGCCGTCCGCCAGAACCATCGCGCGGTTGATGACTACCGCTCGCGATCATCTGAGCAAGGCAGAGACCGTCACCATCGCCGCCATCGAGGCCGGCGTTCCAATGCTTGCAGAGGCGCGTCGGGTTGTCGACGATTTCCACATTATGATCCGCAAGAAGGATGTCGCGCGGCTCGATCCGTGGATCGCAGAGGCCGGCCCCCGCCTGATCGCATCCTTTGCCAAGGGTATCAGCAATGATAGATCCGCCATCCGCGCGGCGATCACCCAGCCATGGTCCAACGGTCAGGTCGAAGGGCAGATCAACAAGCTCAAGCTGGTCAAGCGGCAGATGTACGGTCGCGCCAAACTTGACTTGCTCCAGGCCAGACTGATCGGAGCGACATGATCCGGCGATCATCGAATGTGCGTCAGAGCCATCATGTAACCCCGCCCGTGATTGAGATTTCAATGACTTACAGTGCAGATCGGCGCCCAAAGCACGCGCCTATTCACAGATTGCGAAACTGGAGCCGCTGCGGTGCGTATGAGGCCTGATTACGATAGTTTTTTCGCCGCCCCCACAACCACTAGAGCGAGGCTTTAGAGCGTTTCTCGCTGGGCTCCGGAAATACACGTAGGTGCCAATCCTCCGCGGAATGAGGCGGCACAAAGATCGAGAGCGCCTCAATGCTCGTAATGCTGCCAAGGTCGGGCGCAGTCGTGACGGCGACGTCCGTCACCTTCAGGGCCTGCAACCAAAACCCTGTAAAGATAATCCATTTGCATCAACGCCTCCCAAGCAATTGCCGCCCTGACTTTCTTGTGACCGCGCAAAAGCAGTCCGCACCAATCTGCTTCGAAAATACCTGTGCTGTCTTTTAATATACTTGTAGAAGTATTTTCCGAACTAGAATTCATATAAGCGACGCTATGCTCTCATTCGAATAACGCTGAATCATTTCGGTAGTCCTGACAATATGCCTTACAGGCGCGGGCCCAGAAATGATTTGCCATCATATCTCAACATTCATATGCATGAGCGGATGAGTTGTTTTTCTTTTGCCCAGACTGATGCGGTTCTGCGCCGCACTTGGCCTTCCTTGATGGCGTTGCCCACCGGCTTCGCCGTTCCAGCTGTCCGTTCTGGGCGGCGCCAGGCGCTGGGCGCCTTTGACGCAATTCATTCGCCATCTGATGTGCAGCGCTTGCGGGCCGTAGAAATCGCCGCCTGCACATTCCGGCAAAATCTCGAACTGGGTGCGGAGTGGGGAGGCGCAAGCGACGCTCCACTGAGTGGCGGCCTGCGGCTTTGCCGACCGTTCTCGCTCGGTGTCGTGCCTGGAACAATCAGAGTTTTAGTTTTATTGAGGAGTGTAGAATGAAGAAGAAGCATTTGCTGACAGCGTTTTTGCTGTCTGTTGCGATGGGCGGCACTGCCTATGCAGCAGATCTCCGTATCGGTCTCAACGAAGACCCGGAGTCCCTTGATCCCGCGCTGTCGCGGACCTTCGTTTCCTCACTCGTCTATGAGCAGCTTTGCGACCGTCTGTTCAACACCGACCTGAACATGCAGATCACGCCTGAACTGGCGACCGATTGGCAGTGGTCGGAAGATGGCCTGACGCTGGTCCTGACCCTGCGCGAAGGCGTCGTCCATCATGACGGCACCCCGTTCAACGCCGAGTCCGCCAGCCGCGTCCTCGACCGCAACATGACCCTGCCGACGTCCAGTCGCAAGGCCGAGCTGGCCTCGATTGCCGGTACGGAAGTCACCGGTGAGCACGAGCTGACCATCACGCTGAAAGCGCCAGACGTGACGCTGATTGCCCAGCTCGCCCACCATGCGGGCCGCATGTATTCGCCCGACGCAGCCGACGCTGCCGGTGACAATTTCGGCCAGAGCCCGGTCTGTACCGGTCCCTATGCGTTTGTGAGCCGCGTCGAAGGCGACCGCATCACCCTCGAGAAATTCGCTGACTACTGGGAAGCCGACCAATACGCCTATGATCGCGTGATCTTCATGCCGATCCCAGACACCACCGTTCGTCTCGCCAACGTACGCGCGGGCGATCTCGATATCGTCGAGCGCACTGCGCCGTCCGACGTGCCCTCGATCCGTGAAGACAGCCGCCTGCAGCTGTTTGAAGTGCCGAACATCGGCTATCAGGGCATCACCATCAATATCGCCAATGGTCCGCGCTCCGAAGCGGCGCTGGGTGCCAACGCACTGGTCCGCCAGGCGCTGTCGCTCTCAATTGACCGTGACGCGTTGAACCAGGTCGTGTTCGACGGCCAATATGTGACCGGCAACCAGTGGGCTGCTCCAGGCACCGCGTGGTATGATGAGCGCTTCCCGGTTCCGGCGCGCGACATCGAAAAGGCCCGCGCGCTCTTGGCTGAGGCTGGCGTTGAAACCCCAGTAACTATTGAGCTGCAGACCGGCAACGCGCCTGTTGCCATGCAGCAGGGGCAGGTCGTTCAGGCCATGGCCGCAGAAGCTGGCATCAACATCGTGCTGCGCGCCACCGAGTTCGCCACGCTGCTGTCCGAGAACGTCGTCGGCAATTTTGAAATGTCTCAGCAGGGCTGGTCGGGCCGTGTCGATCCGGACGCCAACATCCACCCCTTCGTCCACACCTCGGGCTCCAATAACGACCAGAAATACTCCAATGCGGAGGTTGATCGTATTCTCGATCAGGCCCGTACCGAAGCTGATCCCGCAGTCCGTAAGGCACTCTACGATCAGTCGACCGAGATCCTGCAGCATGATCTGCCGCTGATCTATCTCTACCACATCAAGTATTTCTACACCCTGCGTCAGGGCATTGAGGGCTTCACCCCCTATGCTGACGGCATCATCCGCCTGCGTGGCGTAACCGGCTAGTCTTTCGAACCCGCCGGCCTTTTTAGGCCGGCGGGGCACTCGAACACGGAAACCACGTCCATGATGCGATATTTTCTGAGCCGCGTGCTGGTCGCGGTTCCGACGCTGATTCTGGTGTCGATCTTTGTTTTCATGCTGCAGAAGCTGCTGCCGGGCGATCCGATCCTGGTGATGGCCGGTGAAAGCCGCGATCCGGAAACCATCGCTTATCTGCGCGAGCTGTACCGGATGAATGATCCGCTCATCTGGCAGTATATCTATTGGCTGGGCGACGTGTTGCAGGGCGACCTCGGGCGCTCGCTGCGCAGCGGTATTCCCGTGACCGCGCTGATTGCCCAAAAGCTCCCCGTCACCATCCAGCTCGCGGTCATGTCGATGATCTTCGCGATGCTGATCGGTATTCCTGCCGGCGTGATTTCCGCCGTCAAGAAAGGCACGTTCTGGGATTATCTGGCGAATTTCGTCGCCCTGTCCGGCCTTTCCGTTCCAAATTTCTGGCTCGGCATCATGCTGATCCTGCTCGTTTCGGTGAATCTGGGCTGGCTCCCGGCCTCCGGCTATGAAACCCCGTTCGTCGATCCCTGGCGCAGCTTTCAGACCACGCTGATGCCCTCCATCGTGCTGGGCACCGCCATCGCCGGTTCGCTGATGCGCCATACCCGCTCGGCCATGCTGGGGGTGCTGCAAGCTGATTACGTGCGTACCGCGCGGGCCAAGGGCCTTTCGGAAAAAAGCGTCATCCTGCAGCACGCGCTGCGCAATGCACTGCTGCCGATCGTGACGCTGTCGGCGGTGATGTTCGGCGAACTGCTCGCCGGCGCTGTTTTGACCGAGCAGATTTTCACCATTCCGGGCTTTGGCAAGATGATCGTTGATGCGGTGTTCAACCGTGATTATGCCGTGGTGCAGGGCGTCGTCCTGGTCACCGCGACCGGCTTCATCCTGATCAACCTCCTGGCCGACATGCTTTATTTCCTGCTTAACCCACGCATGAGGGCAACCCTATGAGCGCGACAACGGCGACTGTGACTGTCCCAGCGCGCAGCGGAAGCCGCGCCTGGGCCAAGTTCAAGAGCAATCGGAGCGCGCTGATTGGTGGCGTGGTGGTGGTGTTTTTCTGCGTCATGGCGCTGTTGGCCCCCATCCTGCCGATTGCCGATCCGACCGCGACCGACTGGGCGCTGGTGCGCAAGGCGCCATCGGCTGCCAACTGGTTCGGCAGCGACGAAATCGGCCGCGATATCTTCTCGCGTATGCTGTGGGGCGCGCGCGCCTCGCTGATGGCGGGCGTGATTTCGGTGCTGATCGCCGTTGCCGTCGGCGTGCCGCTGGGCATGGTCGCCGGTTATTTCGGCGGCTGGACCGACCAGATCATCGCCCGCGTCACTGATGCGATGCTGGCCATGCCCTTCTTGATCCTCGCCATCGCGCTGGCGGCCTTTCTCGGGCCAAGCCTGACCAATGCGATGATTGCCATTGGCCTGTCGGCTGTGCCGGTATTCGTCCGCCTGGCTCGAGGTCAGGTGATGTCGGTCAAGACCGAGGAATATGTCGATGCCGCGCGCGCCCTCGGGCTCGGCCATCGGCGCATTCTATGGCGCTACGTGCTGCCCAACATTTTTCCGCCTTTGCTGGTGCAGGCGACGCTGACCATCGCTACGGCCATCATTGCCGAGGCCTCGCTGTCCTTCCTTGGGCTGGGCCAGCAACCGCCGCATCCAAGTTGGGGCGCGATGCTGTCGACCGCCAAGAACTTTCTGGCGCAGGCGCCCTATATGGCGATCTGGCCCGGCCTGGCGATCTTCATGGTGGTGATGGGCTTCAACCTTTTGGGTGATGGTCTGCGTGATGCTCTCGATCCGCGAGACAATGGATGACCGGCGCTATTGCTTCGACACACGCGCTCGCCACACAGGCGGGTGCCGATATTCTTGCAGCCGGTGGCAATGCCTTCGACGCCGCCGTGACCGCCGGGCTGGTGCTGCAGGTGGTGGAGCCGCATTTGAATGGTCCGGGCGGCGATCTGCCTGCGATCATCTGGAAAGACGGCGCGGCGCAGATTCTGTGCGCGCAGGGTCCGACCCCGGCGGGCGCAACCATCGCGCACTACCGCGCCGAAGGGTTGCATCTGATCCCCGGCGATGGCCTGCTGGCCAGTGTCATTCCGGGTGCCTTTGACGGCTGGATGCTGATGCTGCGCGACCATGGCAGCATGGAGCTGGCCGATGTCATGGCCCCGGCCATCCATCTGGCGGCCGATGGTCATCCGATCCTCGACCGTGCCGCCGATACCATTGCCCGCCTTGCCGATTTCTTCCGGCAGCATTGGCCTGGTTCGGCCCAGCTCTGGTTGCCCAATGGTGCGCCGCCGGCGCGCGGCAGCAGTTTTGTGAATGCCGACCTCGCCGCGACTTGGCGCCGTATTGTTGCCGCGGCACAAGGCGCGTCCCGCGAAGCGCGGATCGACGCGGCCCGCGATGCGTTTTATCGCGGCTTCGTCGCCGAGCGGATCGGTCAGTTCGTTGCCGAAACCGAAGCCATGGATGCCAGCGGCACCGCCCATCGCGGCGTGCTGACAGCGGCAGACCTGGCTGGTTATGCCGCCCATTACGAGGCGCCCGCTACATTCGATTATCACGGCTGGACTGTCGCAAAGACCGGTCCCTGGGGTCAGGGGCCGGTGCTGCTGCAAACCCTGGCTTTGCTGGCCGACGATGACCTGGCCAAGCTCGATCCCCTTGGGCCTGAGTTTGTGCATCTGGTCATCGAGGCGCAAAAGCTCGCCTTTGCCGACCGCGAAATCTACTACGGCGATCCGAACTTCACCCCCGTGCCGACCGCGGCATTGCTCGACCCGGCCTATACCAAGGCCCGCCGCGCTCAAATCGGCGCAGAGTCCGACAACACTCTGCGTCCCGGGGTCGTGCCCGGCTATGCCGAACAGGTCGAGCAGATGCTCGAGCTGCTCAATCGGGTCAGCCTGCCCGAAGGCGCGGTGTACGAGCCCACCATGGCGCATCTGGCAACCGTGCCGCGCGGCGATACGGTGCATCTCGATGTCATCGACCGTTGGGGCAATATGGTTTCTGCCACCCCGTCAGGCGGCTGGCTGCAAAGCTCGCCCATCATCCCTGGCCTTGGCTTTTGCCTCAATTCCCGCGCCCAGATGTTCTGGCTGGAAGACGGCGTGCCCGGCTCGCTCGCCCCCGGCAAGCGTCCGCGCACCACGCTGTCGCCCAGCCTTGCCTGGCACAAGGATGGGCGGCGTCTGAGCTTTGGCACGCCCGGCGGCGATCAGCAGGATCAATGGCAATTGCTGTTCCTGCTGCGCTATCTGCATTCGGGCATGGACCTGCAGGCGGCGCTCGACGCCCCGATGTTCCACTCCACCCATATGCCGGCCTCGTTCTATCCGCGCTCCCGCCACCCCGGCGGCGTCGTGGTCGAGGCCGATCTGCCCGAAACCACGCGCGATGCGCTGAGCAAAGCCGGCCACGATGTGTCGGTGGTCAAGGCCGGCAGCATTGGCCGGGTCACGGCGGCCCTGCGCGACGCTGATGGCACGCTGACCGCTGCGGCCACGCGACGCGCGACCTATGGAGCGGCCATCGTGCTGGATAAGCCGTGAGCAAAGCCCTGCCGCAAAACTCTTCATGCGCGTCATCTGAGACGAGGAAACTATGACAACGCCCGTTCTGTCGATCCGCGACCTGAAGACGTCATTCCTTGTCGAAGGCAAATGGCAGCAGGTTCTGCATGGCATCTCGCTGGATGTGATGCCGGGTGAAACCGTCGCCATCGTTGGCGAATCCGGCTCGGGCAAAAGCGTTACCTCGCTGTCCATCATGGGCCTTTTACCCAGCGGCGCCGCCAAAATGTCGGGCTCGATCAAGCTCAATGGGCGCGAACTCATCGGGCTGGACAATTCCGAGCTGCGCAAGCTGCGCGGCGCCGAAATGGCGATGATCTTCCAGGAGCCGATGACCTCGCTCAATCCGGTGTTCACCATCGGGCGACAGATCGCCGAAGCGCTCACCACGCATAAGACGCTGAGCGCCGCCGAAGTGCGGGCCGAGACCATCCGCCTGCTGGAAAAAGTGCGCATTCCCAACGCCGATCAGCGCCTCAAGGCCTACCCGCATGAGTTTTCCGGCGGTATGCGCCAGCGCGTGATGATCGCCATGGCGCTGGCGTCGAGTCCCAAGCTGCTGATTGCCGATGAGCCGACAACGGCGCTCGACGTGACCATCCAGGGCCAGATTCTGGACCTGATCAAGACGCTGCAGGAAGAGGAAGGCATGTCCGTCCTCTTTATCACCCACGATATGGCCGTGGTGGCTGAAGTGGCTGACCGGACGGTCGTGATGTATCGCGGCGAAGCGGTCGAGGCCGGCCCCACGGCGCAGATTTTTGCCAGGCAGGATCATCCCTATACCCGCGCCTTGCTGGCGGCCGTGCCGCGCATGGGCTCGATGACCGGCAAGAGCCATCCGCTGCGTTTTGGCATCGTTGACCGCGAGACTGGCATTGCTGGGCTTGAGCGCCCGCTGGATAGGCCCGTTGATACCAGCACGCCCATCCTGCGCGTGCGCGATCTGGTGACGCGCTTTAGCGTCAAGGGGGGCTGGCTGGGGCGCAAGACCGGTGCCGTCCACGCCGTCGAAAAGGTTTCGTTTGACCTGTTCAAGGGGGAGACCCTGGCATTGGTGGGCGAATCCGGTTGTGGCAAGTCCACCATCGGCCGCTCGATCATGCGGCTGACCGATAGCGAAAGCGGCGAGATTTCCATTGAGGGACGCAATGTGCGCACCATGGGCAAAACCGAGCTCAATGCGCTGCGTCAGCAGGTGCAGATGATCTTCCAGGATCCCTATGCGAGCCTCAACCCGCGCATGTCGGTCTCTGAAGCGCTGATGGAGCCATTCCTGGCCCATGGCCTGGGTAACCGCGCCCAGGCGCGTGACAAGGCTGCCGCCCTGATGGACCAGGTGGGGCTGTCGCCCGACATGCTGCGCCGCTATCCCCATGAGTTCTCGGGCGGTCAGCGCCAGCGTATTTCCATCGCGCGGGCGCTGGTGCTGGATCCAAAAGTCATCATCGCCGACGAGTCGGTTTCGGCGCTCGACGTGTCGATCAAGGCGCAGGTGGTCAATCTGCTGCTCGACCTACAGGAGCAGCTGGGCCTGTCCTATCTCTTCATCAGCCACGACATGGCTGTGGTCGAGCGGGTCAGCCATCGCGTGGCGGTAATGTATCTGGGGGAGATCGTGGAAATCGGTCCGCGTGAGGCGGTGTTCGCCAATCCGCAGCACCCCTACACTAAAAAGCTCATGGCCGCCGTGCCGGTACCCGATCCGGCCCGCCGCAATATGCGCCGCTCGATCAGCAATGACGAAATCCGCAGCCCGATCCGCGCCCTCGGCTATCAGCCACCAGAACGGGCGTTCCGCGATGTGGGTGCGGGCCACGTCGTGCGCATCGAGGACGTGGCCAGCTAGAGAAGGACGCGTTGGCCGAGACGGAAGTGTCGATGTCGGAAGACAACAAGGGTTTGAGTTAAAATCCTTGTCTGTGTAGGCAGGTACCTGTGGCTAGTGTCCTTCGTCATCACCTCGCGCGCCTTGCCCGGAGGAGGCGATCCGAATTTGCAATGGAGGGCAGACGCCAGCCCGTGCCAGAACTAGCGCTAGCGGGGCCGCAATCCGCCTTGTTGAGCAGGTCGGTCCAGGTGACGATGCCGTTCACCTTGCGCATGCTGTCAATCACCGACAGGTGTAATTCGGCGCCATCATGTGACCCCGCTCGTGATTGAGATTTCAATGACTTATCGTGCCGATCGGCGCCCAAACCACGCGCCTATTCACACGCTGGGCTGGCACTGACGGCGATAGCCCTGGTTGCCCTTTTCGGATAAAATCAGGCTCCGCGAAAATAAATCGACATCGGGATGGAATAATCCGTCGTCGAGATACGCATACTGAATATGCCCAAGTGGACGTCCCGCATCGATGTCAGGAGCCAGCTCGCTGGATTGCGACGCTATGCGCTGTCGTTGACCCGGAATGAGGCCGATGCTGAGGACCTGGTGCATGACGCCTTGCTCGACGCCCATGAAAGCCGTCGCAGCTTTCGTCCTGACGGGAATCTGCAGGCTTGGTTGATAGGCATCCTGCATAACCGCTTCATCGACCGGAAGCGATCCGCTGCCGCCATGACCCGTCGCGATGAGGCCGCCTCTCGGTTGCAGCCCACTTACGCCCCGGCACCACAAGACGACAGCGTTCGGCTGTCGCAGGTTCGCCGCGCCTTTCTGGAACTCCCAGAAGAGCAGCGTGCCGTCCTTCACCTGGTCGCGATCGAAGAGCTTTCCTACCAGGAAGTCGCCGAGGTGCTGGGCGTCCCGATCGGGACGGTGATGTCGCGCATCGCCCGGGCCCGCGATCGGTTGCGTGAGATTGAAGCCGCACCTGGGGGCAAGCTCATTCCTTTCAGAAGCGTCGGAGGACATGATGGCCAGAAGTGACAAGGTGTCCGAAGACGACCTGCATGCCTATATCGATGATCAGCTCGACGTCGCCAGACGCATCGAAGTTGAGACCTACCTGGCCGAGCGGCCTACTGCCGCCGCCCAAGTGATGGCTGACCTTCGCAATCGCCACGAGCTGCGGATGGCGCTTGTTGTCGAGCCGGGTTTCGCTCGGCCTGCTACCGGGGATGCAGCCAGACGGATCGAGGGAGCGCTCAGGCGCCACGCCTGGGCCCAGCGCTTCCGGCCTGCGATCGCAGCGACCGTTCTGGTCACAGCCGGTTGGTTCGCGCATGCCCAGTTCGCGGCGCAATCGACCAGCGAGGCCATGCTTCCCGGCTATGTCGAGGCGGCGCTGAACGCCCGGCAGGCGAGCCTGCTGCGGGCCGCAATGTATTCCCAACCCGAGGCGCCGGACTACGACCGAGCGGAACTGCTGTCCGCGACCGCGATCACCATGCCAGAGCTGCCGGCGGATTGGGTCGTGACCGACGTCCAGGTCTTTCCCTCCCAATTCGGTCCCAGCATCGAGATGGCAATCCAGGCCGAGCCGTACGGCTCGCTTTCCCTCTTCTCCGCCCGTCCAGGCCACTTCGCGGTTTCGCCGGTGACCGCGGCGCAGATGGGGGATGTAGCGGGTGCCTACTGGCAGATCGGCGAAATCGCCTATGCGCTCCTGGGCGACGAACGCCCCGAAATTCTCGGTGCGGCCGCCACCGGCCTGGCCGATACCCTCTATTGAATGGAGACTTCCTATGAGAGCCCCTAGCTCCCAATTCCGCTGGAGCAATCCGGCGACAACGGTGACTGGCGTCCAGTTCGACGCCGGCCTGCGTAGCCATATGCTGCGCGTCTACAACTACATGGCCATCGGACTTGTGGTCACTGGCATTGTCTCGTTCGTCATCGGCACCACACCAGCGCTCTACGTGCCGATCTTCTCCTCGCCCCTGCAGTGGGTGGTGATGCTGGCGCCACTGGCCTTCGTGCTGTTCTTCTCGTTCAAGATCAATTCGATCTCGGCCGGTGCAGCGCAGGCTTTGTTCTGGGCCTTCAGCGCGGTCATGGGCCTGTCGCTGGCCTCGATCTTCCTGGTCTTCACCGACACCAGCATCGTACGCACAGTCTTTGCCGCCGCCGCCATGTTCGGCGCTACCAGCCTTTATGGCTACACCACCAAGCGCGACCTGACCCAATTCAGTTCGTTGCTGATCATGGGTCTGATCGGTGTTGTAATCGCCTCGATCATCAACATCTTCCTTGGCTGGGACACGCTGCAGTTCGTCATCTCGATCATCGGCATCATCGTCTTCGTCGGACTGACGGCCTGGGATACCCAGGCCATCAAGGAGCAGTACGTTGAGCATGCCGGCGCCGAAGCCAACCAAAAGCTTGCCGTCATGGGCGCCCTGTCGCTCTACCTGAACTTCATCAACATCTTCCAGCTACTGCTGCAGCTCACCGGCCAGCGCGAAGAATAGGAATCCTTGCACATGCTCGCACCTGAAGACCGCAAAGCCATCGAGGGGCTGTTCGATCGCCTCGACACTGTCGCCCGTCAGAACCCGGATCGCGACGCCGACGCAGTCGCTCTGATCGAGCAGTGCGTCTCTGCAGCGCCGGTTGCCCCATACTACATGGCGCAGACCGTGCTGGTGCAGGAACACGCCTTGTCGGTGGCGCAGGATCGCATTACCGAGCTCGAAGCGGAACTGGCACATCGACTGGCGGGCGGCGGTTTCTTTGGGGGCCTGTTTGGCGGTAGCCAGCAACCCGGACGCCCATCGTCCCGACGCGTTACGCCCGGTCAGCAGCAGCCCAATCAGCCTGGTGGCGGCTTCCTTGCCAGTGCAGCCCAGACCGCGCTCGGCGTCACCGGCGGCGTGCTGCTGGGGAGCGCCATCGCCGGGATGCTGTCGCCCGGTGAGGCCATGGCCGAGGACGCACCGGCGCTGGATGAAGATCACGGCGGTGACGACTTCGGCGGTTTTGGCGACGACGAGATCGGGTTCTGATCCTTCATGTCCGACCCCAGTCGAAGTCTCGCCGAAGACGAAACCCCGTCGCAGGACGACCATCGTCTCTCAGCAACCCTGCTCAGGATCGCGGCCAAGCCAGGTCGCGATCGCATCTACGTCCGCGATCTGTTGGCCGAACTGGATCATCGCGCCATCGCGGCGATGATCTTCATCTTCGCCGTTCCCAATACCATCCCGGTACCACCCGGCGTCTCAGGCGTTCTGGGCGCACCGCTGCTCTTTCTGGCAACCCAACTCATGCTCGGCCGACCGCCCTGGTTGCCGCGTCTGATCGCCGACCGCTCGTTCGCTCGCACCGACTTCGAAAAAGTCGTCGTCAAGGTCGGGCCGTGGCTGCAGAAAGCTGAAAAGCTCATGCGGCCTCGCCTCGAAATCCTCGTCAAACCACCAGCAGAGTATCTGATCGGCGCCATCGCCCTGATACTGGCCGTCATCCTCTTCCTCCCAATCCCGTTGGGCAACATGTTGCCGGCGATCGCCATCTGCGTGCTCGCCCTGGGCCTGATCGAAAGGGACGGTTTTTGGGTGTTGATCGGCACGGCAATCTCGATCGCCTCGGCGATCATCGTTTCCGGGGTCATTGCCGCGTTCGTCTACGCCGGCTGGCTGGCCATCACGACTTTTTTTAACTGACACAAGGACGGTAGCCTAACGGCGCCGCAACCACATGTTCTTCGAATGGATGTCCGACCCCGCTGCATGGGCTGGCCTCGGTACCCTGATCCTGCTCGAGATCGTTCTCGGCATCGACAACCTCGTCTTCATCGCCATCCTGGCCGACAAACTTCCTGAACACCAGCGGCAGCGCGCCCGCGTGATCGGTCTGTCCCTGGCACTGATCATGCGCCTAGGCTTGTTGGCCTCGGTGGCGTGGATCGTCACGCTGACGGAGCCACTTTTCACCGTGCTGGACATGGAGTTCTCAGGTCGAGACCTGATCCTGCTGTTCGGCGGCCTGTTCCTGCTCTTCAAAGGCACCACGGAGCTGCATGAGCGCCTTGAAGGCCACCACGGGCCCAAGGAGGGGAAGGTCGTTCATGCCGTCTTTTGGCAGGTCCTTGTGCAAATTGTCGTGCTTGACGCGGTGTTCTCGCTCGACAGCGTCATCACCGCCGTCGGCATGGTCGAACATCTGTCGGTCATGATGATCGCCGTGATCATCGCGGTCGGCGTCATGCTGCTGCTATCCAAGCCGCTCATGGCCTTCGTGTCCAAGCATCCGACCGTAGTGATCCTCTGCCTGGGCTTCCTGATGATGATCGGCCTGTCCCTGATCGTCGAGGGCTTCGGCTACCATCTGCCCAAGGAATACCTCTATGCCGCCATCGGCTTTTCGATCCTGATCGAATCCTTCAACCAGATCGGTCGCCGCAACCGCGAGAAGTTTCTCAAAACCGCTGACTTGCGGGAGCGCACGGCCGACGCTGTGCTTAGCCTGCTCGGCGGCAAGAAGGGTGACATGAGTCTGGGCGAAACCGTGGATGTCATCGCGGAACAATCGGCAGGCGGCGCGATCTTCGCGAAAGAGGAGAAGGAGATGATCCAGGGCGTTCTGGGTCTTGCCGAACGCCCCGTCATGTCCATCATGACACCGCGTACAGAGATCGACTGGCTGGACATCGAGGACAGCACAGAAGCCCTCCAGGCCAAGATCCTCGACCTCGGCCATTCCCGTTTTCCGATCGGCCGTGGCAGTCTCGATGAGTTTCTTGGCATCGCCCTGGCCAAGGACTTGCTGCGCGATATCATCGAAGACCGCAAGGTCAACCTGGAGCGCTCCATCCGGGCACCTCTTGTTGTCCACGAAAGCGCCAATGTCCTGAAGCTCATCGAGCAGCTTCGGAACTCGCCGCTGCAGATGGCGGTGGTGCTGGATGAATATGCCGTCATGCAGGGCGTAGCGACACCAACCGACATCCTTGAGGCCATTGCCGGCGAATTTCCCGAAGAGGATGAGCCACTGCCGATGCTGCTGCAGCAGGATGATGGCATCTGGATTGCCGATGGCGGCGTCGACATCAGGCGCCTCTCCAATGCACTTGAGGTCGATCTAGTTGATGAAGCCGACCGCTATTCGACCGCTGCCGGTTACGTTCTGTGGAACCAAGGAGCTCTTCCCAGAGAGGGATCAGTGGTGGCTATCGGTGATCTGCAGTTCGAGATCTCCCAGATCGTGGAGATGCAGATTACCCGTTTGATGATCAGCACAAAACGATTGGGTCCATAGCGGGCCAATGTCCGTTGCTCACCCGCGCGAGGCATCCGCGTCCTCTCCATTGCCGCGCGCGGATGAACACGACCACGGCGCAGCCGCTGCGATGCGCGAGCGGACGGTTACGCACCACGGTCTATGAGACAGACACCGCCGAAACCGTTCGGGCCATGCAGTTGGCTGAGATGGTCGACGACCCCGAGATTTGTACCGGCGCAATGTGCAAATCAAGGCCCGGCGGTTCCACCGTGCTGAGCACGGCGAACATCGGTGCGCATCTATCTGCCGATTTAGACAGCGATTTCGACGGCTTTGCTGGCGGAGGTGGCCTTCTGCGCCTTGCGACAATTATCGAAGACCCATCCACTTCAGCATTTAAGCAGCGTCGCCAGTGTGAGATCGAGACCAGAACACAGAAAAGTGACAGCAGCGGCGCAATGTAAATAAAACAAAAATATAGTTCGTTCTTTGATAAAGACCCAATTAACAAAGACACCGCCGCGAATATCTACTTCCATTACAATAAATCAAACCGAATACAACAATATTCCTACACATCTGTCAGGCCGTTCGAATTGTGTTAAAAATACGACATTAGATTGAATATGGAGGAGACATCATGGCTGATTTTC
>NZ_JBTMWV010000028.1:0-28211 GCF_054489345.1 Devosia sp. A369 | reverse complement strand
CCCCCGCTCGGTGATCTGACGAACCGCGTCCCGCTTGAAATCGTCGCTGAAATTGGCTTTGCCCATGTAGGCCTCCTTGCCTCAAAATTAGGAAGGAAGGCGTCTACAAATCTAGGGGCTATTCAGTCACATCCAAGTCTCGCCATCTAATAGCTTGCGCATTCTAATCAAGCATGTAATGTTAGCGCTAACTGGTGACGCTAACATTACGAGGGGCCGTTGAATAAGGTTGCGCTTATAACCGGGGCTGGGGCGGGCCTTGGCCGGGAAACAGCTTTGAAGCTGGGCCGTCGGGGCTTGTCGGTCGTTATCGTTGATCGCGACGTGTCTGCGGCGCAAGAAACAGTACGCGATGCTATTAGAAATGGTATTTCAATCCACTTCGTCGAAGCTGACCTTTCGTTGCCGGGGGCGCCCACCCAAGTCGTGGCGGATGTATTAAAAACCTCGGGACGGCTCGACGTTCTGGTCAACAATGTGGGTTTTGGGCGAGGCGAGCGCTTCATGGACATGGAGGTCTCAAATTGGGACCTGACCTTTGCCCTTAACGTAAGGGTGTCCGCATTCCTGATGCAGGAGGCAGCCAGGCATATGTGCAAGCGCGGTTCAGGCCGGATTATCAATATAACATCCCCGGCGTCCCGTATGGCGCTACCGAGCTATACCGCCTACGGCGCGAGCAAGGCGGCGCTCGACTCTCTCAGCCGTTCTGCGGCTGTTGCCCTTGCGCCCTTTGGAGTGCAGGTGAACAGTCTTGCCCCGGGCATGATGGATACGGCAATGCAGCGCCAAACCGAGCTGCAGTTCGCGGCAGCCGAAGGCCGCGCCGATATTGACACTTTCCTTGCCGAGCGGACGGCCCGCATCCCGTTGGGCAGGCGTACCTCGTGCGACGAGGTGGCCGAGGGCGTGGTTTGGCTAGCTCTCGATGCACCGGACTACATCGTGGCTGAGCGGCTGAATTTTTCCGGCGGGCTGGATAGGGATTAAGACATGAAGACCGACATCAGGGCCAACGATGTAGTGCCGGCGCTCAAGCGCCGGGCGCGCACACTTCGCGGACACATGCTCCGCATGGCAAGGGGGCAGGGACAGGGTTATATCGGCCAGGGTCTGGGCATCGCCGACGTAATCACAGCACTTTATTTCCATGAAATGCGTTATGAGCCAACCGATCCTGGCTGGGCTGCGCGCGATCGCTTCATCCTGTCGACGGGGCACTATTCCATCGCTCTTTGGGCCGCCCTGATCGAGGCGGGTGTGCTGCGTCATGACGAACTCGATTCCTATGGCCGGGACGGTAGTCGGCTTGACATGAGCTCGATCGACACAACGCCGGGGGTGGAAGTCACCGGGGGCTCCCTCGGCCACGGTTTGGGTCAGGGTGTCGGCATGGCACTAGGGCTGCGTTCGCGGTCGCCCTCGTCACGCGTATTCGTTGAGCTGTCGGATGGCGAGTTGCAAGAGGGCTCCACTTGGGAGGCCGCTATGTCCGGTACGACATTCAAGCTCGACAATCTCGTGGCTCTCATTGACTGCAACGGCATCCAGGCCGATGGGCCGATTGTGATCAATATCGAGCCGGTACGTGAGAAGTGGGAGGCTTTCGGCTGGCACGCAGTCGAGATCGACGGAAATTCAATGGAAGACATTCTTGTCGCTCTGGACGGTGCACGGATCCGCGACGGACGACCCAAGGCCATCGTACTCCGTACTCTGCCGGGCAAGGGAGTGCCTATGCTTGAAAGACGGGAGAAGGCGCACTTCGTCCGGGTCGAGGCCAGTGAATGGGATGACTTCACGCGCGAACTGGAGGCTTCGTCATGACCGAGATTGGCCGCACCCTTGGCATGGGAGAACAGGAGGCCCTGGAGGGTGCCTATGTCGAGGCTCCCTTTGGCCGCGCGCTGGTGGAGGCTGCCCGCGACGATGATCGTATAGTCGGACTGACAGCGGATCTAGGAAAGTACACCGATATCCAGCTTTTCGCTCAGACCTATCCCGATCGCTTCTTCAACGTAGGCATGGCTGAGCAGAATCTGATCGCAGTCTCCGCAGGACTGGCGAAGGTCGACCACATCGCCTTCTGCACAACATACGGCGTGTTCGCAACGCGCCGCGCCTATGATTTCATCGCTATCGCGTGCGCCCATAGCAATCTCAATGTAAAGATCATAGCTGGTCTTCCCGGCCTGACCACCGGATATGGCGGCACACATCAGGCCATAGAAGACACTGGTCTCGCACGACTGATCCCGGGCCTCGTCGTGCTCGACCCTTGCGATGCTGTCGAGGTGCGGGAAGCAACCCTGGCAATCGCCGAATACGACGGCCCGGTCTATATGAGGCTGCCGCGCGGCAAGGTGCCAGTCCTGCTTGACCCCGACGCGCCGAAATTCGCAATCGGCAAGGCGCGCCGCCTCAGGCAAGGCAAGGACGTCGGTATCATCAGCACCGGCCTGCTTACGGGTTCTGCGCTCAAGGCATCCGAAACGCTTCGCGGTCTGGGCATCGAGGCAGGCGTACTGCACGTGCCCTGTATCAAACCGTTCGACCGCGATGGAATCGCGGCATTTGCTGCCGGGTGCGATGTGTTGATCACCGCAGAGAACCACGTGATCGATGGCGGGCTGGGTACTCTAGTCGTGCAGGCGCTGTACGGCGCTGGTGTTCAAAAGCCCCTACGGCATATTGGGCTGCCCGATCAGTTCATCGAATGCGGCTCCGTTCCATACCTGCAACAAAAATACGGAATTACGGCGGGTGACATTGTCAACGCCGCACGACAGCTCAACAACTGATCACTTGGAGGAGAAGGACCATGAAGTTATTGACGACATTTGCGGCAGCAACCGCCCTATTACTAGCACCCTTGATCGCTGCGCCGGCGATGGCACAGACTATCGATGAAATACTTTCGCGGGGTAAGGTTATCATCGCCGTCGATGTGACGACACCGCCGCACGGGCGCATCGATGAGAACGGCCAGCCCGATGGTTTCGATCCCGCGCTTGCACGTCTCGTCGCGGAGAATCTCGGAGTTGAGGTCGAACTAGTCCCGGTGACCTCTCAGAATCGCATCCCGTTCCTGTTGTCCAATCGGGTCGATATGGTGATCTCGCTATTTTCGATCACGCCCGAACGCGCGCAGCAGGTCTGGTTCAGCAATCCGTATGCCAATGATGCGAGCGTCCTTGCAGCAGCAGCTGACGTTGAGGTTGCCTCGTTGGAGGACCTTAGTGGAAAGCGTGTGGGGGTGCCTCGCGGCACGCTTCAGGATGCAATTCTTACCGAGGCGAATATCGACGGCATCACCCTCCAGCGCTACGACGACGAGTCAGCGACGATCCAGGCGCTTCTGTCGAACCAGATTGATGTTCTGGGCACCGGGAGTCTCGTCCCTAACGAGCTCAATAAACGGGCGCCCGGCAAAGACTATGAAGTCAAGATTGTCCTGCGCGAGGCTCACTACGGTATCGGCATCCGCAAAAACCAGATCGACCTCCAGCAATACCTCAACGTGCTGATCTACACCCTACAGAAGAATGGCACGCTTGACGAACTGGCTGTGAAATATCGCGGCGCACCGCTACCGCCCCTGCCAACCCTCTAGTAGTGAAATCCAGGGTGGCTCTGCCCGTGCCACCCCCCATAGGTTCAGAGTCGCCATGAGCTACACATTTCATTTCGACAGTGTCTGGCGCGAATGGCCGCTGCTGCTGGAGGGGATTCAGGCGACGCTGACGTTTACACTTCTGTCGATGGTCCTCGGCTTGATCATCGCGGTCACGGGTGCTGCCGTTCTGCGTTTTGGCCCGATATGGGCAAAAGCAGTCGTTCGCGTCTATGTCGGGGTCTTCCGCAATACGCCTCTCGTGGTCCAGCTCTTCTTCATCTATTTTGGCCTGCCGAGCACTGGGCTCGCTCTGACGCCGGACATCGCCGCGATGATTGGGCTCACCCTCAACTTTGGCGCCTACAGCGTCGAAATCATCCGTTCCGGAACGCTGGCCGTTCCGCAGGGCCTCATTGAGGCTGCGCGTGTAATCGGCCTCAACCGCGTCCAGACTTTCGTCTATGTCATGCTGAGGCCGGCACTGATTATCGCGTTCCCCGCCCTATCCAGCCAGATCATCGTGCTTCTGCTCGCCACCAGCGTCATTTCGATCATTAGCGCCAACGAACTCACTGCGATCGCCGGCTCCATCCAGTCGCGCACCTTTCGGAGCTTCGAAGTGTATATCTTCATTCTCGTGGTCTACCTGGGGCTGAGCAGCATCTTCAAACTGTTGCTAAAGATCATCTATGACCGCTGGATTGCGGTTGAGCAGCAACGGTTTGGGGGTTAGCATCGTGTTCCGCGAACTTGGTCTCGGCGATGCCCGCTTGCTGTTTGTTGCAACAAACTGGACGATCCTTTTATCGCTCTTTGCCTTCGTCACCGGCACTGTGGTCGGGCTGCTGGTTGCGACACTGCGCCTGTCGCGCAATCGGGCGCTGCGGCTCCTGGCTGCTGGCTATATCAACATCTTTCAGGGCACGCCCTTTCTGGTGCAATTGTTCGTGCTGTACTTCGGGCTTACCTTCGTCAACATAAGGCTGGATGCTTGGGCCTGCGCGGCGATCGGCCTGACAGCTTACTCCAGCGCCTATCTCGCGGAGATCTGGCGGGGATGTATTCAAGGCATCCCCGCTGCGCAGTGGGAGGCTTCGAAAATAGTGGGGCTTTCGAAATTGCAGCAGCAGATCTATGTCATCCTGCCGCAGGCGCTGCTAATTTCTCTTCCCGCCACCGTGGGCTTTTTTGTGCAGATCATCAAGGCCACGGCACTGCTCTCGGTTCTGGGCTTCGCTGAAATTTTGCGTACGGCGCAGATGATCAACAGCGCCACATTCCAGCCGTTCCTGATCTACGGGGTCTGTGGCTTGCTCTATTTTATCCTTTGCTGGCCACTCTCAAGGCTCAGCGCTTATCTGGAAGCGAAATATTATGTTTATTGAAGTGGAGAACCTCGTAAAGTGCTTCGGGGCTCTGCAGGTACTGCGAGGCATAGATTTCCAGATGGACACAGGCGAGGTCGTCGCCATCATTGGCCGCAGCGGATCGGGGAAAAGTACGCTCCTGCGGTGTATTGCCGGGCTGGAATCGGTCCAGGGCGGCGCGATCACAGTTGGCGGCATACGTCAGGAGAATGGCGACTGGAGCGCTGAGGGCCGGCGGCTCATCGGCATGGTTTTCCAAAGCTACAATCTGTTTCCACACTTATCCGTGGAGGCCAATGTGACCCTTGGACTGCGCAAGGTGCAAGGATATAGCAAGGCTGATGCCCAAGAAATGGCTATGTTCGCATTGACACGCGTCGGGCTCGCCGAAAAGGCAAAATCATATCCGCGCCAGCTTTCGGGCGGGCAGATGCAACGCGTCGCCATCGCACGCGCGTTGGCGCTCAAGTCCAAGGTGCTATTGTTGGACGAGATCACCTCTGCACTGGATCCGGAAACCGTTGGAGAGGTACTTAAGGTTCTCGAGCGGCTGGTGGAAGACGGCACGACGATGGTCCTGGTTACTCACGAGATGGCGTTCGCAGCGCGTGCCGCGACGCGTCTGGTTTTTATGGACGGGGGCCGTATCGTGGAGGATGGGAAGCCGCGCGAGGTGCTCGATCATCCCAAGACGCCCCAACTTGGCGAGTTCCTGAAATCAACACGTCATTGAAAGCCCGACGCGATGAAAAAGGAGCGTGAGGCTGGCCCGGTCATCTATCCGGCTCAGCATAGTCAACCTCTTAATCTCGATGCAATCGCCACGGCCACCGGCGTGTCGATTATGACTGTATCGCGGGTGATCAATCACCCTGACAAGGTTGCCGAGAAAACGCGCATCCGGGTGCTCGACGCCATCAAGGATATGGGCTTCATCCTAAATCGGGTGGCGGGTAGTCTGGCCCAGTCGGCAAGCAGGATCGTCGGCACCGTCGTGCCGCCTATTATCAATACGGGTATTGCCGAACAGGTTCAAGGCATGTCCGACATGCTCACTGCGCACGGTTATCAGCTGATCGTTTCCCCCGGAGAACTCACGTCTGGCCAAGAGGAGCAGCGGGTGCTCGAAATCCTGGGCTGGCAGCCGGCGGGCCTGATCCTTCAGGCTTTCCCAACCTCCGAGCGTGTTAGGAAGTTGCTGCGTGAAAGGGGCTATCCGGTCGTCGAGATCAGCGAGATCGAAGGCGTTGAACCGATCGACTGCGTTGTCGGGATCTCCAACTTCCAGGCGGCCTATGAAATGACGGAGTATCTTTTTGGGCGAGGGTACCGCCGCATCGGCTTCATTGGTGCCACGCCTCACGGCCATGACCGTGCGGCGCGGCGCACACTCGGCTATCGAGCCGCCTGTGAGACGCTGGGGCTACCTGTCCTGGTTCGCATTGGCCCCATGGAGAATGCTTTTGGCAGCAACGCGCTCATAGAGCTTACCGACGAGACGCCCGAGATTGATGCTATCTTTTGCGCGAGCGATACTACTGCCGTTGGTGTCATTTTCGAATGTCAGCGCCGCAAATGGGCAATTCCCGATCGTCTGGCCGTCGCTGGTTTTGGCGATCTGGAGATCGCATCGCAAATTGTGCCCACAATGACGACTGTGCGTGTTAATCGCAAAGAGATGGGGCGCCAAGCGGCAGCTACAATTCTCGATCGTGTGGCCGGAAGCACAACGCGCGTCGTGACGGATATCGGCTTCAAGATCATCCAACGCCAAAGCACATAAGCACTCTTCACATAGCGAGCGATTACACGGCGCAATACGGGTCTAGGAAGAAATAATCGTTGAATTGCGATAGCCAAGCCTGCTCCTAGGCATCAGCCACAAGAGGTCAAGGCCCGAAAATTGGGGTATCGCCACTTGGACCGAGGCAGGTGGGCCGGTCCATTTCTGGTCGCTGCGATGTATCTATTTTTGTGCCAGCTTTTTTGCGAACGCCAGTAGTTCCTAGAAATCGGCCAACCTGCGGATCACGCGGGCAGTAGCAAGCTGGTGTTTGCCTTCACGGCTCCATGTAGGTGAACCGGGTGTCGCCGCGGGCAAGGATGGAACCGAGCCGGGCGTTACGGGCGTCGCGCGTTTCGTCACCCCATTCTGGATCGGGATAGCCATAGCGGCGATCGCCGCTCTCGAACTGGAAGAGATGATAGTCCGCTGGCACCAGACCCTCAAAAACCGCATCCTGTTGGAGAACTACTTCCTGCCCGGCGACCTCGAGGCCCAGATCGCCGCCTTCGTCGAGCATTACAACCACCGGCGCGACCACGAGAGCCTGGCCAACGTAACACCGGCCGACGCCTACTTCGGCAGGGCCGCAGCCATCATCAAACAACGCGAAAGGATCAAACGCCAGACCATCCAGCATCGGCGCTTGCAGCACCGCAACATCGCCGCATAACATCAACCCAAAGACGAGGCTGACACTCCTCTAATCGGCGACCGAAGCTGAGCCAAATGATCTGACGACGGACAATGCCGGCTCAAACGGGCCACAAAGCCGTTCTCGTGCATTAGCCGTGCTGGTGTGGCGACCAACGGCGTCCACACGTCCCCCACCTCCTTCGTCTGTCAGCCGTTGGGACGGCGCTTTG
Organism: Devosia sp. A369; assembly: GCF_054489345.1. Lineage (NCBI taxonomy): Bacteria > Pseudomonadati > Pseudomonadota > Alphaproteobacteria > Hyphomicrobiales > Devosiaceae > Devosia > Devosia sp. A369. The sequence continues at coordinate 20,579 of NZ_JBTMWV010000028.1, read as the reverse complement.
ACTTACGTGGCTTCTGGAAGTGGCGATTGATCAGAAAGGTTGTAACAACGACGAACGTCATCGCGGCTGGACCCCAGAGCCATAGAAGAAGATTTGCGTCCATTTCTTGGTCCTCCATGCCGCCGCGGATGCGACCACCTGTGACTACGGAATGATACCAGTTTTTAGACCAGATGCCGAGAGGCTAGTAAGGCCAAACTAGTTGGCGGTCGGAGCCACTCACTACCACACACAGCACGGATCGCGTTACGATCGCGGGTACCCGGACGGTCGTCAATGAGCCCTAGCGAGCGAGATCAGACGCCTGCGGCAGTTTGCAGATCGGTCGTAAGTGCTTGATTTATAATACCCCACAACATCCATAGTTTGCAGAAAATCCATTATATTTCAGTGCCTTGCACCAGACTACGAATCTGGGGGTCGGACGTTCGAATCGTTCCGGGCGCGCCATTTAATTTCAAAGACTGTCATACGATGCGTTGTTTGCCTGGCCCCAGGCGATCGCCGAGCGCAGAGGCGTGCCGATGCCAATGCTGCAACGGATTGCCGCGATGGTGCTGCAGCGCGCCAAATAGTCGCGTTAGATTTCTGCCAGCGCTCGTTGGATGGCTTGATGCAGCAGCGGCTTGGCGGCGCCGACGATTTCGTCGCGCGGGCTCAATACCGCCGCTTCGGTCTCGACCCGCGACGGCACATATTGCGGCAGGCTGTCCCGGAATTCGCGGATCAGGCGCTCGAACAGGATCGGCGATTGCACAAACGGGCCGGTGATGGTGATGCGGTTGGGAAACAGCAGCAGATAGACGTCGCGCATGGCGATGGCCATGGCCGTGGTGGCGCGACGTATCAGCGGGTGATCGGCCAATGCCGGATCCTGAATCAGCTGTCGGGCGAAGTCGTCCTCGCTTGAGCTTGCCAGCTGCAGCGGGGCGACCAGGCTCCACAGTGCCGCCTGCGTCTCAAGACAGCCCCGTTCACCGCAACGGCAGGGAGTGTCGCCCGCCATGAAGCTGCGCCAATGGCCAATCTCGCCGAACCCGCCCTGGGTTGAATGCTGCACCGCGCCGTTGATGGCGCTGGTCAGGCCGACGCCATAACCCCAGTGCAACAGCACCGTCGAATTCGCGCCCTCGTCCTGGTGCCGCAGCAGCCGCGCCCGCAATTCGGCGCTCAAGGCACGCTGCACCCGCACCTCCATCTGCAGGGTTGCGGCGAGGTCGGCGATGGACAGCGGCGCCGCGTTGGGAAATCGGCTGGAAAATAACCATTGGCCTGCCGCCTCGTCGACGATCCCGGGCAACGATACCACCAGTCCTGCCAACCGACCCTGTTCCAGTCGGTCGCGCAGTTCCTGAGCCAGGCTGACGATGAGCGCGCCGATGCCGGCCGCCGTGATGCTGACATCCTCGACCGGACGCGAAATTTCACATGAGGATGTGCCCCCGAGATCCACCAGATTGCCGACGATGCGGTCGGCCAGCGCCTGCACCACGATGACGTTCACCGCCTGCGTCGCGCAGCTGAGCAGCACCTCCGGCCGGCCCTTTTCGTTGGTGCGGATCTGATGCAATTCACGCACCAGCCCGGCGTCGATCAGTTCGGTGACGTGCTGGGTTACCGTGCCGGCGCGCATCCGCAACAGCGTGGCCAGGCGTTTGCGTGTGGTGCCGCCCCCGGAGATTTCGCCCAGCAGCTGCCGTCGGCGTTGCGCATCCAGCGTTTCGATATCGGCGGGTGCGCGCTCGGTCAGGCCGGCGATCAGCGGCGTGTGCGCATCAACCAAGTGCTTCATATGTCGCGTCTTCTTCGCTTGATGCCGATTTCCAACACGCAGTTTTGCACGGGCCAGCTTCACTGGCAAATGGCCCTTGCCAAAGTCAGGAATATAATTACAGCAATTGGAATTAAAGCCTCGTCCTGGGTCAGGACAGGCCGGAGGAGGATGAATGTCTTACAATTTCAAAGCTGCTTGTGGCCTGGCTGCCGTAGCGACCGTCATGATGACGGCGACGGCTTTCGCCGCTGATGTGCGTATCGACTTTGCTACCGGCTTCAACGGCGGCGATGGCCAGGTCGGCAACGCCATGCGCAAATTCGAGGAACTGGTCGAGGCCAATTCCAACGGCGCCATCGCCGTCAACATTTTCACCGACGGCGCGCTGGGCAATGAGCGCGACGTGCTGGAATCGCTGGTCGTTGGCTCCACCGACATGTCGCTGGCCGGCGTGTCCGACGTGGTCTATTGGCTGCCGGAATATTTCCTGTCGGTGCCCTATCTGTTCACCAGCGTCGAGCATGTCCGCGCCGTCTATGACGGCGAGATCGGTCATGAGATCGATGCGCTGGTGCTTCAGGAAAAGAACATTCGCACGCTGGCGATCATGGATCGCGGCGCCCGCCAGGTCACCAGCAACCGCGCCATCAATGGTCCCGAGGATATGAAGGGCCTGCGTCTGCGTCTGCCCGAAAACCCGTTGTGGATCGAGGTCTGGAGCCAGCTTGAGCCGGTCGCGACCACCGTGTCGCTGTCCGAGCTTTATACGGCGCTGCAGACCGGCGTGGTCGAGGCGCAGGAAAACCCCCTCGAAACCATCGTGCAGAACCGCATGTATGAAGTTCAGGAAAACCTGATCCTGACCAACCATGTGCGCGACGTCTACAAGATCCAGATTTCCGAAAACACCTGGCAGAAGCTGAGCGCCGATCAGCAGGCCGTGGTGGCCGATGCAGCCAAGCAGGCCGCACTGCTCGGCGATGCCATGCTGGCTGACTCGGAGGCGCGCTACATCAAGGAAATTCGGGCCGCCGGCACCAATGTCATCGAGCCGGACCTGAGCCAGTTCCAGGCGGCGCTGTCGGGTTCGCGCGAAATCGCCGACCGCATCCTCAAGGCTGGCCTGTACGAGCGCGTCGTCGCTGCCGATCCGGCCAAGTAAGGCGGTTCCGGGCCGGAGCTGTGTGCTCCGGCCCGTCCATTCAGCAGGTCAGCAGGAGGGCTGCATGCGTCGGTTAGAGAATTTTCTGGGGCACCTGACCGGGCTCCTGTTCATGCTCATGATTGTTCTGGTGACCATTCAGGTGGGCAATCGCTTCGTGATCCGGCTGCCCATGCCGTGGACCGAGGAGCTGACACGCATCGCCTATGTCGCGCTGATCTTTGTCGGCAGCGTCGCCGCCGCCATGCGCAGCGAACATATTCGCGTCGGCGTGCTCTACGAGATATTTCCGGCCCGGGTCCGGCAGGTGCTGCATATCCTGTTCGGCCTGGTTGCGGCGGCCTTCATGATCCTGGTCGCCTATGGCGCCTATCTCTATGCCAGGATCGGCTGGACCGCCCCGCTGCCCACCATGGCCTGGCTCAAGATGGGCTATGTGCAAGCCCTGATCGGGGTCTGCGCCGTAGCCATGGCCGTCGCCTTCCTGGCCTGGATTTTCAAGGCCAAAGAGCCGCCCCGCCACACCATTGTAGAGCTTGAGCAAAACTGATGTTCGATCTGATTGCAATCATCGGCCTGCTCATCGGGCTCATTGTCCTGGGCATGCCCGTCGCCATCGTTCTCGGCGTCGTCTCCCTCGTTGGCCTGCTGCTGATGTTCGGCGCCTCCGTGCCCGTCGATCTGGTGGCCCAGCGCATGTTCTATGGCGTCAACAGCTTCCTGCTGGTGGCCGTCCCCTTCTTCATGCTGGCCGGCGAGATCATGAACCGCTCGGGCGCCACGGTGCGGCTCTACCGGTTTGCCGACGCGCTGGTCGGTCATTTCCCCGGCGGATTGGCCCACGTCAATATTCTGGGCAGCCTGGTGTTTGCCGGCATGTCGGGGTCGGCTGCCGCCGACGCGGCCGGCCTGGGCAAGATCGAGCACGAAGCCATGGTCAAGAAGGGCTTTCCGGCCTCCTTCTCCATCGGCCTGACGGCGGCCTCGGCCACCGTCGGCCCGATCGTGCCGCCCTCGATCCCGATGATCGTCTATGCGGTGATGAGTGGTGCTTCGGTTGGCGCGCTGTTCGTTGCTGGCATCGTTCCCGGCGTGCTGATCTGCATCGTGCTGTCGATCATGTGCTGGATCTGGGGCAAGGGTGCCAATTTCCCGCGCAATGACGGCGTCGATCTGGGTGAGATTTTGGTTTCGCTCCGGGGTGCCATCCTGCCGGTGCTGTGCCCGGCCATCGTCCTTGGCGGTATTTTTACCGGCCTGTTCACGCCCACCGAGGCCTCCGTGGTCGCCGTGCTCTACACCGCCTTTATCGGCTGCATCGTCTATCGCGAGATTTCACCCAAAGACCTCGTCCTCATGGTGCGGCAGACCGCCACTGAAGTGGCGCCCCTGATGCTGATCGTCGCCACCGCATCGCTGTTCGGCTACGTCATCATCCGCCTGGGCATTCCGCCGATGCTCGCCGAGCTCGTGCTGTCAGCCACCAATGATCCGCTGCTCATCCTGCTGCTGATTGCTCTGGTGCTGCTGGTTGTCGGCTGTTTCATGGAGACGGTCAGCGCCATCATCATCTTCACCCCGCTGTTCCTGCCGCTGGCAACCGAGGTTGGCATTTCTCCGGTGCAGCTCGGCATGGTCGTGGTCATGACCCTGGTGCTGGGTGTCATCACCCCGCCGGTCGGCATCGTGCTGTTCATCATGGAACGCATCACCAACACTCCGCTCGATCAGGTGTTCAAGGCGGTGCTGCCCTTCTACGTGCCGATCATCATCGCCATCATACTCGTCATCCTGTTCCCCCAGCTGTCGCTCTGGCTGCCACAGGCACTCGGATATCTCTAGGACTCGACCATGACTAAACCTGTTCGAATTGCCGTCGTCGGTGGCGGCGTCTACGGAAGCCAGATGCTCAATTGCTATGCCGCGGCCCAGCGCCGTGGCCTGGCCGAGCTGGTTGCCGTCGCCGATCCCAGCCAGGAAGTGCGTGACCGCCACAAGGCTGGTCTGGGTATTGCCGGCTACCAGAGCGTCGATGACCTGCTGGCCAGCGAGCAGCTCGATGCCATCGCCATCGCCACGCCTGATCACCTGCATCTCGATGCGGTGCTGAAGGCGGCCGATGCCGGGCTGCACATCATTTCGCAGAAGCCGCTGGATGTCGAAACCAGCCGCGTCGAACAGATGATGGCCGCCGTCGCCGCCAAGGATCGGCTGCTCTATGTCGACTTCCACAAGCGCTTCGATCCCGGCCACAGCCGCATGCGCGATGATGTACGGGCAGGCCGCCTGGGCAAGATTCAGTATGGCGCGGTCCATATGGAGGACAAGATTGTCGTCCCCAGCGAGTGGCTCAAGCGCTGGGCGCATGAAAGCTCGCCATCCTGGTTCCTCGGCGTGCATTTCTACGACCTGGTCACCTGGATTCTCAATGATCGTCCGGTGCGGGTCTATGCCACCGGCCAGAAGGGCAAGCTGTCCGGCATGGGCATCGACACCTGGGACAGCATCCAGGCCAAGGTCGAGTTCGCCGGCGGCGCCAGCGTCAATTTCGACCTGTCCTGGGTGCTGCCCAATTCCTTCCCCTCCATCGTCAATCAGGGCGTGCGCCTGGTCGGCGAGAACGGCGTGGTCGAGGTCGATACCCAGGATCGCGGCATGTTCGCGGCCTATGAGCAGGATGCTGCGTCCTTGGTGATCAACCCCTTCGGCTCCTACGAAGTCGAGCATCCCATCCAGGGCCGTCAGTTGCGCGGTTACACCTATGAATCGATGACCTATTTCCTCGATCTGGTGCAGGCCATCAAGGCCGGCACCTCGATCGAGAGCCTTTCCGGCCACTATCCGAGCGCCGCCGAGGCGATGCACTCGACCTGGATCGGCCAGGCCGTGGATCAGAGCCTGGCGCAACAGCGGATCATCACCCGCGACTAGCCGGCCGGACGGGTCACTCCTGTGGCCCGAACCTGGGCGCCGGCCCAAGACGGCGCCCCCTTTTTTTGAAAGAGTATGTCATGAAGATTTCCGTGCATTCCGACAAGCAGGCGCTCGGCGCCGCTGCCGCCGCGCAGGGCGCCCGGCTGATCGTCGAGGCCATCGCCGCGCGGGGCGAGGCCAATATCATTGTCGCCACCGGGGCCAGCCAGTTCGAGATGCTGGAAAGCCTGCTCGAGGCCGATATCGACTGGACCAAGGTGTCGTTCTTCCATCTGGATGAATATGTCGGCCTGCCGGTAACCCATGGCGCCAGTTTCCGCCGCTATCTGCGTGAGCGCTTCCTTGACCGGCTGCCGGGCTTCAAGTCCTTCCTGCCGGTTGATGGCGATGCCGCCGATCTGGATGCCGAACTGGCCCGCCTCAATGGCGCGCTGGCTGATCGTCGCATCGATGTCTGCTTTGCCGGCATCGGCGAAAACTGCCACCTGGCCTTCAATGATCCCCCGGCCGATTTTGACTATAGCGCGCCCTATCTGGTGGTTGAGCTCGACGCCGGTTGCCGCCAGCAGCAGTTCGGCGAAGGCTGGTTCGAGACCATCGACGCGGTGCCCACGCATGCCATCTCCATGAGCATCAAGCGCATCATGGCCAGCCAGGCGCTGATCCTGTCGGTGCCCGACGAGCGCAAGGCCAAGGCCGTGCTGGCGGCGGTCGAAGGCCCGGTGACCAATCTGGCGCCGGCCTCCATCGTGCAGCAGCACCCCGAGGTGACGCTTTACCTCGACCCGGCCTCGGCCAGCCTGCTCAGTGCGGTCAAAGACTAATGTCGCTCTCCACCCCCGGCCTATTTGACCTGCAGGTGAACGGCTATGCCGGGGTCGATTTCAACGCATCCGGCCTCACGCCGGATGCGCTCGATCACGCCCTCGCCGCCATGCTCAAGGCCGGTGTAACCGGGTGTCTCCCCACCATCATCACCGCGCATCGCCATGAGTTGTTCGAGCGCTTTGCCGCGCTCGACCATGCCGTTGCCAACAGCCGGCTGGGGCCATTGATGGTGCCCGGCTATCATCTCGAAGGCCCGTTCCTGCGCGCCGAACCGGGCTATGCCGGCTGTCATCCGCCCGAGGCCATGGGTGATCCCGACGTGCCGATGGTGCTCAGCCTGTCCGGCGGCCTGACGCGCCCCATCCTCATGGTGACCCTGGCGCCCGAGCGGGCCGGCGCCTTGCTGGCCATCAACCAGCTCAGGGCTGCCGGCATGACGCTCTGCGTCGCCCATAGCGCCGCCGGTTTTGCCCAGATCGACGCGGCGGTCGAGGCTGGTCTCACCGTCTCGACCCATCTGGGCAACGGGCTGCCCCAGCAACTGCCCAAGCTGGACAATACCCTGCTCGCCCAACTGGCGGCGCCGGGGCTGTTTGGCTGCTTTATCGCCGATGGCCACCATATTTCGCGCGATGCCTTGCGGGCGCTGATCACCCTCAAGGGTATCGGGCGCTCGGTGCTGGTGTCCGACGCGGTGCTGGCTGCTGCGGCGCCGGCCGGCATTTACAGCTTTGCCGGCATGTCGGTCGAACGGGACGCTACCGGCGTCGTGCGCGTGCCGGGGCAGGCCAATCTGGCCGGTTCGGCGCTGGAAATGGACGAGGCGGTGCGCAATGTCGTCGCCTGGGGCATTGCGTCCTTCGAGCAGGCCATCACCATGGCAGCCCACAATCCGAGGGCGATCCTCGGCGAAGCGGCGCGCCACCACGGCATCACCCTGCCGGCGGGCCAAACCACGTGGGACCAGGACCTCACGGTCATGCATTGCAGCCCCTAATCCGACGATCGACGCATTAGCGCATGGCCGCTTGCGGTTGCGCTATGCCCTCAGCTTACCGGATTGTAATGTGGCGCAGCGGATCGTTCTGGTATCGTCGGTCTGATTACCCCGTGCGTTCATTGGTTTAGTCGAGGTCTGGCTTGATTCGGCAGCTGCTTATCTGTGTCTTCCTACTCGTTGCAGCGGGCTTGGCCTGGCTATTTTACGTTCCCGGGGCGGCCGATATCTTGGCGCGTAACGGCATTGTGTTGCCCTTCGCCCAGGCGTCCGAACCAGCGGCAGCGGCGTCCCGTGGTGCCCGTCCGGGCGGCTTTGGCGGGCGGGTCAATAATGTCGTGACCACCGGCGTCACCCTGGTCACGATCAACGACACCCTGACAGCCATCGGCGAGGGCACGCCCATTCGCTCGGTGACCATCTCGGCGCCGACGGGTGGCGAGCTGGCCGAAGTGGCGGTGCGTCCCGGCCAGATCGTGGCGGAGGGCGACATCATCGCCCGTTTCGAAGCCGGCGCCCAGCAGATCGAGCATGACCGCGCGACCTTGGCCGTCACCGACGCGCAGACGACTTTGGCCCGCACGCGCGGGCTGGCCAGCAATAATGTCGTGGCCAACACCGCTCTGGCCGCCGCCCAACTGGTCGCCGACACCGCCGAACTGGCGCTGCGCAATGCGCGGATGGAACTGGATCGCCGCATCATCACCAGCCCCATCGCCGGCGCGGTTGGGCTGATCCGGGTGACACCCGGCAATTATGTCGCCGCCCAGACCGCCGTCACCATCATCGATGACACCTCCTCGATTCTGATCGATTTCTGGGTGCCCGAGCGCTATGCCGCCCAGATCGCGCCCGGCATGGCGGTCCATGTTAATGCCGTGGCGCTGCCGGGGCAGAGCTTCTCCGGCGATGTATCGGCCATCGACAATCGCCTCGATCCAACCAGCCGCACCCTGCAGGTGCAGGCCGAAATCCCCAATCCCGATGGCGTGCTGCGTTCCGGCATGAGCTTCACCGTGGCGCTGGATTTCGCCGGCGAGCGCTACCCGGCGGTCAATCCGCTGGCCATATTGTGGTCGGCCGAGGGCTCCTATGTCTGGAAATATCAGGATGGCAAGGCGGTCCGCGTGCCGGCGGAAATCATCCAGCGCAATAGCGATGGCGTGCTGGTCAAGGCCGCGCTGACCGATACCGATGCGATCATCACCGAAGGCATTCTGCAACTGAACGACGGCGCCGACGTCACCTTGCTGGAGGGGCCGGACGGTCGCCCGGCGACAGCGCAGAACTGAGGGAAGTGCCGCCATGTCGATAGAAAGCAAGAACGAACGCGGCGGCTCCCTCGCCCGACTGTTTGTCCGCCGTCCGGTCATGGCGGTGGTGATCAATGCGATGATCATGGTGGCGGGGCTGGCGGCGCTGCTGGGCATCGAGGTGCGAGAATTGCCGCGCGTCGAAAGCCCGGTCCTCTCCATTTTCACCAGCTTTCCCGGCGCCGCCGCCGAGACGGTGGACCGCGAAGTGACCGCGTCCGTCGAGGGCGCCGTGGCCCGCGTTCAGGGCGTGACGGCGATTTCCTCGAGTTCGTCGGTTGGCAGCAGCCGGGTCACCCTCGAATTCACCGAAAGCACCAATCTCGATATCGCCACCTCAGACGTGCGCGACGCCCTGAGCCGGGTCGACCGCTCGCTGCCCGAAGGGGCGGAAACCCCAACCATTTTCAAGGCCGACAGCGACGCCCAGGCGGTGATGCAGCTGGCCGTCACCTCCGACAGCATGAGCATCGCCGATCTCAGTGCCCTGGTGGATGATGTGGTCGCCGAGCGGCTCAGCGCCGTCCCCGGCGTCGCCGAAGTGCAGGTTTATGGCACGCGCGAAACCGCCTTCGAGATCGATGTCGATCCGATCAAGCTGGCCAGCCACGGCCTGACCGTCGCCGATATCCGCACCGCGCTATCGACCCTCGCCCTCGATACGCCGGCCGGCTCGATCAATGGCCCCAACCAGAATATTTCAGTCCGCGCCATTTCCGAAGTCACCCGCCCCGAGGATTTCGAGGCCATCATCATCAATGGCCGCATTCGGCTCAGCGATGTGGCGACGGTGGTGTTTGACGCGGCGGCCGGCACCTCGTCGATTCGGGCCAATGGCAAGCCGGGGATCGGGCTCGGTCTGGTGCGCCAGGCGCAATCCAATACGGTCGCCATTTCCACCGCCGTCCACGCCGCCGTCGCCAGCCTCAACCAGACCCTGCCGCCGGGCGTGACCCTCGCCATTTCCAGCGACGAGGCCGTGTTCATCGAAGGCGCGCTGCACGAGGTCCAGATTGCCCTGATCGTGGCGCTGCTGGTGGTGATCGGCATTATCTATCTGTTCCTGCTCGATTGGCGCGCCATCATCGTGCCCGCCGTGTCGATGCCGATTGCCTTGCTGGGCGCCGTGGCGGGCATGTATCTGGCGGGCTTCTCGCTCAATATCCTGACGCTGCTGGCACTGGTGCTGGCGACGGGTCTGGTGGTCGATGACGCCATCGTCGTGCTCGAGAACATCATGCGCCGCAAGGCCATGGGGGCCGGACCGCGCGCCGCCGCCGTGCTGGGCACGCAGGAAGTGTTTTTCGCCGTTGTGGCGACGACGCTGACGCTGGTGGCGGTGTTCGTGCCGCTGTCCTTCCTTGAAGGGCAGACCGGGCGTCTGTTCCGCGAATTCGGCTTTACCCTGGCCATTGCCGTGCTGATTTCGGCGGTGGTGGCCCTGACCCTGGGGCCGATGATCGCCTCGCGCCTGCTCAAGGAAGACAGCGCGGCCCATGCCCATCGCGGTGGTCCCTTCGGCAGTATCGGGCGGGCGCTGGCCGGGTTTTACCGGCTGACGCTGTCGCTGGCTTTGCGCAATCCGCTGGTGGTGGTGCTGGTGGCGCTGCTGTTTGCCGCCTCGTCCTATTATGCCTTTACCAGCCTGCGTCAGGAGATCACCCCGCCAGAAGACCGCTCGCAGATTTCCCTGCGCATCAGCGCCCCCAACACTGTGAGCCTCGACTTCGTCCGCACGCGCCTCACCCAGGTCGAATCCATGCTGCAGCCCTATGTCGACAGCGGCGAAATCCGCTCGATCTTCGTGCTGTCCGGCTGGGGCAGTGGCGGCTCGATGACGCTGACGCTGGCCCCCTGGGGCGAGCGCGAGCGCAGCCAGCAGGTGATCGCCAGCGAGATTTCCGGCTTGATGGCGCAGGTTCCCGGTGTGCGGGCCTCGGTGGGGCAGGGCAATAGCCTGGGCATTCGCGGCGGCGGCTCCGGCCTGCAATTCGCCGTTGCCGGTTCCAACTATGCCGACCTGGCCGAGACCGCCAATACCATTTCTGACCTGCTGGAAGAGGATGGCCGCTTCGGTCGCGTCAGTGTCAATTTCGACACCACCCAGCCGCAGCTGACCCTGACCGTCGACCGCTCGCGGGCCGATGCCATGGGCATCAATATCAATGGTCTGGCGCCCACCATGCAGGCCATGATCGATGGCAGCGACATTGGCAGCGTGTTTATCAACGACACCAGCTACAGCGTGCGCATGCTGTCGACCAGCAACCCGATCAACGATCCGCGCGACCTCGAAACCTTGTTCGTGCGGACCGGCGACGGGCGCTATGTGCCGCTCTCCACCATCGCCACCTTGGCCGAGGCGCCGGTGCCGCCCTCGCTGCGCCGCGAGCAGCAACGCCGTTCCGTGCCGGTGACCGCCGATCTCGAAGGCGGCATGGCGTTGGGCGATGCCTATGCCGCTTTGCTGCAGATAGCCGCGCCGGTTTTGCCCGAAGGCACCACCATCCTGCCGCTGGCCGAAGCCAAGACCATTGGTGAAGCCAATAACGCCATGCTGATCACTTTCGGCTTTGCCCTGGTCATCATTCTGCTGGTGCTGGCGGCGCAGTTCGAGAGTTTCTGGAGCGCCATCATCGTCATGGCGACGGTGCCCTTCGCCATCGCCGCCGGGCTCTATGCCATCCTGTTCAGCGGGGGCAGTCTCAATATCTTCACCCAGATCGGTCTGGTGCTGGTGCTGGGCATCATGGCCAAGAATGGCATTCTCATCGTGGAGTTTGCCAATCAGCTGCGCGATCGCGGCCTGTCGGTGCGCGAGGCCGTCGAAGAGGCGTCCAATATCCGCCTGCGCCCGGTGATGATGACCATTCTGGCCACCATCCTGGGCGGCGTGCCGCTGGTGCTGGCCTCCGGCGCCGGCGCCGAAGCGCGCGGCGCTCTGGGCTGGGTTATCGTCGGCGGGCTGGGCATCGCTGCGGTGGCGACGCTGTATCTGACCCCCGTGGCCTATCTGCTGCTCGCCTCGTTCAGCCAGCCCAAGGCCGTGGAAGAGGCACGGCTGGAACGCGAGCTCAACGCCATGGATGAAACGGTGGAGCCGGCCGAGTAGGTCTGATTTTCCATTTGTGCCAGCAGGTTAAACCAGGTCTCTGCTCGCTCCAGCCGCGAGCGTAATGTGGAATGTCGCTGGGCCGTGTCGCCCTCGCATATGCATGGCAGACCATATGATGGCCGTTTGTTGAACGCCGTCAGGTGACGCTTTTGCGCGCGTTTACGGCTCTGTTGGCCGTTGCGCCTCAAATCCATTCATTCCCCTGGGGTTATGAGTGGGCCAAATGATTTCATTTCAATAACGGCGCGCGAACCCGCATTATGTCGGCAAGTCGGGTGGAAGCCCGATAACGGGCGGTGCTATGTCCGCCGAGGGAGGAGATAGATCATGAAGAAGCTGGTTCTTACGACCATGGCGCTGGCCCTGAGCAGCAGCGTCGCCTTCGCCGATACCATCAAGATCGGCGTCGTCGGGCCGTTTTCCGGCCCCGCCGCATTGCAGGGCAAGAATTTTCAGGCGGGCATCGATGCCTGGCTGGCGCTGAACGGCAACACGGTCGGCGATGACACCATCGAGATCGTCTATCGCGACCTGCCGGCCGCCGACCCGGCGCAGTCCGCCGCGCTGACCCAGGAGCTGATCGTCAGCGAAGGCGTGCAGTATCTGGCGGGCTATTATTACACCCCCGATGCCATGGCCGCTGCGCCGATCCTTGAGGAGGGCAATGTGCCGATGGTGGTGTTCAACGCCGCCACGTCGGCCATCGTCAATGCCAGCCCCTATGTGGTGCGCACCTCCTTCACCACCTGGCAGACTTCCACGCCAATGGCGGCCGTGGCGCGCGAGCGCGGCATCAACAAGATCATTACCGTCGTGTCCGACTATGGTCCCGGCGTCGATTCAGAGACCGCTTTTGTGACCGCCTTCACCGCAGCGGGCGGCGAGATCGTTGAATCGGTGCGCATGCCGATGAACACCAATGATTTCAGCCCGATGATGCAGCGCATCAAGGATTCGGGCGCCGAAGCCGTCTTCGCCTTCGTGCCTGCCGGTCCGGCCGCGCTGGGCTTCACCAAGGCCTATGTCGAAAACGGCCTCAAGGCTGCCGGGGTCACGCTGCTCGCGCCGGGTGACCTGACCCAGGAACCCGATCTCACAGCGCTGGGCGACAATGCGCTCGGCATGCTGACCACGTTCCACTATGCGGTGAGCCACGACTCGCCCGAAAACGCCGCCTTTGTCGAAGCGGCCACCAAGGCCATCGGCAGCGCCTCCGAGCTGACCTTCCCGGCAGTCGGCGCCTATGACGGCATGTATGTGATTTCCAAGATGATCGAAGCCACTGGCGGTAACCAGGACGCTGCGGCGGCCGTGGAAGCCGTCAAGGGCCTCGGCTGGATCAGCCCGCGCGGTCCGGTTAGCATCAACCCGGAAAATCGCCACATCACGCAGAACATCTACCTGCGCGAAGTGGCGCTGGAAGATGGCCAGTACATCAACAAGGAAATCCAGACGTTTGAGAACCAGGGCGATCCGGGCTGGAAGGCTCCGTAAGCCACCCCTGCGGTCAGCGGTTCCTAGCCGCTGGCCATACCACCATCGTCATTGCCCGGCTGGTCCGGGCAATTCATTCTCGCATAGATCACCGGGACAAGCCCGGTGATGACGCGGGGCGACAATTACGCCCCATTGAGACAAGCTCGATAGCCACGCCGCTGCTTCGCGGATTTTGGTGCTCAAGCTGAGAGGTTCCTGCTGGTGCAAACCATTTTCTCCATCGCTGCGGACTCCCTGGCTTACGGCATGGTGCTGTTCGTCATTTCCATCGGCCTCAGCGTCACCATGGGGCTGATGAAGGTTGTCAACCTCGCCCATGGCGCCTTCGCCATGATCGGCGGCTATATCGCCTCCTACGCCACCCAGCAGATGGGCCTGCCCTTCGGTATTGCGGTGATGGCCGCGGTGGTCGGCACGGTATTGGTGGCAATTCCGCTGGAGCGGCTGCTCTATCGCCGCATTTATGGTGCGCCCGAACTGACGCAGGTGCTGATGACCATCGGCATCACCTTTGCCATCATCGGCATCGCCAATTTCGCCATGGGGCCCACCCTCAAGACCGTCGCGCTGCCTGCGGCGTTGCAGGGGCCGGTCGACCTGGGCTTTCGCTCCATTGCGGCGCACAAGTTGTTCGCCGTGGCCGTAGGCATTGTCGTCGCCGGCGGGCTGTGGTTTCTCGTCGAGCGCACCCCCTTCGGCGTCCGGTTGCGGGCCTCGGTGGATGATGCAGCCATGGCTGGGGCCCTTGGGGTGAAAACCAAAATCGTCTATGCCGTCAGCTTCGCGCTGGCGATTGGCCTTGCCGCTCTGGGCGGCGTGGTCGGCGCGCAATTGCTGCCCATCGAGCCCTATTACGCGCTGCACTACATGGTGACCTTCCTCGTTGTCGTCTCGGTCGGCGGGGCAGGGTCCATTGCCGGCGCACTGGTCGCGGCGCTCCTGCTGGGCGCTGTGCAGACCACGGCGCGCTACCTGGTGCCCGAATATGGCGAATTCTTTTTCTACCTGGCGGTGATCGCGATCGTCTGCGTCTTCCCCAACGGTTTGATGGGGCGGTCCAAATGAGCGAGTCTGCATTGAATACACCGCACGTCGTTTCCGTGCGCAGCTGGCGCCGGACCGCCATGCAGGACATGATCGCAGTCCTGATCGTTGCCGCCGTTGCGGTGGTCTTGTTCTTCCTGTTTCCGACCAATCTGGCGCTGTTGACGCGGGTTGTGGGCGTGATGCTGCTGGTGCTGTCGCTCGATCTGGTGACTGGCTATTCCGGTGTTGCGACGCTGGGCCATGCCACGCTGTTTGGTGCAGGGGCCTATGCCGCCGGCATCTTTGCCGCCAAGTTCGGCGTCACCGATCCGCTGCTGATGCTGGCCATTGGCGCTGTGGCCGGGGCATTCGCCGGGGCTATCTCCAGTCTTGTTATCCTGCGTGGGCATGGCCTCAGCCAATTGGTGCTCTCGATCGCGGTAGTGTCGCTGGCCCATGAGGCGGCCAACAAGCTCTCGGCATGGACCGGCGGAAGCGACGGGCTGTCCGGGATCTCGCCATCGCCCCTGTTCGGCATGTTCCGCTTCGATCTGTTCGGGCGCACGGCCTTCATCATGGCAGTTGTGCTGCTGCTGGTCGTGTTCCTGGTTCTCCGCATCATCGTCCGTTCGCCCTTCGGCATGCTGTGCCGCGGCATCAAGCAGGACCCGATCCGCGTGCGGGCTATGGGGGCGCCGGTCTATTTCACCCTGGTCAAGATGTATGCCATCGCCGGCGCTGTCGCTGGTTTGGGTGGGGCGCTCTCGGCCATCGCCACCAAGGTGGTCGGGCTCGATAGCCTGTCCTTCACCATGTCGGCCGAGGCAATGGTCATGCTGGTCCTGGGTGGCACCGGCAAGCTGTTCGGCGCCATGGTCGGCACGCTGGCTTTTGTGTGGTTCGAGGATCGCGTCTCGGCGATCAATCCATTCCACTGGCTCACCATTGTCGGCGTGTTGCTGATCGCTGTGGTGCTGTTCGCGCCCAAGGGTCTGACCGGTGCTGCCGAAACGCTGTGGGCGCGGCTGCGGAGGACACGGTCATGACCCTGTTTGAAGTTCGCAATTTGCGCAAGAATTTCGGCGGCCTCGCCGTCACCGATGATGTGTCGCTCAGTCTGGACAAGGGCGACCGCATCGCCCTGATCGGCCCCAATGGCGCCGGCAAGACCACCTTCGTCAATCTGGTCACCGGCCAGCTCAAGCCGCTCTCCGGCTCGGTCCACCTCAATGGCGAGGACATCACCCGCCGCTCGCCGACCCAACGGGTCAAAGCCGGGCTGGTGCGCAGCTTTCAGGTGACGCGGCTGTTTTCCGAGATGACCCCGGAAGAGCATGTGGCGCTGGCGCTGCTGCAACGCATGGGCCGCTCGGGGAGCCTGTTTGCCGACTATCGCGGCATGCCCGATGTGGTGAGCGAAGCCGCCGATATTCTGGGCCTGCTCAATCTGCGCGATATCGCCCAGCAGCCGGTCAGCTCCATCGCCTATGGCCAGCAGCGCCTGCTCGAAATCGCCCTGGCCATGGCGCTGCGGCCCAAAGTGCTGCTGCTCGACGAGCCCGCCGCCGGCGTGCCCAGCTCGGATACCGTGCTGATCGAGCGCGCGCTGGCACAATTGCCGGCCGATCTGGCGGTGCTGATGATCGAGCATGATATTGATTTCGTCTTCCGCTTCGCCCAGCGCGTCGTGGTGCTGGCGGCGGGGGCGATCATTTTCGATGGCACGCCAACCGAAGTGTCCAACGATCCGCGCGTCCGCGAAGCCTATCTGGGGAGTTATGCCGATGAGCGCGGCGTCGCTTGAAATTGCCGGCCTGAGCGCCGGCTACGGCCCGACCCGGATTTTGGAGGATATCAGCTTTGCCGTCCCCGCCGGCGGCCGTCTCGCCGTGCTCGGCCGCAACGGCATGGGCAAGACCACGCTGTTTGCCACCATCGCCGGCCAGACCCGCCGCTATGGCGGCAGCGTGCAATTGGGTGGCGTCGACATCAGCGGGCTTGACGGTTCGGACCGGGCGCTGGGCGGGCTGGGCTATGTGCCGCAAAGCCGCGCCATATTCAAATCGCTGACCGTCGAGGAAAACCTCTTCGTTGGCCTCAAGGATCGCCCCAAATCGGCGATCGAAGAAGCCTACATTATGTTCCCGCGCCTCAAGGAGCGGCGGCGCAATCTCGGCTCGCAATTATCGGGCGGTGAGCAGCAGATGCTGAGCACGGCGCGGACCATTTTGGGTCAGCCGACCCTGTTGCTGCTCGATGAGCCGCTCGAAGGTCTGGCGCCGGTGATTTGCGAAGAACTGATGGCAGCATTCAGTCAGCTTGCTGCAAGCCAAGTCATGACAATTTTGCTGGTCGAACAGCGCATCAAACCGGCCTTAGCCTTTGCCGATGCTGTGCTAATTCTCGAGCGGGGCCGTGTCGCCTGGTCAGGCACTCCGGACCAGCTGAATGCTGAACCCGAAACCGTGGATCGCCTGCTCGGCGTCGGGCATTAGGGCAGGCCGACATAGTTCTCCGCGAGGCTCTGTTGCGCCGCGCGCGACCCCACCAGATAGTCAAATTCCGCCCGCTGGATGCGCCGGCCAAAGCCGCCGGTTTCGGGGAAAGTATGCAGCAGGCTGGTCATCCACCAGCTGAACCGCTCGGCTTTCCAGATGCGCTGCAACACCTTGGCCGAATAGGCGTCGATCCCCGCGGCGGAGCGCTCGACAAAAAATTCGATCAGCGCATCGGCCAAACTCGCCACGTCGCTCATCGCCAGATTGAGCCCCTTGGCCCCGGTCGGCGGCACGATATGGGCGGCGTCGCCGGCCAGAAACAGCCGGCCAAAGCGCAGCGGCTCGGCCACGAAACTGCGCAGCGGCGCGATGGACTTTTCGATCGACGGCCCGGTTTGCAACGCCTCGGCGGTCGCCGGGTTGAGCCGCGCCCGCAATTCGTCCCAGAACCGGTCATCCGACCAGGCCGCCAGATCGGTATCGGTCGGCACCTGCACATAATAGCGGCTGCGGGTCAGCGAGCGCTGCGAACACAGCGCAAAACCGCGTTCGTGATGGGCATAGATCAACTCCTCGGCCACCGGCGGCTGGTCCACCAGCACCCCCAGCCAACCAAAGGGATAGACCCGCTCGAAACTGCTGATGGCCGCCTCTGGCACACTGCGGCGGGAGACCCCGTGATAGCCATCGCAACCGGCGATCATGTCGCAATCAATGCGGTGGGTGATGCCATCCTTGCGATAGGTGACCCAGGGACTGCCAGCAAAATCATGCAGTTGGACGTCTTCGGCCTCATAGATGCTGGTGGCTTTTCGCGCCGCCATCAGGTCGCGCGTCACCTCCGTCTGGCCATAGACCATGACGTGACGACCCACCAGATCGGTGAAATCGATGCGCTGGCGGTCGCCGTCAAAACTGAGTTCGACGCCATGATGCACATGGCCCTCCGCCTGCATCCGGCTCCCCGCCTGCGCGCGTTCCATGAGCTCGATGGTACCCTGTTCGAGCACCCCGGCACGGATGCGGCCGAGCACATAATCCGGGCTCTTGCGCTCCAGGATAACCGCATCGACGCCCGCCAGCTCCAGCAAGCGCCCGAGCATCAGCCCGGCCGGACCCGCCCCAATAATGACCACCTGAGTGCGCAAAGCATTTCCCTCTTTTGCCCACAGCATGGCCATTTGCGCGCCTTTGGTGAATGGACAGAGCGCGCTTTCTATTGGACTATCCGACCATGAAAGCCATTCCCAGCTACGCCCTTTATGGCGAAATCGAATCCGCCAATCAGGATTGGCTGCATTGGGAAACCATCCAGTCGCGCAGCCGGCCGCATGATTATCGGATCGCCCCGCACCGCCATGAGCAGTTCTTTCAGCTGCTGCATCTGACCGGCGGCCGGGCCAAGGTCAGCATCGACGCGCAGCAGCAACTTGTCCCCGCGCCTGCGGTGGTGGTGGTGCCGGCGCTGAGCGTGCATGCCTATGAGTTCAGCGCCGATGTCGACGGCGTGGTGGTGACGCTGATGGACCGCGACATGCGTGAAGCCGGTGAGTTGGCGGCCGGGGTGATCGCCGGTGACGGCGCGGTGGGGGAAGCGCTGGCGCGTTTGATTGCCGAGGCCGATCGCCCGTTACCGGGCCACGCCAGCGCCATGCGCGCGCTGATTGCGCTATTGGTGGTGGCGATCCAGCGGGCCTCCGACACTGTCGAGCAACAGACCAGCAGCCGTAGCCTGCAGCATGCGCAGGCGTTCCGCCGTATGGTTGACCAGCGCTTTCGCGAGACGCGCCGCATCGCCGATTATGCCGCGGCGCTGGGCCTGAGCCAGACCCATCTCAACCGGATCTGCCGCGAGGCGCTGGGCTGTTCGGCGCTGGCGGTGGTCGAGCGGCGGGTGGCGCTGGAGGCGCGGCGGCAATTACTGTTCTCGACTCTCTCGGTCAAGCAGATCGGGGCCGAGCTGGGCTATACCGACCCGGCCTATTTTTCCCGCGTGCTGACCCGGGTGCTGGGGCTGGCGCCCAGCCAATACCGCGAGCAGATCCAGGCCAGACAGTTGCGGTCGCCAACCGGTCGAAATGCCTAGGTTGCCTGGGGCGGATGCCAGTTGGCGTTTACTATTCATTAATAATTGTGTTGTGCCCCTACGAAGAAACGCTATCCTTTGGGACTTGTCTGTTGGGGTAGTCATGACATGCAAGCGGCGCGCGTTTCTTTAGTCTGCAAGAATCCTCTTTTATTAGACGGCATGGCGCACGCGATTGACTCGCATCAGGACTTTTCGGTTATGTCGCGGTCGGAACTGCCGCCGGGCCTCGTCAATTTAACCTCTGTCGATCAACCCGATGTTTGGGTGTTGGATCTGGGCGGTGCCGAATATGTCTTTGATACGATTGCCGAGCTTGCCCGTCTCATCGGACAGCCGAAAGTCATCGTTTTTTCGCATCACTCGAATGTTGAATATGTCATGCGCGTGCTTGATGCCGGCGCGACCGGCTATTTGACCTATGGCTGCGCCGCCGGTGAGTTGCTGGACTGCGTCCGGGCGGTGCTTGGCGGCGAAACCTTCATCACCCCATTGATCGCCACCAAGCTGATTGCTTCGCTGCGCAGCGCGGCCCTGACCAAGGTGACCACCAAGAAGCTCCGGCTCACCCTGCGCGAAGAGCAGATCGTGGCGCTCTTGCGCCAAGGCAAGACCAACCGGGAAATGGCCGGTGAACTCGATCTGAGCGAGAAGACCGTCAAGCATTACATGACGATCCTGATGCAGAAGCTCGAGGCGCGAAGCCGGCTCGAGGTGGTGTTGGCGCTCAAGGATTTTGATCCCTCAAGCGCCATGCCGATCACCCATTTGTTCCATTGATCTGAAGCCCGGACGACGCCATCCGCTATCGCTCCAGCAGCGCCCGGTTGAATTGATCGGTGAGCGGCTTGGTGAGATAGGACATGGCGGTGCGCTGCTCGGTGGATAGATAGACCTCAACCGGCATGCCCGGCAGCAGCACGTCATCGCCCAGCTTGGCCATTTCCGCCGCCGGTATGCTGATGTCGCCGAGATAATAGGTTTCCCCGGTCGCCGGATCGCGGGAGGTGGCGGGCGAGACATGCACGACTTCGCCCTTGAGTTCGGGCGTGGTCCGCTGGTTGAACGCCGAGAACCGCAGCCGGGCCGGCTGGCCGATGGCAACCTGGTCGATGCTGGCCGGGGCCAGCCTGACCTCCACCTTGAGCCGGGCATGCTCCGGCACGATGGTGACGAGGATTTCGGCCGGGCTGATCACCCCGCCAATGGTATGAATATTCAGCTCGTTGTCAACGGCGGAGTAAAATCCGGCCATTAGGCGGAGCAAGACCAGGCCACCTTTGGCGCGCGCATGAGACCGCCGGGAGGGCATAGCCCGAGCGGGGGTCTCATGTGCGCGTGCGATTTTT
>NZ_JBTMWV010000027.1:0-33553 GCF_054489345.1 Devosia sp. A369 | reverse complement strand
ATCATATGTCAGCTGTTCGCCGCGCACGGTCCACTGCGGTTTTCCGAACTCGAGCGTCGGGTCGAAGGGGTGAACCAGAAGATGCTAATCCAGCAGCTCAAGGAACTGGAAAAGGACGGCATTGTTACGCGCACTGCCTACCCGGAGGTGCCCCCGAAGGTAGAATATGGCCTTAGCGAGCTTGGAAAGGCACTTGGCCCTGCCATGGAAGCGCTTATCGACTGGGCCCTCCAAAGGAACTCCGATGCCACTGGCGCAGGAAGTTAGAGAACGGTCTGTTCCTGACTGGCCGGACGTGGCTGACCTACCGAATGGCAGATTCCGATCATTCGCCGTCGGGGCCCGAATGTCCGACTTGGGGGTCGGCAGCAGCCTGGCGATTCTGGGGTGGTAAGCCGCCCGTCCGCTTCTGGATGGACGCGCTAGAAAGAGGTCATGTGATACTTGGCATCAGTCGGGGCGCTCGGCGAATGTCCTTCACCACCTGCGCGGCAGGCTTTTTGGTGTTCGAGGATTTGGTGGTTATCTTGGTTCCTTCGTCAGATGACGAGACCAAAACCCTCCTTAAATCTCAACCTCAAATCTGTGCCACGGGTGCTGACGGCCGACACGCTGGGATGAAAGCCCTGAGACAAAGGCTATCACCTCGCTGTTGCCCTCGCCGCCAGAGGGCGTGACCTGCCACCTGGCAGAAGAGTGTTGACGCGCGCTTCGGCGTACGTCGAGCCGTCGGCTGAGCTGATCGCACTGCCGTTTGTGAGCCGATGTCCATCTAGGGCCTAATCTGGCAGAGCGGCGATCTACCCATTCATTTCCGCACTTTCCGAAGTCACAGCGGATAATGTTTGGAAAGTATACTGGCACTCCCAATCTTACAAATCCATTACTTTTGCTGAAAGCTAGATGTAATACATCTATTTAAGGAACGATATCTAATCTATTTCATTTTCTCTCCACCTCCCTGCTTCGAAAATGGAGAGCCGCAATGAAATTGCTCACTGGAATTGCGACCATAGCAATGCTGAGCATTCCAACTATTTCCTATGCTCAGTCCGCCGACGCAGCCGGAGCAGTTGTCGGTGGCGCGGCCGGCGGCATCACCGGCGCCGTGGTCGGCGGGTTCACCGGTGCCGCGGCGGGCGTAGAGGCCAGTTCCGTCGAATATGTCCGCCTCAACCCCACCGAGCCGGTGGTCATCGAGGGCGACGTCGACGTCGGCTTCGCGGTGCCCGCCGAGATCGAGCTCCATCCTATCGAAGGCGACGCGACCTACGGTTATTTCTACACCAATGACCGCGTCTATTTCGTCAATCTGAGTGACCGCACCGTGGCCTATTCGCCCGGTGTCGTCGTGGCAGTCGAAGCCGACTGAACCTGCCTTGCGGCCGCCCGACGGGCGGCCGTCGTCTTGCCGGGGGGCGACAACAAATGAGGTTTTTTCCATGTTAAAGTCCCGACTTCTCGCGGGCGTCGCGCTCGCAACGCTTTGTCTTCCCCTCACAGCATTGTCGCCCGGCATGCCGCTTGGCGTCACGGCTGCCCAGGCCCAATCCGCCAGCGTCAGCTTCCAGCTGTTCTTCGACCAGCTCGAGCCGCACGGCATCTGGGTCCGCCACGCCCGGCACAATTACGTCTTCTGCCCCACCGGCGTCGACACGGCCTGGCGCCCCTATAGCCATGGCCGCTGGCTCTATGTCGAAGACCGCGGCTGGTACTTCGCTTCCGACGAGCCCTTCGCCTGGGCCACCTATCACTATGGCCGCTGGTTCCCCGACCAGGAACTCGGCTGGTGCTGGGTGCCAGGCACCAAATGGGCTCCAGCCTGGGTTAGTTGGCGCCGAAGCGATACCATCGTCGGTTGGGCTCCGCTGCCGCCGGAAGGTGATGGATTCGCCGTATCGCTCGAAGTGTCGCGCCGCGATCTGCCCGAGGGCTACTGGGTCTATGTGCCCACCGAACGGTTTGTCGAGCCGGACCTCTCGGTCAACATCATCCTTGGCAGCCAGCAACCGGACTATTACGCCCAGACCCAGTTCCTCGGTCCCGTCGTTATTGAGGGCGACCTGGTGATCAATAACGTGATCGACATCACCTATATCGAGCAGACCATCAACCAGGAAATCATCATCTACCAGCCGCAGGAGGCCGAAGAGCCGTCGGCCCAGTTAGTGGACGTCGACGCCCAGACGATCGCCATCTTCGATCAGGACATTGCCGAGCCCACCGAAGAAGTCGCTCCGCCTGAAGCGGTTGAGGAGGCCGATGCGGCTGCCACAATCGAAACCGAAGGCGGCACTGCCGGTGCTACCGCTGACCTGCCCGAAGACACCGGGGCCGGCGCCGAGGCTCCCGCAGCTCCAGCCGAAGGCGAGGTGGTGGCCAGCCCCGACGCCGCAGTTGAACCCGCCGCCGAGCAACCGGCTGCGGACCAGCCAGCGGCTGCCCCGGCCGAAGGCGAAGCAGCCCCTGCTGATCAGCCCGATGCCGCGGCCCCGGCCGATGAAGCTGCCCCCGAGCAGCCTGCCGCTGGCGACCAGCCCTTGTGCCCGCCCGAAGCAATGGTCGACGGCAAGTGCCCGCCCATCCCGGGAGAGGAGCAGCCTGCCGCTGCTGACCCCGCTGCCGATCCGGCAGCACCGGCCGAAGCGGCACCGGACGCCGCACCCGCCGATGCAGCGCCCGCCGAAGCGGCTCCCGAGTCTGCCCCGGCACCTGAGCCTGAGGCGGCTCGCGCGCCTGAGCCTGAGGCTGCTCCGGCTGAAGCGCCAGCCGACGCCGAAGCCGTCGAACCAGGCGAGGCAGCGGCGCCCGAGAAGCCGCTCTGCCCCGTCGAAGTCATGGTTGATGGCAAGTGCCCGATTCTGCCCGGCGAGCACCCTGCCCAGCAATAGCAAAAAGCAAAACGCGATGAAGGGCGGCCTCCGGGCCGCCCTTTTTTCTGTGGCTGGCCAAGGCCGACCTTACAAACGCCTGACAGCCAGTTGAGGCGTGTTTTAATGTTTAAAATCAATAGTGTAAGCAACCTTGTGGCCGCCCCGGCATTGAACTCTCAACCAAGCAACGGAGGCTCACATGCCCATCGAACGAGAGACCATCGTAGAGCGCACCCCGGACGAAACCGTCGTGGTCGGCGGCGGCAACCCCTTTGGCATTATCGGCGTCATCATTGCCGTGGTGATCGCCGTGCTGCTCATTCTCTGGCTGGTCAATGGTGGTATTTCGAGCAATGGGGACTCGATCAATGTCGACCTCCCCAATGTCACCGTGACGGAGTAATCCGATGATGCTTGCTACCCGCTCACGCCGGAAGCGCGCCGCATTCGCCAGGATCGCCGTGTTGGTCACGCTTGCCGTGCTGCTGTTCACGCCGCAGATGGATATCGGCGGCATCCAGACTCTAACCGATTTCCTGCCGCCAGGGGCCGCCGCCCCGTCGGTCGAGGCGCAGTAACACTCCATGCGCCCGGTTGGGGTGGCAACCATCTCAACCGGGCGCCCCTCTCCACTCAGCAATCGTCGGGATGGAAGACATGATTACGCTCATTCTCTTCGCCAGCTTGATCCTGGCCAGCCTCGCCGCAGCAGGCCTCATCGCCAGTACACTGGGCAGTGACGAAACGATCAGGGCCACGTCCGGCATCGAGCCGGCCATGATTTCGGCGTCTAGATCGGCGCCGGCGAACCGGGTTTGACCAGCGGCAGGGTAATGGTCACGATCAATCCGCCCGCTTGGTCTCGGCTGAAGCGCACGCTGCCCTGGTTCATCTCGAGAATGTCGGCGGCAATGGCCAGGCCCAGCCCGGTGCCTGGCAACGTCTGATCGAGGCGCACGCCCCTCGTGCCCAGCAATTTCAGCTGGTCTTCGGCAATGCCCGGGCCATCGTCGCAGATCTCCAGCACGGCATTGTCGGCCTCGCGCATGCTGCGAATGATGATCCGGCTCGAGGCCCATTTGGCGGCATTCTCCAGGGTAATGCCCACCAGTTCCATCAGGTCCTGCCTATGCACGTCGACCCAGCAATCATCCGACAGCTCGGCGATCCAATGCAAGCTTTCCCCCCGCCCAGTCTTCTTCAGCACGGTCAGCGTCCGGATGACGGCGGTGTTCAGCGACGAGCGCGTAGAATGGGCGGAGGTGCGCACCCGCAGGGCCGCCAGCCGCATCTGATAGTCGACGCGCTCCGACATTTCGAAGCTGAGATCCTGCAGCAGGTTGGCCTCCGCCTCCTTGCCCTTTTCGCGCAGCCGTTCAGCTATGCCATGCACGGCGGCGAGCGGCGTCTTGAGGCCATGAGCCAGATCGGCCGCCCGCGACCGGGCGCGCTCCATCATGACCTCGCGGGCGTCCAGCAGGCCGTTCACCTCCTGCACCAGCGGGCCGAGCTCGCTGGGAAACACCCCCTCGAGCCGCTCGGCATCGCCATTGCGGACCGTCTCGATGGCGCGTTGCATCCGCCGGAGAGGCGACAGTCCCAGCTTGATCTGCAGCCAGGAGGCAATGATGATCAGGCCTCCCAGCAACAGCAGCACCTGCGTCGCGTCCGTGGCGAACTGCTGCGTCGCCTCGTGAATGGGACCATGGTCCTGCCCCACCGTAACCAGGAAAGTCCGCGAGCCGGCGGCGTCTTCGATCTCCAGCAGGCGGGTCAGCAGGATCAGATGCCGGCCATCCGGTCCTTCCTGGTGGTGGACCACATTGTCCGCACCGGGCGCCGAGATGACGAAATCCCACAGCGAGCGGGAGCGGGCGATCTGGCCGCTATCGAGCGCCTCGATCTGCCAGTAGCGGCCGCCGAACGGGGTCTCGTATCTGGGATCGGGCAGTGGCATATTGAGGCTCGGCACCTCGGTCGACGGCACGATAACGGCCGCGAGCCGCGCCAGGGCGGCCTCCATATCCTCGCGACTGGAACGCTCGATATTGACGCTGAACAGGTATTGCAGGGCGATCCCTGCGGCGATCAGCGACACCGCGACCCAGATGACGGCCAGCCCCATCATGCGCAGACGGAGCGAATGGAGGGTCAAAATCCATCACCCAGCGCGTATCCGAAGCCACGCCTGGTCTTGATGACATCCGCCCCCAGCCGCTTGCGCACCCGGGCAACGAGAACCTCCACCGCGTTGGAATCCCGCTCATAGTCCTGGTTGTAGATATGCTCGGTGATTTCCAGCTGCGAAATGACCTGGCCGCGCCGATGCACTAGATAGGAGACCAGCTTGAATTCCTGCGGCGTCAGCTCCATGGGCACGCCATCGGCGGTGACTTCCATGGTCCGCAGGTCCAGCAGATACTTGCCGAACGCGATGCGCGAGGACGCCAGGCCATTGGCCCTGCGCACCAAAGCGCGGAGGCGCGCCACGATTTCCTGGACGTGGAAGGGCTTGACCACATAGTCGTCCGCGCCCGCCTCTATGCCATCCACACGCTCCTCCCACTGCCCCCTTGCCGTCAGGATGAGCACCGGCGCCAGCCGGCCCGCGCTGCGCCAGCGCTTGAGGATGGTAAGGCCATCGATCTGCGGCAGGCCAAGGTCCAGCACGATGGCGTCATAGGCCTCGGTATCGCCGCGAAACCACGCTACCTCGCCATCGCGTTCGCGCTCCACTCCGAACCCCGCCTTGCGCAGCGCGGTGGTGAGGGTCTCGGCGATCCTGTCGTCATCCTCGGCGATCAGCACCCGCATCGCTAATTCTCCACGTGCAGGCCCGAGCGGGCATAGTAATATTCGGTAGCCACCTTGCCGGCGGGCGTCAGCACCGTCACTGCATAAAGCAGGAAGGCCCCCACCTGCTGCAGCTGCGCATTGATCACCTCGCCCCCGGTCCGGCTCCTTATGTCGGGCAGAATGGTCGACAGCGATACGGCCCGGCCGGCTTCCACCGCGGCCAACACCTCGCTTTCAGACAGCTCCTCAATGGCACCGCCGCCTTGGTCAGCGGCCACCGGCGCGCCGCCCTGCCCAGCACCGATGGCGGCCCCGTTAGCGGGGCCACCCTGATTTCCGTTCGTGACCAGGCCTGCACCCGCAGTCAGGCCCGCATTTACATTCGCGTTGGCATTGGCGTTCGCATTGCCATTGCCATTGCCCTGTCCCTGAGCCCAACCGGGCGGCGAGACGGCCAATGCGACAACAAGCACTAATGCGAAGGCGACGTTCGGATTCATGATAGCTACTGCAATAGACGCTTTAGGCTGACAAAACGCTGACAACCACCGTCACGGTTCCATCAGTGGCCGTCTGTTAGCTTCCCTCCTTGACGCCCGAGATCCCATGCCGTTTCCCGATCGTCAGTAATAGGTGGCCGGCATCGACAATACACCGCCCCCCGCGTTGTCGATGCCGTCAGCCTCTATGCGATGGGGTCATCGAACGTTCCCACAGGTTAGCGGGAAGCCGACTTGGACCAGATGAAAACGTTCTGCCAGATTTTGCCGAACTGCTGGCGAGAACTGAGACGGATGGCTTCATCGGCAAACATGTCCAAGGCCGCCGCAAAGACCACCTCCGAAACGGCCAGGCAGCACTGCCATCTCCCCTTGGTCGATGGGACCTTGTTCGCCGACCGCATCAGGGCCAGCAGTCTCCAATAGCTGCATCAACAGGCTGGACAGAAGACTGCACCCGACCAACGCGCCAGAACGTCGAATTATCTCTTGCAATGCGGGGGCCATCCACAGAAGGCATTCGACGTTCGTCCATTTCGGGGCCGTTTCCAGACCCGCAGCTTCTGGGCGCGCGAGCAACCAAGCTGCCATCGCGCCGCTACGTTCCGTCGCGCTCGGCACCTGTGACGGCCCAATCACGTGCTTGAGGTCGGCGGACGTGGTCAGCGGAGAGTTCGGAGAGCCGGCGTCAAAGTATGGCATTGTGCTGGAGTTAGAATAGCCAGCCTCCCGAAGTCTGAGATACCGCCTTGGAAGCCAAAGGCAGCCGGGCCTTACAATACGCTTACGCGTCCGGCTGGTCATTTGTCATAGTAAAAATAAGTACTTACCGGAACAATCCGCCCGCTTAGGCAGTTAGGGTGTCAGCTGAACAATCACAAAACCAAACTCAGCTGCGCGTCACCCAGGTGACGTCGACAAGGAGAGCTCCAATGAACAAGCTTCTGACTTTCGCTACGGTCGCAGCTATGGCAACAACCGCATTCGCCGGTACCGCCCTGGCTCAAAGTGCTTCGGCAACGGCCACCGCAGACCTCAACATCCGTTCCGGCCCAGGCCCGCAATATGCCTCTGTGGGCTTCATCGCTTCGGGTGATTCAGCGACCGTCGACGGGTGCCTCGAAGGCAGCAAGTGGTGCCGCGTGATCTATGATGGAGTCACCGGCTGGTCGTACTCCGACTACCTCACGGCCGACCTTTCGGGTGAGCTGGTCGTCCTTACCGAGAGATACCCCGATGTAGGTCTCGCCACGGTCACCTTTGAGGGGAGTGATGCGGCGGCCGGCGGCGCTGTGGCGGGCGCTACTGGCGGCGCAATCGTCGGAGCGTTGGTCGGCGGTCCTGTCGGCGCGGCCATTGGTGGCGCAATTGGCGCCAGCAGTGGTGCTACCGTCGGCGCTGTGATCGACCCGCCGGAGGTTGCCCGGACCTATGTTACCTCGAACCCAATCGATCCAGTCTATTTGGAGGGCGAAGTGGTGATTGGCGCAGGCGTTCCCGATACCGTCACCCTGAAGGCCATTCCGGATTACGAGTATCAGTACGTCTACATCAACGGCCAACCTGTCCTGGTCGACCCTCACACGCGTCAGATCGTGTACGTAGTTCGCTGAACTTGGAGGCTGGCCGGTTTAACCGGTCGGCCACTTCATTCCCCTGTCTCAAGAGGTCCTAAAATGAACCTTGCTCAAGGACTGCTTGCACTCTCTGTGTCCCGCTGATGGCAGGCTGTCATCACATGATAGACGCGCTCGCCCCTTGTGTTCACATTGCCCTTGATATTGCAGGAGCCGCCACCCTCCCCGCGAGGGGGAGGGAGCGATGGAGCCGTTGGTTCGGGGGTGCGGGCACCTTGGCGGCAGTCTTCCGCCTTGCACGGAGTGCCGTCGCGTGGCGTGGTCAGGCCGCCTCATCTCCGCCATACGATTTGTACTGACGCTCCGCACGTGCGATGTTGCTACCGTTGGATTTCAATGGGTCGACGCATTGGCCCGGTACTCGGATTACATTCCAAGCATGCCGAAAATAACCAACAAGTCCAAAGGGCAGAAGGCTGCCGAAGCCGACGTTGAAAGCTTCCGAGACGATCTTGGCCCGTTCGTGGTCGCCGCCGAAGAAACACGGATGGCCATGGCGTTCACGGATGCGAAGGAACCCGGCCACCCGATCATATTCGCAAACGACGCTTTTCTCGCCCTGACCGGATACACCAGGGACGAGGTGCTCGGCCAGGATTTCAGTTTTCTGGTGGAGCGCGGTGCAGATGCCGCGGCGCTGACCAAGATCGAGAGCGAGTTCAAGGGGCATTCGGAGGGAGGCGCCGAAATCCAATATCGTCGCAAGGATGGCAGTGCTTTCTGGGCCGCCGTCTTCATTAGCCCGGTCCGCGACGAGGAAGAAGAAATCGTCCAGTATTTCGCCTCCTTCGTCGATGTCACGAGACACAAGCAGGAACAGACCGAGTCCAAGATGCTCATCGACGAATTGAACCACCGGGTGAAAAACACGCTTGCAACGGTGCAGTCGATCGTTTGGCAGGCATCGCGGACAAATTCTGATCCCAAGGTGATACGGGAAGCCATCGAGACCAGGTTATTCGCGCTTTCCCGCTCGCACGATCTGCTGACCCGGGAGAACTGGAAAAGCGCAGGGCTGGTGGACGTGCTCAATGACGCCCTCGAACCGTTCGGGATCGCCGACGGCCGGGCGGAACGCCTTACGATCAAGGGAGAGAACATCCGGTTTCCGCCCAAAGCCGCTCTGGCGTTCGGAATTGCATTCAACGAGCTTGCGACCAATGCCGTTAAGTACGGCGCGTTTTCTAACGCAATGGGGGCCGTCGAAATCGAATGGAGCATCGAGCCGAGAACCGACGGCAGACGATTGATGTTACAGTGGCGGGAGAAGGGTGGCCCGCCCGTCGCGCCCCCCATGCGCAAAGGGTTCGGCTCTCGCGTGATCGAGCGGGGCCTGGCTTACGAACTGGAGGGTGTCGTGCATCTCGACTACCGCAAAGAGGGATTGGTCTGCAGCATGGACATTCCCGCACCGGCACCGCGCAATGGATGATTTGCTGTCTGGCCGCCGCGTCCTCGTCGTCGAGGATGAAATGCTGGTCCTCCTGATGATCGAAGACATGCTGGCTGATCTCGGGTGCGAGTCAGTGACCGCCGCCGCCACAATTGACAAAGCCCTCGCGTCGATCGAAGAGCATGTCTTCGACGCGGCGATGCTGGACATGAACCTGAATGGTGACGACAGCGTGAAAGTGGCGGACGCGCTCGCCGCGCGGGGCGTGCCGTTCATCTACTGCACTGGTAACAACAGCCATGGCATGCTGTCAGACCCCGCCAACACACCAGTTCTTCGCAAGCCGTTCAGCTTCGAAGAACTGACCGCCATCCTCACGCGGCTCCTCTCTCGCTGATTGGGTGGATTCGGGCCGTTCAGCACGCCCATTGGGATGGCCGCAAATGGAGCGAGGCAGCCTCTAATGTCGCCAGCAACGATGTCGGCTCTCGCGAAAAAAAACAACGAAGTTGATGTCAATGACCGATATGGGGTCGGTATCAGCCGCTGTGGGGTGGCTTCCGGCCTGTCCGGTTTTGGATCGAGGCACAGGAAAGCGGACGTTAGTTGGGCCCTTCGGGCGCGACCTGGATTGGCAACTAAGGCCGCCTGGAGCTAAGCGCAGACGCACTACGCGCGAAATCGCCGGCGATATTCAGACGGTGACAAGCCCACGACGTTTACAAACACTTTTCGGAAGGCACTGGCATCACTGTAGCCGACAGCCCATGCAATTGCTTCGACTGGGTCGGCGCCGAACTGGAGCATTTCGCGGGCTTTGTTGACGCGAAATCTCTGAAGATATTCGGTCGCGGTCATGTTTGTCGCCTTCCGAAACCGACGCAGAAAGGTTCTCTCCTCCAGTCCTGATTTGCCGGCCAGATCTGCAAGGCTGTTGCTGTTTGCAAATTCCGCATGAAGCCTGTGCTGCACACCTAGGACAGCCGCATCGCCATGGTTCAGTGTTGGCACGAAAGAGCTGTAGTATCGCTGTTCACGGCCAGGAGGATCGATCAGTAGAGTACCTGCGGTCTCCATCATCGCAGCAGTGCCCAGATACCTGTCGACCAGCTTCAGGCCAAGGTCCGTCCATGCCATCATTCCACCGGCGGTGATGATGTCACCATCATCGATGAGCAGCCGATCAACCCCGAGGGCGACCTTTGGAAAACGGTTGCGAAATGCCTCGGCTGCTCCCCAGTGCGTTGTCGCTGATCGTCCGTCCAGCAATCCGGTTTCACCCAGAATGAAAGCGCCGACACATACGGACGCTATTGTGGTGCCGTTCGCGTGTAGTTTCCTCAAGCCTGAGACGAAAGGACGGGCAACTTCAGCAGTAACCGGCCCCCGTTTTCCGGGCGGTATGATGATCACACTTGGCGTGCCAGTTTCCACAGCAGGTGACGATTGATCTCCCTCGGCACGCCATCTGGTTACCCGCAGCTTCGGTCTGTTTGGCTGGTTTGCAATCTCGAACAGGTCGGTCAGCCCCAGCAGAGCAGCTTCCTGAGCGCCGGGGTACTCGAGCAGGCCAATGTCGACGCTGTAAGCCATGTGTCGTTTTCGCCCCCTATTTTGTCGGTCCCGCCAATAGCGCGGACGCGGATCGCTGTCCATAAACAGGCAATTGAAAGGATAAACCTATGACCAACCAAGCAGTCGTCGTTATCGACTTCCAAAATGATTATCTCGCATCCGGATCTTGGCCACTGGTTGGCGTCGATGCCGCCGTGCAAAACGCCGTCAGGGTGATCAACAACGCCCGTACCAAGGGCATCCCAGTCATTCACGTTCGCCATGAGAGCGCCGAAGGGGCTCCGTTCTTTGTTGCTGGATCAGCGGGAGCCGAGATCATTCCCGAAGTTAAACCGAAGGCCGGCGAGCAGGTCGTCGTGAAGAACTACCCGAACGCATTTCGGGATACCGACCTCAAGGCCCAGCTCGATGCAAAGGGCATTCAAGATGTCGTAATCGTCGGGGCGATGACCCACATGTGCATTGATGCGACGGCCAGAGCTGCGGCGGACTACGGCTACAATGTTACCGTTGTCACGGACGCGACAGCTACGCGAGACGTCGAGTTCAACGGCATGACCGTTTCAGCAGATCAAGTGCACGCCGCGTTTATGTCAGCGTTGGGCTTCGCTTATGCCAAGATTGTCAACGCTGATGATCTGTCGGCACCGACTTCTTGAACAGGGTGCTGGTGCCGACCAAAGGACCAGCACAAGACTTGGTCCCTGTGGGACTAAGTCCACTTTTGGCGGTCGGCTAGGGTGGCAACGCATTGAATCGTCCGATCACTTAGCCGCGCACTCCATCGCATCGTTGGCCCACGCTCCCTATATCCAGGAAGAATTATCCAACCCTAGCCGAGGCATTATGGCAGCGCGTCCTCACTATCCTAGCGCCCAGGCGCGCTCCGCCGACCTGTTTGTACATTTGCTTGGCCTCGGCCTTGCCATCGTCGGCGGTGGCATCCTGCTTTGGATGGGCATTCAGGATCCAGCCCCTGGCAAGCTTGCCGTGATCGCAATCTACTCGCTTGGCGCGGTGTGCATGTTCGGGTTCTCCACCGCCTACAACTTCGCGCCGGCTGAATGGAAGCCCATCCTGCGCCGGCTCGACCATGTAGGCATCCTTCTGATGATCGCGGCGACCTATACGCCGTTCACCGCGTATTTGCTCTCGGGCGCCTGGGCCTGGTCGCTGACCACAAGCCTATGGGTGCTGGCCGGCTTGGGAATTGTCGGCAAGATCTTCCTGCCTCCGATCAGCCAGAAGATCTGGGTGCCTATCTATCTGGGCTTGGCCTGGATCGGCGCCATCGCAGCAGTCCCCCTTGCGGACATAACCTCTGAGGTGGTGCTGTGGCTCCTGGCGCTGGGCGGCATATTCTATTCAGCCGGTGTTCTCTTCTACACCAACAAGCGCCTGCAGTTCGCCAAAGCCATCTGGCACGGCCATGTCGTAGCCGCGGCTGCGACGCACTGGGCAGCCGTGTTGGTGGGACTGTTTGTGGTCCGCTCCTGATTGCCGCGCTCAATCCGAGTGGCGCAGCGTTGAAGGCTGGGATGCTGGGCTTTGGCGACTTCTCGGAAGCTGCAGGTCCGCTCCGGCCGCCGTATTGTCCATGACGGAGTGGAAAACTGCCTGTCCGGTTTGCGGGTCACGTGCTCGGATAGCAGACGTTCACCCTTGGCGTATTACCGGGCTTGTTGGTTCGTTCACTGCTACCATCTTTTGCCCTAAAGGCCGGCAACGACGCCAGACTTCGGCGAAGACAACCACGCACATCAAACCCGCCACCGCCAGGATCCACAATGATGGTTTTGGACCAATTGCGCCCATTGCCACCGACAGGGCAAACGGCGCCAGTGCAGAAAGTCCCAAGCGACCGAGACCGATCCAGCCAAGGCGTTTGCCGAAGCCGTCTTTGCCGAAGATGGCAAGCGGAAGTGTGCCGGAGACAATGCTGAACAGCCCGCTGCCCAGGCCGAAGATAATAGCAAAGGCGGCGGCACCAAAGGTCGACGGCGCAGATAGGGCCAGGGTGCCCAGCGCAAGCGGCATGGTGACTGCCGACACCACCGCCAGCACACTTGCAGATACGTCTTTGCCGAATGCCATGTTGATCAGGCGGCTGGCCACCTGCGCGGGTCCGAGTAGCGACGCCACCCAGATGCCGGCTGCACCCAAGCCGAGCAGGCCAAGCATCGGCACCATGTGGAACAGCGTCGCTGCTGACACAAAGCCCGCCAGGGAGAACCCCAGCACGATCAGGAGGAACACGACATTGCGGTTGTCGACGCTCATGGGTGCTTGGATCGCTTCTACTGCCACAGGGCGGGACGCGGCGATCCGAGCGAACCGCGACAGCCACAGATGGAGCGGAAGGCAGACGACCAGGTTAAGGATCGCGAAAACGAAGTAGACTTGGTGCCATTCCAGGCTGCCGAGCATCCAGCTAGTGAGCGGCCAAAAGATCGTCGAGGCGAATCCGGCGATCAGGGTGAGATAGGTTATGCTGCGTTGAGCCCGTGAACCTGTCGTTTGCGCCAGGAAGGCAAACGCAGTGCTGTAGAGCACGAACGCCGACGCCAACTCGACCAAAATCATGCCGGCCAGGAACATGATCGTGTTGCCGGCGAGGCCGCATATCGCCAGCGCGGTTGCGGCTCCGATCGATCCGAGCGACATCACCCGTCCGGCGCCATGGCGATCGGCCAGACCGCCCGCCCATGGTGAGATGAGGCCGCCGGCCAGTAGAGCCAGCGAGATGCAGCCATAGACCCACTCCACCGCGACGCCCAAGTCGATAGCGATGACGGGCGCCAGGATGCTGAAGCTATAATAGAGAGTGCCGTACCCGATGATCTGGGTAACACCGAGAGCCCAAATGGCACCGGCGTTGGAATGGGTATCGGCCATGGCGTTCAGATCGACTTCAGGCCGACCCGCTCCTCAAGTTTGGCGGCTGCTTCCTTGCGTTCGCTGTAACGAGAGGTCAGGTAGCCGGCGACGCCACGGTTGATCAGCGTGAACTTCACCAGCTCTTCCATGACGTCGACAACCCTATCGTAATAGGATGACGGTTTCATGCGACCGTCGGGCTCAAACTCCTGGAAGGCCTTGGCGACCGAGGACTGGTTCGGGATGGTCACCATCCGCATCCAGCGCCCCAAGATACGCATCTGGTTGACCGCGTTGAAAGATTGCGAACCGCCCGACACCTGCATCACCGCAAGCGTTCGCCCCTGAGTTGGACGGATGGCGCCACCCGGCAGCGGGATCCAGTCGATCTGTGACTTGAGTACCGAACTCATGGCACCATGACGTTCTGGGCTCGTCCACACTTGGCCCTCGGACCACAGCATGGCTTCACGCAGCTCCTGCACCTTCAGATGATCGTCGGGCGCATCACCCGGCAACGGCAGACCATTGGCGTGGAAGATACGGACTTCAGCACCAAAGGCTTCGAGCAGGCGCTGTGCCTCAAAGGTCAGCAGCCGGCTGTATGAACGTTCCCGCAGCGAGCCGTAAAGCATCAGGATGCGGGGCTTATGCTGCAGTGTTGGAGCAGTCAGCTGGGCGAAGTCAGGCACCTGGAAGGCATCGCCAATGATATTGGGGAGATCAGACAATGCGCTTCCCTTCGGCGACGATAATGACTTCGCCGTCCTCCTTGGTGAACCGGCCGATGTCGGGATTTTCCAAGATATCGAGCACCACCTCGCTGGGACGGCAGAGACGGGTGCCCAACGGCGTCTGGACGATTGGCCGATTCAGCAGGATCGGGTGTGCTTCGATAGCATCCAGCAGTTCGTCGTCGGATTTGGCAGCGTCGCCGAGCCCCAAGGCTTCATACGGCGTGTCCTTCTGCCGGATCGCCTGACGCAGCGACATCCCTGCGGCGGAAACCAGTTCCACGATCTGCTCACGGCTCGGCGGCGTTTTCAGATACTCGATCACGACGGGCTCAACACCGGACTGCCGGATCATAGCCAAGGTGTTGCGAGACGTGCCACAGTCGGGATTGTGATAAATGGTGACGGTCATTCCGCTACCCTTGCTTTGGAGTTTCGGCGCACGGCGGCGCCATTTTCATACCAGCCCTGACTGCGGTTCACGATCCAGACCACCGACAGCATAACCGGCACTTCGACCAGCACGCCAACGACCGTGGCCAATGCGGCGCCCGAATTGAAGCCGAACAGGGCGATGGCAGCAGCGACGGCCAGTTCAAAGAAGTTGGAGGCGCCGATCAGTGCAGACGGTCCGGCCACGCAATGCTGTTCGCCGGTGACGCGGTTCAGGTAATAGGCCAGTCCCGAATTGAGATAGACTTGGATCAAGATCGGCACTGCCAGCAGCAATATGATAGTGGGCTGAGCCACGATCTGCTCGCCCTGGAAGCCGAACAACATCACCAGTGTTGCCAGCAGGGAAGCGATGGAGATGGGCTGCAAGACCGATAACACCCGGTTCATGGCGTCGATACCACCAGTGGCGAGCAACCAGCGCCGATACAGCTGCGCGGCGATTACTGGCACGACGATGTAGAGTCCGACCGACAGCATCAGCGTGTCCCATGGGACGGTGATCGCCGACAGGCCCAGCAGCAGCCCGACGATGGGAGCGAAGGCGACGACCATGATGGCATCGTTCAGCGCCACCTGGCTGAGCGTAAAATGAGGCTCGCCCTTCACCAGGTTCGACCAGACGAACACCATTGCAGTGCATGGGGCAGCGGCCAGAATGATCAAGCCAGCGATGTAGCTGTCGATCTGCACTTCCGGCAACAGCGGCCGGAACAGCCAGCCAATGAACAGCCAGCCCAGCAACGCCATCGAAAAGGGTTTGATCGCCCAATTGATGAATACCGTAACGCCAATTCCACGCCAGTAGCTCCCGACCTGGCGCAGGCTCATGAAGTCAATCCGCACCAACATAGGGATGATCATCAGCCAGATCAGCACCGCCATGGGAATGTTGACTTTGGCATATTCCAGCGAGCCGAGGGACTGAAACAGGTCCGGTAAGAAATGGCCGGCGGCGATACCCACGACAATGCAAAGCCCAACCCACAGGGTCAGGTAACGTTCAAAGATGGACATGGATACCTACGCGACGTTCGATGATTTGGTGGTGGTGCCGTCCAGAGCGCCGATACCCTCGAGCTTGGAGTTGAGCGCCATGCGGTCGATAGTGGTCAAAGGCAAATTGATGAAGGCGCCGATACGGTTGCGGAGGTAGCGCAGGGCATCGTCGAAGGCAGCACGTTGCTTGAACTCAAGGCCTTGGACTGCCGCGGGATCTTCGATGCCCCAGTGGGCTGTCATCGGCTGGCCCGGCCAGATGGGACACGTCTCGCCCGCGGTGTTGTCACAGACGGTGAAGATGAAATCCATCTTCGGGGCGCCCGGCACGGCAAACTCGTCCCAGGCCTTGGAGCGTAACCCATCGGTGGGAATACCGGCCTTGGCAAGCGTTTCCAGTGTCATCGGGTGTACTGCACCCTTCGGTGTCGACCCTGCAGAATAGGCACGGAAACGGCCCTGGCCGACATGGTTGAGGATGGCCTCGCCCAGAATCGATCGAGCAGAATTGCCGGTGCAGAGGAACAGGACGTTGTAGACGCGATCAGGCATGGCTCGTCTCCTTGGGCGGGCAGCATGGAGTGAATTCGGCGACAAGGGGTTCGCACAGTTCCGGGCGACCGCCGCAGCAGTCCTGCACAAGGAAACTGGCGATCTCCCGTACGCGGCCTACCACAGCGCGGTAGACGATTGAGCGACTCTGGCGCTCGGCCTCGATTAGCCCCGCACGGGTCAGGATCGCCAAGTGGGTGGACATCGTATTCTGCGGCACATCGAGACGGCGGGCGATCTCGCCTGCGGGGAGGCCCGCGGGTTCATGCTCCATCAATAGACGGAACGCGTCGAGTCGTGTTGCCTGGGACAGGGCGGCGAAGACTTCTAGTGCGCGAATTGATTCCATGAATCGACGATTATCGATATATATAGCGCCCGTCAAGCACTTGCGATGTGCGCTGGCCATTAACAGACGGCAAAAATGGCTCCTTTCAGGAGCCGCGGTTTGAAGCGTAATGTCCGGGATGGGGAAACCTGCCGGATCGCGAACCCAACGCCGCAGCCGAATGCAAGGATGGCTCGATGAGGTCAGGCAGAATTCAGTTTGCGATCAGACCTGCGTGGCCGGCCGAGAGTCTACAACGTCTGGGTTGTCCGCGCTCTGTTCTCCAACATTGCCAGCGGCAGCATCCCACCAATTGCCGAGCGCAACGACGGCGGTACTAGTCGTTCGCAAGCATGTAATTCAGCACCATATGTGAACGCTTGCCGATATTGAGCGAACCCTGGATGCGGTACGGGCCTGACGGTGACCTCACTGCAAGGCGCAGACCTTTTTTCCGTCCAAATGCCCTACGATGACGAGCATCATTGCCTGTTCTTCCTGCCAGATGGCCGCCTCGCCGTTTCGACTGGTGCCCAAGCGGACATGGCGCTTGCAGATATCGCCATCTTGAACGCGGATACAGGAGCGGTGGAAGCGGAAAGCACGCCCTGCTAGAGGCGGTGTATCATAGAAGGTGGGCCTACGTTTTCAGATCAGCCGTTGCGCCCCGGCGGTCCCATCCATTGGCGTATCCAACGGAAAAGTCTCATCACATAGAAGGGCTGTGACATTAGTGCCAACATCGCCAGCACCGCCAACATCAATAGGAGCGCTGGCAGGAAGGCTCCAGCCGGCTCCTATGCTGACAGAGTGCCGGGCGTCGGGAGCACATAGACCGCCCATCCCGTTATCAAGATGAACGCCACAGCGCAAAAGAGATACAGAAAAAGGCCCATGGCCTCTGTTTAGAAGAAAAAGTGAGCGATCAAAGACACCTCTGATCGCTCATAGATCGCTTTTTCAAAATTGTGTACCGGGGTGGGTTTGCACCCAAGATTTTCTACTGCCAACATCCGGCTCACTGGCCCATGCAAAGCGCTGCGCCGAGTTATAGCGCCGGCAAGGCAGTGGTAGCGAGCGCCTGCACCTGGGAACCACTGAAACCTTTGAGCGTCCCTAAAAACTCTTTCGCCGCATCGTTGCCATAGGCACGGTGGCTGATGGCGAAAAGCAGGCCGCCGATCTGGCCGTCGCGGCTCTCGGCGCTGGCATAGCGATAGGCGTTCCACTCAACGATATATTCTCCGTTCGTATCCTTGGTGGAGACAATAAAGTCGAGGATGATCTCGCCCGTCGCGCCATTCTCGATGATGGCCATATTGACCAGCGGATCAGTCTGCTTGCGGACATTGAGCATCTCCACCTGGGCGTTGGCCATGGCCGCCGGTGTGATGTCCGCAGCCAGAAACTCCACCATGACCATGCTGCCATAGGTTTCCGGCGACTGGTCGGCGGGCAGATATTCCTGCTTGGTATATTGAGCATTAGGCTGGGACGACCAGGCGAGCAAATAGTCCGTGCCGTCAAAAACAATCGGGCCGGGCACGCCGAGATAGTCAGTCACCTCCTGGGCCATCACAGGCATGGCGGCCAGCGACACAGCGAGGACGGCAGCAGAGGCGAAGCGAACGAAGCGGGTTTGGCGCGGCATGAGCGGGGTTTCCTTGCAAGATCGTGATGGCGCGGTTTTTGCGCCTGTAGATGAGACGTTGCGGGCCGCGCCCATCTTGGTGGCAACGGTTATTTTTCTAGCGGTCAGCAGCCGGCGTCGAACCAATTGCCGCCAGGCGCCGCTTAGCCTCGGTCTGATCGGGCGCATCAGATAGAAGGGCGCTAAGTTCCGAGTCGCGGGCATAGGCTCCGTCGACCAGCCGATAGGCACGCCAGAACACGCTGTCATCGACCCGGATTTGGGCCACCAATAGGTCCGGCTGCCCGAGGGACGTTACAAAAGCGCCGCGAATATCACTCTGCTCGCCCGGAACCAGCGGCTGGGAATCGACCAATCCCTCGGTATCGGTATCGGTATCGAGCCGGTAGATCAGCATTTCCGCAGGCGTGACTCGGTATCCCAGTTGGACACCATCGCCGTCAAAGATCGACATGGGCGCCGCGTCGGGTTCGATAAGCTGCCCGCTTGGGCTGGGCTGGGCGCCCATGCGGATGCCATCGCCACGCGACAGCACCGGGCCGGGCTCGCTCACCGCTGGCGGTTGAGCGGGGGGGGCCTCGGCGACGGCATGGTCTAGTGCCGGGCCGCTGGGCGGTGTCATCATCAATCCCGGCACGACCGCAAGGGCCACGACAACGCCGAAAGCGCCGATGCCGGCGGGCACCAGCCAGACGGGTGAAACGCTTAGCCAAGCGCAGACCCTGTCCCACAAGCCCTGCTCCGCCGCAGCGCGACGGGTTTGCCGCCGGGCAAACGCCTCGCGGCTTTGAGCGATGACCGCCTGCATGACGACCGGATCGGGCTCCGGGTCGGCGAACTGCGGCAGCAGATCGAAGGGATCGCGTTCGGGCGTGCTCATAGCAGGCCTCTCAGTGATTTTCGCGCATTGTGGATGTGCCAAGACA
Source organism: Devosia sp. A369 (assembly GCF_054489345.1). NCBI lineage: Bacteria > Pseudomonadati > Pseudomonadota > Alphaproteobacteria > Hyphomicrobiales > Devosiaceae > Devosia > Devosia sp. A369. The sequence goes on along the minus strand of NZ_JBTMWV010000027.1, from coordinate 14,259 downwards.
CAGTCACTTCCTTGCACCCCATGATGGCGGCCGCTTCGGACTGGGACATTTCCTCGCCGAATACCAGCAGCACTGCATCGCGCTGCTTGTCCGGCAACTGGCGCACGATCCGCCAGATATCGTTGACCCGCAGCCGGTCTTCCTGTTCCGGCTCGATATCTTCACGAGTCACTGCCGCGACTGCATCGACCTGCTTGCCGCGGCGCTGATGGGTGCGTTGCAGGTCGCGCACCGCATTGAGCGTCACCCGATAAAGCCAGCTGGTGAATTTTGACCGGCCATCGAAACTGGATAGCGCGTCGGCCAGCCGCAGGCAAACCGATTGGGTCACGTCTTCAGCATCGCTCTTGTGCCCAAGCCAGCGGAACGCCGTCTTGTAGATGAAACGATAATGCAGGGCCACAAGGCCTTCAAATGCGGCAATGTCGCCTGCCTTTGCCCGGTGCACCAGTCCATCGGTGTCGTCGGGCGGCACGCCAATCTGTTCATCAACCAGTCGCACGCCGTCGCCAGCCCCCCATGACCCCGAACTCATAACGCTAAGCAAGCAGAAAACTTGTGTCTGAAATGTGATGGTGCTGGCCGCCCGCGGCTCAATTGTCGGGCTTGCCATGGGTGTTCTCGTGGTCATGGCGACGAGAACGCACCGGTTCTAACCAAAAACCGGTCGATGATAGTATTTCCAGCTTGCGAGCGGATGGCAAAGACTGCCGCCTCATCGCGGGACCAGGTCAGGTAAGACACGGTGCGGTATCCGGCGCCTGTCGAGACGGTCCAGAGCGGGACGCCAGTGCGCCCATCCCAGATGTAAAAACGGTCCCCCTGCCCGTTACCTCTCGCCTTGTCGAGCAGCGCGACATAGCGCCCACTCGGCGATATACTGAAACGCGCGACCGTCTGGTCGAATCGATCGGTACGTTCACCAAGCGTGGCAATCGGGGTGCCATCAATCCGGTAGAGGCGCAGGGCACGGTCGTCGTCCAGACTGACCACGGTGTTACCGCCGTCGGCCAGAACCGCTTGCGGCCCGAACGGCTCGCTTGGCTGGGGATCGCCCGGCACCCCCCTGACATAGGTCGGGCCGTCATCAAATGCTGCAATTTGCTGACCATCGGACAAGGATACGATGGCTCCCAGCTGGCCGGTCTCGGTGCAGTATCGTTCGACTGTACAGCTCAACAGCGCGCGTTTGCCGTGAACAGCCATATGCACGTTGGTAAAGGCATTCTGCATGCGCAGCGGATAACGGCCGAACTCGGTTCCTGCCACAGGATCGAGCCGCACCATGGCAGCGCGGAGTCCATCGGCCGTCCGGGCCCAGCCGAACAGGCTGGATACGCCATCCTGGTCGGGAACGGACATGGTGCTCCGGGTCAGGGTCGACATGCCGACAATTTCTACGCTGCCGCTACAGCCCGATAGCCCAAGGAGCCGGTCGAGCGGACGACAGGTATCCAGCGACCAATAGGTTAGCCACCCCAGTCCCCCCACCAGTAGGACAATGACAAAAAGGGCTTTAACGAGCCGAGCCATCATGGGGCCCTCCTGCCTGATAGGTCCGAATTTGCGTGCCGGTGCCCGGCGCCGGAGGGCTCGCTGTGGCCACCAGAACCCCTGTTCCATCCGACCGCCAGGCAAGGGCCGGAGACAGGTCCGTCACGATGTCATGACGGACCAGCATCTCTCCGCTGGCATTGTCCCAGACCTGGAGAATGGCACGAAGATCGCCCGGCCCGGAAAACCGCCGCGACAAAGTCGCCAGGCACGTGCCATCGGCAGACGTCGCCGTTTGCAGGCGGGTGAAGGGAATATAGTCCGGCGGCAAATGGAGGTCTCGCGGCGCACCGGCGATGACGATAATGTCGGCGCTATCCACAGCCATGCCGTGCGGCGCCACCGCGAGCACAGCATCTGTCAGCAGCGCCCCATCGGAAGTGGCGAAGGCCACCGGACCAGCCACGACCGCCGCACCATCGTCGGCGAAGGCCAGATCGAACGCCCTCCCCTCTGGGCTTGGCTGAGCGATGTCACGGGGCACCGCGACGCGCCAGACGAACTGGCCCTGCCGGTCGAGCACGGCGATCTGCGCCGCGCCGGAATATTTGCCGCCGCTGGGCGTGTCCGCAAGATCGCAGGTATAGATGCTGCTACAGGTCAGGACGAACAAATCCTCTGTGGGCGACAGTTGCAGTTGATCGGGACGTCCGTTGAATTGTACGCTCATCCGCTCGATTTCCGTGCCGCTTGCGGGATCGAAAATGACAATCTGGGAAACGGTGGACAGCTCACGACCGGATCGGGAGGCCTCGCCGTACTGTACGCCGGCGATCACAAGGCGCCCTTCCCGATCCACCAACATGGTGCTGCCCAGGCTGGCAAGATTGTTGACATTGAAACTGTCGACGCAGCCGCTGCGGTCCAGCCATCTGTCCAGCCAACCGCATTCCTTAAAACCATCAAAGCCGGCCCAGACGCCGCCGACGAGCACGAGCGCAACAATCGGCAAGAGCGGTATCATTGTTCCTCCTGCATCCAGCAGACCGGGCCACATACCGGCAGGGCGCCGGCCTTATCGCGGTCAGACATGGCAAGGCGCGAAGTCATGAGCAAGCTCCCATGATGCGCCTGACCGTCAGCATCGAGCCGTCGAACGCGCCCTCGACCAGCAGACAGTCAAAACTTTCCCAGGCGCCCCGAATACGGCGCGCGTCGTTGTCGCTGGCCTCGAGAGGGGGCAAAATCTCGCCCCACCAGAGCGGGCGCTGGAAACCACCGCCCGGGGCGTCGCCGCTGACAATACCGCGCCACGGACATGGTGGCATGTAGCAGTCGATGCCGGTGCTACCGACCTTCAACATACCGTGCCTGATCGCCCCGTCGCCGGCCGCATGGCCGGGCACGCACAACAGCAGGACTGCGGCAAGGATTGGCGTCGCCTTGAATGTCGAGAACACAATGGAGCTCCTCCTGCGGTTTACGAGGCGGTTAGCCTTGTTCCGATGCTGATAAGACGCTTGGTTATGTATCGACCTTGGCGGCTGCAGCAAAAATGGAAAAACAACCAAGCTTTGTTCGTGCCCTGCCGTCCTATCCTTGAGAACTGATCCATTGGAGACGCCCCATGCGCCTGACCGCTATCGCCGCCGCCCTGCTGCTCGCCAGCAGCGGCTCCGCCCTTGCCCAAAATCTCGATGCGTTGACCGAAGCGTTCGGACATCTGCCTGAGGTGATCCTGACCAATCCCGTGCCCGATCAGGCCTATTTCGTCGATATCGAGGTGGTGCGGGGCATGGCGGAATTGGCAGGGACCGGACTAAATGCCCGGAGTCTGGCGCGAACGCAGGTCGGGGCCGCACTGCGGCCCATCGAGGCGCTCCACATGGGTGGCGTGGAACCCTGGGAAGTAAAGTCCGGCATCGCCTTTGATCAGGTCCGCTATTTTGCCGGTTTTGGCAGCACGCCAAATGTGGTGTCGATCTGGGGGCTTGCAGACGATGCCGCCGCCACGGGACTGCTCCATGCCCTGACCGAGCGGGACTTCGTTCCAGTCGGCGGCGCTGGCGCGTTGGGCAATGGCGAGCCCATGGCGATGGACGTGACCAACCGCAATCCCTCCGATCCATGGCGCAGCATGGTCGGCGCCGCCTCTTTCGCGGCAGCCAAGGGCAATGCCGTCGTCCAATCGCCCCAACCGGGAGCCTTGCCGATGATGGTCACGGAGCAGAACAGTGCCGCCGATAATCCCATCGTCGCCACCGCACTCGCCGGTCTCGCTCAATCCGTGGATGATGGCCGGATCGTCCAGGCGATGTTGATTTCGCCGGCTTTTGGACTGGGCGCTATCGACCCGTCGGACTTCCTGCTGCCGCAAAGCGACAATTTCGATGATATAAGGGACAGGCTGGAAGCGAGCATGGATGCCAGCCTCAAGGGCATCCCGCCCTATTTCGGCGGCATTATCGCGGATGTGCAACTGGACAGCCCGGCGGTGGCCCTGTCAATTTCCTATGGTGATTGCGAGACCGCCGAAATCGCCGCCCGGCAGATCGAGCAGCGCTGGATCCAAGCCATGCCAGAGGCTGCGCAGGGCGATATCACTGCCGCGACAGCCGAGGGGATCGATGGACTGTGCGCCGCCACTGCCACCATCGTCGGCGATAGCGACGACCCAACCGTCAATCCCGTCTTCAATGCGTTGTTTGACCTCTATATGCGTCGGCAGTTTACCGTGTTGCAGATCGGGCAAGCCTCGTGAACTCGGGTCAGTGCCCGAAGAAATCGAGCTGACGAAAGGCATGGGCCATGACCGCGAGAAAAATCACGGTCGCGGTCCAGATCGCCGTGTGAATGGGCGCGCCAATGGGCCACCGCATCAGCCAGCCCAACAACAGCAAGACAAGCAGACCCTGGTAGAGGGTCGCGTAGCCCAACAGCGCCCAAAATCCGAGCGTCCAGCCCTGCGCCTCCGTGCCGTCAACCGCCGACGCGCCGAACATCCACAGCAATAGTCCCAAGGCGGAAGCGCCTGCGATAATCGCGGGCGCGCCAATATAGAACGCCTTACCCCAGTTCATCTCAGGTCTCCGGGCGTCACGTGATGCGCCGATCTACATTGCCGTGATTGCGGCAGGATTCGAGAAAATCGGCGCTGGCACCGGGGGTATCCCGAAAGCGCTCGAACTCTTCTGTACTGACCCAGTAATAGGCTTCGTATTCCGCACCCCTGTTGAAGCCGCTGATTGGCGTGGACAGGTAATATTTGCCCGTCTGGTTGTCCAAGCCTAGGCTGAACCGGTGACGAGGATGCACGGTGATGTCGGTGAAGCGCTCAGTCATCATGTCAAATTCATGATGGCTTCGAACAATGCAGCAATGGGCGCGGGCGGTGCGGCATCGCGTGGCCAGGCGACCTGATGTGTGTCACCGGCCCGTGTCCGACTTATGGCGCAGAAATCGGCATCCGGTTCGAGCGAGGCCATCGCGTCGAAACCCACCGCGTCGAGCTGCGCATGCCACAAGGCAACGGTTCGCCGGCTGTGAACGAAACGCAGCAACTCTTCCCTCGCATCGGGATGATGCGTGTACACCAAAGTCGCCCCATCCTGACTGGCCGCGATCCCCTGACGCGTACCATCGGCGGCCTGGCAGTAGATGCCCAGTTCGCGGGCAGAATGGTCCTGCGCCAGGCCCGAGCCGAAGGGGGCCAGCCAGACGCCAATCAGAACCGCAAGACGTTTTTTCATGGGTGCCTCGCCAAAAAAGCTGTTCGATAGTAAGACGCCGCCGCGCGGTCGACCCTTGGTCAGGTTCAGCAACAAATGAAATGGAGCGGAAAATCACAACTTGCGCCAAGCCTTTTCACAGCCGGTGCGTCTTAAGGTCAAGGCCAGACAATCGTTGGGAACGCGTCCCAGCCACCTACGATACTCACAGCAAAGAGAAACGACATGTACCGCCTTGTCCATATTGGCGCCGTTCTGTTCGCCAGCGCCTTTGCCACCGCAACGCCTCTTATGGCCCAGGACACCCCGTTTCCCGCCATGATCGACGAGATCTATAGCGGGTCACTGACCGTTGAGGTGTTTCCGGCCGATGGTGGCCGGCGCCTCCATCGCGACACCGGTACGGCGGAGGTGCGCTTCTCGCAGCACGGCGACGGGCAGATCGCGTTCAGCACCACAGGCATGATCGAAGATAGTGGCGGGTTCGAGTTGGGTGCTCAGCTCCAATCGGGGCCGGACGGCGCCTGGCGTGAATTCAGCGACGCGGGGACGGGAATCAACGCCGCGGGCCGTTTCCTCTCGATTTCCGTTGCCGATGGCTTTGAGATGATCCTGACGGGGCAGATATCGCCTCGCGAAGGGCGCTTCACGCTCCGCCGCCTCCCCACCGAAGCGGCCACTGCCGCCGATGGCGCATTTACCGTGGTCTTTTCTCTGGACGTGGAAATCCCCGAACCCGAAACTGAAGTAGCGCCCGCAGCGGAAGCGGGCAGCGCGGAAGCTGCCACGGAACAGGACGGCGGCTGCGAACGGGTGGAATGGCGACTGGTCAACAGGTGGAACCCGTTCGGTGGGAGCATGCGTCTCGACCGCGAGCCATATTGCGCACAATACTGACGCGGCCCAGCCGGCTCGCTCTGCCCATCGGAAGTGGCCGAGTCAGCTGTGCTTGTTAGTATCTTCACGCGCTGCATAAGGGGCGGCTCGTCACTGCATTGCGACGAATCCGCTCCCGGCAGGCCAACCCCGTCCAGATAAACCCACAGGCATATTGCGCTAACGACAATATGCCTGCTGCGGCTAAGGCCTTCACAATCTGCCCGCACAAGCCGTCCCTGGGCGCAGTTTCAAATTTTTTCAAAATAATGCACTGGCCGACCAAAGATCACCTCTGGTGGCGCGTCCTATAAGCACAACCGGAAAAATGTGCAGATGGAGGAGCCACAATGAGAAATAACCCACGCGCTCATTAACAGGCACGTTCCGGATTATACCGGACGTTCTGACGGCCACGTCCTGAGTTCTGGGACCGCCTAGCAAAACCCTCAAACACTGAAAAACAACCGATGCGGCTCTGCCACCGCATCGGAAGGACTTCCAGTGCCTTCATTTGGGCACTGGCAGCGCAGGGCTTGGCCCAACCACACCAACCAAAGGAGAAATACCATGTTGGATATCGATACCGAGCAACTTGGACTTACCGAGCTCGACCTTGGGCAGCTCGACCACGTCGCGGGCGGAACCTCACATCTCAAATTGGTGCCAGTGCCCGTCTGGCCCCCGCGGTTCGAGATCCCGCCACAGCGGCCTCGGCCGTGGCCGGGCGTACCCGAGGTGCCGCCCCCAAGCTGCCCCTCGGTGCCGTTGCTGTAACGGCATCGAACCATCTCCAAATCGGGACGGGCGTTGCCCATCCCTCCACAACCAAAAGGAAACAAACAATGCGTGAACTTGAAAGCAACGAAGTCGACACGGTTTCAGGGGGCATCGGGCCCGGCGGCGCGGTCCTGGGCGCCGTGATCGGCGGGGTGGGCGCCGCCGCATCCGGGGGCAATGCCGGCCAGATCGCCTCCGCAGCGCTGCTCGGTGGCGTTGGCGGGTTCTTCGGCGCCATCGCCCTTGGGGGCTTTGGCAGTGCGGTGACCGGTATGTTTGCCGTCAAGTCCGTCCTCGTCGGCGGCGCGGCCGTCGGGCTGGCAACCCGCTAGTCCCTTCCCTCCAACAACCAGAGGGATGGCGCTCATGCAGCGCCATCCTTTCGGGAGCCCGGGCCGATGTCCACGCTTTTTCGCGCCGAATCCCTTGTAGCAAAAAAATATGCCTGGCTGGGGCGGCCAATCGTCGTTTCCACCCTGCAAGGCAAAGTTTTCGCCTGGTTCTGCGTCGTCTTTGTTGTTGCGGTTGTGCTGTTCGTTGCCTTGGGCACCTATACTAGGCGCATCCCGGTCGATGGTATTGTCATGCCCATTGACGGCATCACCCGGATGACCGCCCCTCAGGGCGGATGGGTCGTCAACCTGGCCGTCAGGGAGGGCGACAGGGTCACCGGCGGCGACGTGCTCTACAGGATCGGAGTGGATATCACGACCGCCTTGGGAAATACCCAGGACGCTGTCGTTGCCATTCTGCACGACAAGCGCGACGAGCTAGAAATTTCCCTCCGGCGGCAGAGCGCGATGGACGCCGCCGAAAAACAAAATCTGTCGCACCAGATCGAAGCCCTCCAAGCTCAGCTTCCCCATATCGAGGAACAGATTGCGCTCGCCGAGGAATTCACCCGGCAATTGCGCGAGTTTGCCGACCGGCAACGCGAATTGCTCACAAGGGGCATAGCAGTTAGCGGCGAAGTCGAGGCGCGATTGCAGGCCTACCAGGCCGAGCGCGCTCGGCTACCGCTGCTGCAACGCGAAAAAGCCCAGTTCACGGGGCAGCTCCGCGAGCTGCAGACGCAGTTAGCGAGCTTCGATCTCGTCAGTGCCGACCGCACCAGCAAGCTGCGGCAACAGCTTCTGGACGTCGACCAGCAGATTTCCGAAGGCGAAGCGCGGCGTGAAATAAGCATCACAGCGCCCCGTGATGGCACCGTGACGGCCATAACGGCTCTGGCCGGGCAGACAGTTGCCGCTGGCACGCCTTTGCTGACCATCATCCCCAATGAACAGCCTCTGGTGGCGCAATTGATCGTGCCGTCCAGTGCCATTGGCTTTGTGCGCCAAGGTTCCGATGTCCTGCTACGGTACCGGGCGTTCCCCTACCAGAAATTTGGCCAATATCGCGCACGCATAGCTGAAATCTCCCGCGCCACGCTGCGCCCCGAGGAGATCGCGCAAATTGGCGGCGCGGGGCAAAGCGGCGGCGCCGCCTTCTATCGTATCATCGTCGAACCCGAAATGCCGTTCGTGAACGCCTATGGCCACCAGGAGCCGCTGCAGGCCGGCATGGAAGTCGACGCGCATCTGCTGGTCGATACACGCCCTCTCTATCAATGGATTCTTGACCCAATCTACGGCCTGCGCGGCGGCGCCGCCGAACCATGAGGAACCAGGCCCGTGTCTCTTGAACTAGTCCAACGCATCTCCTCTCGCTTTTCCCGCGCGACGCCGGCAATCCTGCAGACCGAAGCGGCCGAATGCGGGCTGGCCTGTATGGCGATGCTTGCCGCCCGTCACGGTCACCGGCTCGATATGCCTGCCATGCGCCGTCGCTTTTCCGCATCGATGAAGGGCGCAACCATGCGCGACCTCATTGCCATCGGGGCCGATCTCAAGCTCGCCACGCGCGCGCTGCGCCTCGAAATGGATGACCTGCGCAAACTGCGCCTGCCTTGCGTCCTGCATTGGGAGCACAATCATTTCGTCGTGCTGACGGCAGTCGGATCGCGCTCGGTCACCATTCATGATCCCGGCTTCGGACGCCGGCAGATGCCTCTCGCCGAAGTATCCGCAAAATTCACCGGCATCGCTCTTGAGGCCTGGCCCACCGACCAGTTCGAGAAGAAAACTGAGCGCGTTGCCATCGGGATTGCTGGCCTTGTGGCGCGGACCAAAGGTGTCGCTCAAGCGGGCTGGCAAATCCTGGCCACCTCGCTCCTGCTCGAACTGGCCGTCATTGCCATGCCGATCGGTTTCCAGCTCATCCTTGATGAGGTCGTCGTCGCTGCCGACCACGATCTGCTGACGATCATTGCCCTGGCGCTGGGCCTGTTACTGGCGCTGCAGGTCGCCGCGACCTTCGCACGAACCTGGATGACGATGACCATCGGCTCCAGCCTGGCCCTGCAGTGGAAGGTGAGCCTCTTTGACCATCTGATGCGCTTGCCGCTACGTTATTTCGAGCGGCGCCATGTTGGGGATGTCGTTTCGCGCTTCGGCTCACTCGATGCCGTGCAGAGGACCCTTACCAATGATGCGGTCAGGGCGTTTTTGGACGGGATTATGTCCATAGCGCTGCTTGTCATGATGTGGCTTTACGGAGGATGGCTGATCTATGTGGCCCTTGCCAGCGTCGTCATCTATGCCCTCATGCGAACGCTGACTTATCATCCTTATCGCGCTCTCTCGGAGGAGGCGATCAGCCAGACGGCGCAGGAAAGCTCCCATTTCATGGAATCGGTGCGTGGCATCGGCAGTCTCAAAGTTCTCAATCTCGAAACGCGGCGGCGGGAGGGCTGGATCAACCATCTCATCGAGCGCATCAACGCCGAACTGCGGTTGCAGAAGTTCGACGCCTGGTTTCAAGCGGCAGGCACGGCGGTTTTTGGCATCGACCGTCTGCTCATCATCTATTTCGGGGTGGGCGCGGTGCTGCTTGGCGATCTTTCTGTTGGCATGTTTGTCGCCTTCCTCGCTTACAAGGATCAGTTTGCCAGCCGCATTAACGGCTTCATTGATGTCCTGCTCGAGTTCAGGATGCTCTCGCTCCATGGCGAACGCATTGCCGACATCGCGCTGTCCGCCCCTGAGGAGGACGACGACCGCGCACGATTCGTGCCCATGCCCGCCATACTGTCATGCAAGCCGGCATTGCTCGAAGTCAGCGACCTGCGGTTCCGGTATGCCGATAACGAGCCGATGATCCTGGATGGCCTCAGCATGCGGATTGAAGCCGGCGAATGCGTCGGCATAGCCGGCCCGTCGGGCACCGGCAAGTCAACACTGCTCAAGCTGGTCGCCGGCCTGGCCTCCCCCACTTCAGGTCAGATCATGATCGATGGCAGGGCACTCGTGTCCATGGGGCTGGCCAATTATCGACAGCGCATTGGCTGCGTGCTGCAGGATGACCGCCTTTTTGTTGGCTCCATATACGAAAACATAGCTGGGTTCGATCCCTCAGTGGACGCGGACTGGATCCTGACCTGCGCAAAGATGGCGGCTGTCCACGACGAGATTATGGAGATGCCCATGGGATACGAGACACTGGTGGGCGACATGGGAAGCACGTTCTCGGGCGGACAAAGACAGCGTATCGTTCTGGCTCGCGCCTTAAGCCGGCGTCCGAGCGTGCTGCTTTTGGACGAGGCTACGAGCAATCTTGATCCGGCCAACGAACAGCGCATCAACGAAGCCGTCGCATCGCTGCCAATGACCCGGATGATCATTGCTCACCGCCAATCCACCCTCAATGCCACCGACCGTGTGCTGTTTCTCGGCCAAGATCCGGGAAATATGGCCGCATGAGAGGTCGACGCCCATCGACTTCAACAAGTCCGACTTCCGTCGCCACCGCGACCGCATCAACGAGGAGCACTTGTCCATGAACCTCGACGATCAGCAGCAGCGCACTTCCCTGGAGCAGGAGGTCACCGTCGTGCCGACAGACATCGTTGGAACCGCCGTGGCCTCTTCGAGCAACACCGTGCTCCGCAGTTGGTCAAGGGATACTTGCGGGGCATGTATGTCGCTGCTGAACCGTATTTCGGTGCCGAATTGGCGGAATTATGGGTCAGCCAGTCCAGAGACGCGGGGATGGCAGACGTCTACGTCGAGTCCACTTTCCTTATCCTCGCCGCCACTCTCGGTCGCTATCCGGCCGACATACGCACCGACTATGTCCAAGCCACCTCCGCACCTGAAATCATCGGCTATGAGTAACAGACTTCCAAGGCGTTCGAACTTGCCCATTACGCTGCGATCGAGCGCCTGGAACAAGGCTTGGGCCGTTAAGCGAGAGATGCCACCCTAGATACTCTGGGTCACTCTCTCGGTGCGGTACGTTCCAGGGCGGCATTGATGGCGTCGGTCAGCGATGCTACCTGATCCTCGTCCACGGGCCCGAACCACCCGGCGCCATAACGTATAGCAAAGCGGTGGGAAACGATAGGGGCAGCGGAGACACGCCCGGATGGATAGGTGGAGTAATTGACCTGCCGTTGCTTCCGCACCTGCGCCTGTTGCCCTGGCCAGCGGAGGAGATATTTGGGACGCGGCAGAGGCCATGGATAAAAGCGAATATGAATACCGTCGGCATCGATGCGCAAGCGGCGGGGCAGCACGATGGAAAGTTCGAACGCTGCGACGATCAGGAACACGAGCGCCGATGGTGGAATGAGGAGGAATCCGACGATATCCTCAGGCGCGCCTTCGCCCATCATCGACCTCCGAACGAGGACGGTCAAAATCACCAGCAAGAAAGCGGCGGCCGCACCCATTCCTACGGCCAGCCCAAGCGCCCGCGAAGCTATTTGACCGTGCCCCCTGCGGTTTTGCTGCACGATCTCGATCGTATCACCATTGTCGGTGATATTCATGTTGAGCCTCACTTGCCTTTTCAATGATGAGACGCCCAGCATAGTGCCTATCTTGGTGCGATAAGCGGGAATGCTGCCTCGAAATGGACTTTTACTCAGACGTTGGCCTGTTGTTTGATGACCTGATGTTCGCGGGCAGCAGTCAGGGCAGCTTCCCTTCACCTTCGGGTCGAATACTAGGCTGGCAGGACTTGTCGTGGACGGCACCAACAGCGCCGGCCGGCGGCCATGGGAGCTTGCGCGCTAAGGGATGAAATAGTGAAGAAAGCATTGGTTGCCGTACTACTGGTCCTGCTCAGCAGTGCGTCCGCTTCTCAAGCAGACGAAAGGCTTTGTGGCTGGCTGGAGGCTACGTCCTTCGGGCCGAACTGGAAAAACAACTACGGCCGGCTCTTCCTCAGTGACCGCGACGGGCATCAGTGGGTGGATGAATCCGGCGGCATTCTGCCCGACCTATCTGCCCCCTACATGCATCGCGGTGAGATCATCAGAGATCATGACTTCACGTACCTGTACGGGGAAGGCTGGAGCGGCAACTTTTGTGTCTGTATGACGGCTCAAAGGAAGAAGCGGACGATCGTTGAATTTCGAGACTTCAAGATTCAGAAGATTGCGATTTGCCGTGCAGACCCCGCCATTGAACGCTACGCGCCGCGTTAAAGTACCTGAGACGCTTTTCGCCCGAGCGTACGCGCACGAGATACCCCAGTGCCGCTAACTTGTACGAGATCGACCGTGTCGATCTCGTGCCCATGTTGTAAAAGCTCACTGCCGCCGCGACCAGGCTCGCCAATTGATCATCCCCGCGCGAAGCGCTTCCACAGGGCCGTACAATTTTCGTCCGCCAAGTTGTCCACCAAGGGTTGCCGTCGGACCGATCCGAGGCCTGCACCGTTTCCTGCCACGTCGCAAACAACAACGACACCGCCCTGCCGGAACCGGCCCATGATGGTGCCGAATTACACCGTCTTGACACAGGCATATATGTATATACATTGTCGATATCTTTTGTGTGAACCATCTTTGTGAGCGCCATGTCAGATAAGCCCAAGAAGGTGAAACTCAACAAGAAAGATAGCCAATTGCTGATCCGTATCAGCACTCTAGAGCGCGATCAGTTCGTGCAGTTATGCGAACAGCTGGATACCAGCGCCGCTCGCGAGATCAGGCAGTTCATTCGTGGGTTCATCAAGCAGAACACACCCACTAAAAGCCATACAAGCAAGGAGACATTTCATGTCGAAGAAAGCCAAAGCAGCTGAGAAGAACGTCGTTTCCATCAAGCAGCAGATCAAGAAGCGTGAAGCCAAGGTCGAGAACCACGAAAAGAAGATCAAGGCGCTGAAAAAGGCCGTGAAGAAGGCCGCATAAGATAAGAACAAGGCCGCCAAATTGGCGGCCTTGCCAGTTCTTTTCCACATGCGACCTTTACAATCCGTCCGGCGTGAGCCCCGTAGTGACCAGTCCGATCACCCCCCACATTGGTCGTGATCACGAGCCAGCCGGTCAACCAGACGCCAGGTTTTCGTAGTCAAATAGCGAAGACGCCGCCTCCCGAGCGCGCCACGCCCATTCGTTGGCGCGCTCAGTCACATTCTGGTTCAAATACCTTGTTATGTCTGCTGCACAGTTCAGGCGAGGAGGAACTCATGAAAGTCGTTGCAAACATTGATTTCGATGGCGATTGCCGCGAGGCATTTACCACCTATGCCAGCGTTCTTGGCGGCGAGGTCCGCGCGATGATCAGCCATCGCGATATGCCCGGAATGGCAGAAACGGTTCGAGAAGATCAATTGGACCGTATCATGCATGCCTGGATCGACATCGGCGACCAAGGGCTGATGGGTCAGGATATGCAGGATTTCACCGGTCGCAAGGGCTACAGCGTGACCATCACTGCCGACTCTGTCGATGAGGCCCGCCGTATATTCGAGCAGCTGTCAGCGGGGGGCACAGTAGCCATACCCTTCGGCCCACAGGCTTGGTCACAAGGCTTTGGCCTCACGACGGACCGCTATGGCGTCACATGGGTGATCGACTCGCCAAGTGAGACCTGACCGGTCGCGGGCCTCTCAATAAGGCCTAAGGTCCTATCGGTCACGCCAAGTTTTGAGATGTGTCCGCCGTCAGCGCCTATGTCCGGATTTACGGTTGAGATTTAAGGAGAGTTTTGGTCTCGTCGCATGACGAAGGAACCAAGATGACCGCCAAATCCTCGAACTGTTAGTCGGCGCGTGGTTTGCGCGCCGATCGGCACGGTAAGCCATTGAAATCCCAATGGTCGACGGGGTCACATGGTGGCGCCGAATTACACCCAGACGACGCGGGCCATTTTGTTGGCCATTGCCACGCTCGCCACACGGGCCGGTTTCCTGGCAAGCAACGGGTGTCAACGGCGGAGTAAAATCCGGCCATTAGGCGGAGCAAGACCAGGCCACCTTTGGCGCGCACATGAGACCGCCGGGAGGGCATAGCCCGAGCGGGGGTCTCATGTGCGCGTGCGATTTTTGA